>CASECT010000173.1 GCA_949286525.1 uncultured Eubacteriales bacterium | reverse complement strand
GCGGATGTGACGATCGCTGTGCTTCCGGTGCCGATGGAGGAAGCCAGCAGGTTTGGTATTGTCATCACGGATGAGGACAGCCGTATCACGGAATTTGAGGAGAAACCGGAGAAGCCCAGGAGCAACCTGGCGTCCATGGGGATCTATATTTTCAGCTGGGAAGCGCTGAAGGAGTCCCTGATCGCCATGAGTTCTCAGAGCAACTGCGATTTTGGAAAACATATTATTCCTTACTGTCATGAGCATCAAAAACGTCTTTTTGCCTACGAATTCAACGGATACTGGAAGGATGTGGGAACGCTGGGCTCCTACTGGGAGGCCAACATGGAGCTGATTGATCTGATTCCGGAGTTTAATCTCTACGAGGAGTACTGGAAGATCTACACTAAGCAGGATCGGATCGAGCCTCACTTTGTCGGAGAGGATGCCCATGTGGAGAGGGCTATCATCGGAGCCGGCGCACAGATATACGGGGAAGTGTATAATTCCGTTCTGGGAGCCGGTGTGATCGTGGAGGAAGGAGCGGTAATCCGGGATTCCATCCTTATGAAGAATACGGTTGTCGGGAAGGACGCGCAGATTGAGAAGGCAATTATCGCCGAGGACTGCGTGATCGGAGAGGAGACCAGAATCGGTGTGGGAGAGTCGGCGCCCAGCAGACTGAATGCCAGCGTCTACGCCTTTGATCTGGCGACCATCGGGGAGAAGAGCGTTATTCCGGCGAAGGTAAAGATCGGAAAGAATACGGCTATCAGAGGAAATACCGAGAGCGCTGACTATCCCGACGGGGAACTGGCAAGCGGAGGATACATTATTAAGGCAGGTGAACAGTGATGAAAGCATTAGGAATTATTTTAGCGGGTGGAAACAGCAGCAGAATGCAGAACCTGTCGGATAAGAGAGCGATCTCCGCAATGCCGGTGGGATGCAGTTATCGCAGTATAGATTTTGCGCTGAGCAATATGACTAACTCCAACGTACAGACGGTGGCGGTTTTGAGCCAGTACAATGCCCGCTCTTTAAATGAGCATCTGAATTCTTCCAAGTGGTGGAATTTCGGCAGAAAGCAGGGAGGTCTTTATGTTCTGACGCCCACGGTAACCATAGGGAACAGCTGGTGGTACCGGGGGACGGCAGATGCTATGTGGCAGAATATTGATTTCCTCAAGGAGCGCCATGAGCCTTATGTGATTATCGCCAGCGGCGACTGCGTCTACAAACTGGATTATAATAAGGTACTGGATTATCACATTTCCAAACAGTCTGATATCACGGTGGTCTGTGTGAAACATCCCGAGGAGGACATTAATCGTTTCGGTGTGGTACAGATGGATGTGAACGGCCAGATTACCGGTTTTGAGGAAAAGCCCATGGTGGCCAAGTCCAATATCGCTTCCACCGGCGTCTATGTCATCCGCCGGAGAGTGCTGATCGAGCTTCTGGAGCGGTGCAACGAGGAGGGACGTTACAATTTCGTTACCGACGTGCTGATCCGGTATATGGGGCTCAAGCGGATCTACGGATATGTGATGGAGGGTTATTGGAGCAATATCGCCAGTGTGGAAAGTTATTACAGAACTAACATGGATTTCCTGAAGAAGGACGTCCAGGATTACTTTTTCCGTCAGGAGCCTCAGATATACTCCAAAGCATATGATCTGCCTCCGGCAAAGTATAACGCCGGTTCCGATGTGAAAAACAGCCTGATTGCCAGCGGATGTATCATTAACAGCAAGGTGGAGCATTCGGTTCTCTTCAAGAAAGTGTTTGTGGGGAACAACAGTGTGATCAAAAATTCCATTATACTGAACGGCGCATACATCGGAGATAATGTGCATGTGGAGAACTGTATCGTGGAGAGCAACGAGACGCTGCTGAGCGGCTCCACTTATATCGGAAAGGACAGGATCCGCGTGGTGGCGGAAAATACCAATCGTTACGAAGCGGCGCAGGGGGCCGCAGGGGAGGTGTAGATATGCAGATAACAGATATCCGTATACGGGGGATTGCGAAGGAAGGAAGAATGAAAGCCGTCGTATCCATTACCATTGATAATGAGTTTGTCGTGCACGACATCAAAGTAATTGAGGGGGACAAGGGGATGTTTATCGCCATGCCCAGCCGCAAAGCCGCGGACGGAGAATTCAAGGATATCGCCCACCCCATCTGCTCGGAGACCCGAGAGCGCCTTCAGAATATGATCCTGGAAAAATACCGGGAGGAATTTGAGAAGGAGGCAGCGCTGTAGCAGAAACGGCAGATCAGGTTCTCGCATTGAAAGAGATCCCTTCCAGGGGAAAGGCTGGAAGGGATCTTTCCATGTGATATGACAGAGTTAAGATGAAAGGAACCGACAGATGAAAAAAGCGATCTATATCATTAATTCCCTGCAAAACGGGGGCGCGGAGCAGGTGGTGGCGAACCAGGCGAATTACCTGGCCAAAAGAGGCGTGGACGTCACGGTCATTTTCCTCAGGAAGTGGATGCAGTACGAATTGAGTCCGGAAGTCCACAGGATCTGGCTTACCGAACAGAAGACATTTTCGACTCTCGACTATGTGACAAAACTGATTCCGCTGGTTCACAGAATAAACCGGGCGCTGGATTTGGCGACAAGGGACGGGGAGGTCGTTCTGCTCACTTCGCACCTGCTGTACCCGGATGTGATCACGCGGCTGTCCCGATATTCCCGGAGGGCGATGTATGTCCTGCACAGTCATCAGAGCATTTTGCCATATGCCGGAACTCTGCCTTATCGGATCTTTATCCGCTGGCTGTACGGGAACAGGCAGATCGCCTGCGTCGGCACGGAGATTAAAAGAGAGATGAGGGAGGTTTATCATCTTCCCCAGAAGACCATTCAGCCCATGTGGAATCCGCTGAATTTCCAGGAGATTGACCGAAAGAAAGAGGAAACGCTGGATTTTCCGGGGCCCTACATTCTCTACTGCGCCAGGCTGACGGCGGTAAAGAGGCCCGACCGGCTGATTACCGCTTTTTACGAGGGAGAATTCTATAAAAAATATCGGCTGGTCATCCTGGGAATCGGCGAACTGGAAGAGAAACTGAAGGAGATGGCAAAAGATTACGGCATAGAATCCCGGGTGTACTTCGGAGGATGGCAGACCAATGTGTACAAATGGATGAAACACGCGGCGCTGCTCGTGCTCAGTTCCGATGTGGAGGGATTGCCGATGACACTTGTGGAGGCGCTGTACTGCGGCTGCCCCGTTGTGGCGGTAAAAAATTACGGGTCCAAACAGGTTCTGCGGGGAGAGCTGAAAGAATATCTGTGCGAACCTACTGCCGAGGATGTGGCTGCCAGGATGAGGATGGCGCTTGTGTCCTATCCCGGAAATCTCAAAAAGTATACGTCGGAATGCGCAGTGGAAAAAGTGGTAGAGAAGTATATGGAGACTTATCGGCGGTGGAACAGCTGACTTGACAAAATCCCGGCGGGACGTCTACTATAATACAAAAAATAGCGCCGGTGTACAAAGGGACAATACGGTCGAGAAACGACAGATTTTACTCCCGGCACGCCGATGCTGTGGAAAAGCGAGGATAAAGACGCATGTTTCTGATAGCGGGCCTGGGGAATCCCACGGCAAAATACGAGCATACCCGCCACAATGTGGGGTTTGATGTCATCGACCGGCTGGCGGAGAAATATCATATTGAAATGAGGGAGCACAAGTTTAAGGCGCTGATCGGAAAGGGGACGATCGAGGGACACCCGGTCCTTCTGGCAAAGCCCCAGACTTTCATGAATCTTTCCGGGGAGAGTATCGGGGAGATTGTGCGTTGGTACAAGCTGGATCCCTCCAGGGATATGATCATTCTTTCCGACGACGTGACGCTGGACGCGGGGACCACCCGGATCCGGCGGAAGGGAAGCGCCGGCGGTCACAATGGACTCAAAAACATCATCGCCCATTGCGGGACGCAGGATTTCCTTCGCATTCGAATCGGCGTGGGGAAACTGGATCCGGGAGACGATATGGTGGCCCATGTGCTGGGGCGGATGCCGCAGGAGGATCGGAAACTGGCGGAGGCTTCCTTTGACCGGGCCATATCCGCGATTCTTCTGATTCTGGACGGACAGGTGGAGAAGGCCATGAATCTTTATAACGGTAAGGTGGAACTATGAAGATATTTCTCGAGCCGCTGCAGGAGCTGGAGGAGATGCGCCTGCTGAGAGAGGCGCTGACGAAGAACAAGAAAATTTATGATGTGTCCGGCTGTATCGATGTACAGAAGGCGCATCTGATCTATGGTATCGGAGAGGAAAGTCCCTTCCGGCTGATTGTGACCTTCGATGAGATGAAGGCGAAACAGCTTCTGGAAGAGTACCGTTTCTTTGATCCGGATACCGTGTATTATCCGGCGAAAGATCTGCTCTTCTACCAGTCGGATATCCGGGGAAACGCCCTGACCAGACAGCGTATGGAGGCTGTGCGGGCGGTGTTGGAGCGGCCGGAAGTCACGGTTATTACCACCATTGACGCGCTGATGAACCGGATCCCTTCCAGGGAAAAATATATGGAAGGGATTTTTTCCGTGTCTGTGGGAGATGTGTTGGATCTGGAGGAGATACGCGGCCGGCTGTTAAAGCTCGGCTATGAGTATACTTCCCAGGTGGAGCACGGGGGAGAATTCGCCCTCCGGGGTGGGATCCTGGATATCTTTCCTTTGACCGAGGAGAATCCGGTTCGGATCGAGCTGTGGGGGGATGAGGTGGATTCCCTGCGCTATTTTGACGCCCAGAGTCAGAAGTCTGTGGACAATGCGGATTCCGTCACGATCTATCCGGCGCTGGAGCTGGTGCTGGATGAGCGGGAGGTAGAGGAGGGCCTTGCGGCCATGGAGGCGGACGGGAAGACCCTCTATGAGAAATTCCGCGGCGAGATGAAAACCGAGGAGGCCCGCCGGCTGAAGACTATGGTGGAACAGGTGGTGGAGGAGACCAGGGAGTGGGGGCTCAGCCAGGACTTGGAGACCCATCTGACCTATTTTTGCCGGGAAACCTACAGCCTTTTGGATCTGATGCCGAAGGATACCCTGCTTTTTCTGGATGAGGAGTCACGGCTGGAGGAACGGGCAAAGGCGGTGGCTTTGGAATTTTCCGACAGCATGACCAGCCGCCTGGAAAAGGGATATCTGTTGCCAAAGCAGATGGAGATGCTGTTTGCGCCGGAGGAGATTTTCGGGAAACTGGCCGGTTTTCGCGGTGTTACCCTCTCGGCTCTGGAGACGAAGGACAGCTGGATCAAACGGGCAGGGCGGTACCATATCCGCTGCCAGAGCGTTGGCTCCTACAATCAGCATTTCGAGCTGCTGGTAAAGGATCTGCAGAAATACCGCCGCCAGAAATATAAGGCGCTTCTGCTGTCGCCTTCCCGGAGCCGGGCAAAGCGCCTGGCCCAGGAACTGATGGATCAGGGGCTTTCCAGTTTCTATTCCGAGGACAGGGATCACGCGATCAATCCCGGGGAGATTATGGTCACACCCGGAACCCTGGGAAGAGGATTCGCCTATCCGGACAGCCGGTTTGTGCTTTTGACCGAGGGGGATATCTTCGGCCAGCATTACCGGAAGAAAAAAAAGAAGATCAAGCGCTACGAGGGAGAGAAAATTTCCGGATTTTCCGATCTGCATGTGGGAGATTATGTGGTCCACGAGAATCATGGCCTTGGCATTTACCAGGGCATTGAAAAGATGGAAGTGGATAAGGTGGTAAAGGACTATATCAAGATTTCCTATGCCAAGGGAGGAAATCTGTACATCCTTGCCACCCAGCTGGACTCCATTGCCAAATACAGCGGACGGGAGGGAAAGAAACCCAGGCTCAACACGCTGGGTACCCAGGAATGGACGAAAACCAGGGAACGGGTGCGGTCCGCCGTGGGCGTGGTGGCGAAAGATCTGGTGGAACTCTATGCCCGCCGGCAGAACGGGAACGGCTATGTCTATGGTCCGGATACCGTGTGGCAGAAGGAATTTGAGGAGACGTTCCCCTACGAGGAGACGGAGGGGCAGCTGGCGGCCATCGAGGCCGTCAAACAGGATATGATGAGTACCAAGATCATGGACCGGCTGATCTGCGGGGATGTGGGGTACGGAAAGACGGAGATTGCCATCCGGGCGGCTTTCAAGGCAGTGCAGGAGGGTAAACAGGTGGTGTATCTGGTGCCCACGACGATTCTGGCCCAACAGCATTACAATACTTTTGTGCAGCGGATGGCGGCCTATCCGGTACAGATCGGCCTTCTGTGCCGTTTCCGCACGGCGGCGGAACAGAAGAAGACCATTGAGGGGCTCAAGAAAGGCACGGTGGACATTGTGATCGGCACCCACCGACTGCTCTCCAAGGATGTGGAATTTAGAGATCTGGGGCTTCTGATTATCGACGAGGAGCAGCGCTTCGGCGTTGGCCACAAGGAGAAGATCAAGAAGATGAAGGAGACGGTGGATGTGATGAGCCTGTCGGCGACACCCATTCCCAGAACCCTGCATATGAGTCTGATCGGCATCCGGGATATGAGCGTGCTGGAGGAGGCGCCCATGGAGCGGCAGCCGATTCAGACCTTTGTCTTTGAGTACAATGAGGAAATGATTCGGGAGGCCATCGCCCGGGAATTGTCCAGGGGCGGACAGGTGTACTATGTGTTCAACCGGATCCGGCAGATTGGCGAGATCGCTTCCAGGATCCAAAACCTGGTGCCGGAGGCAAATGTGGCTTACGCCCACGGACGGATGGCCGAGACACAGCTGGAGCGGATCATGTACGATTTTGTCAATCAGGAGATCGATGTGCTGGTTTCCACTACGATTATTGAAATCGGCATGGACATTTCCAACGTGAACACCATTATTATTCACGATGCGGACAATTTGGGTCTTTCCCAGCTCTACCAGCTCCGGGGCCGGGTGGGGCGAAGCAATCGAACGGCCTATGCATTTCTGATGTACCGGAAGGACAAAATGTTAAAGGAAGTGGCTGAGAAGCGGCTGGCGGCCATCAAGGAATTTACGGAGCTGGGCAGCGGATTCAAGATTGCCATGCGGGATCTGGAGATCCGAGGCGCAGGGAACCTGCTGGGGGAGGAGCAGCACGGCCATATGGAGGCGGTGGGCTACGATTTGTACTGCAAGATGCTTGGGGAGGCGGTAAAGAAGGAGAAGGGGATTCCCCGGGAGGAGGACTTTGTCACGGTGGTGGAACTTCCTGTGGACGCATATCTGCCGCCCTCTTATATTACCGCGGAATCTCAGCGGCTGGATATCTACAAGCGGATCGCGGAGATTGGAAACGAGGAGGAGCGGGAAGATATGTTAGATGAGCTGATCGATCGTTTCGGGGAGCCGCCGAAACCGGTGCAGAATCTGCTTCTGGTGGCAAAACTGCGGATGGAAGCCCACCGGGCATATATCACAGAAATTTCACAGAAGGAAGATATCATACGGATGGCCCTGTACGAGAGGGCGAGACTTCGTCCGGAGGAATTTCCGCGTCTTCTGGAGCGCAATGCGCCCTATGTTACCTTTTCCGCGGATGCGAAACATCCGGCCTTTCTCTATCATCTGGCAAAAAACAGCCGGCAGAAAACGCGGGATATCATGGATATTGTCCTGGAATTTGTGCGTCAGCTGCAGAAAACGGCATTGGATCAGACATAAATCCGGCAGGCAGCATACGGAAACGGGATTGCCCGGCAGTGGGAAAATCGTTATAATAAAAAGCAGAGTTGGAAAGCAGAAGGAGATACGAATATGAGAAGAGGAAAAAAGATAGCGGCGGCACTGACGGCGGTACTGGCACTGGGAATGTTCTCGGGCTGCGGGCAGATAGATGCCGACGCTGTGGCGGTTACCGTAGCGGAGGGAGAGGACACAGTAACGCTGGGGTACGCAAACTTTGTGGCAAAATATACCCAGGCGGTTTACGAGACAACCTACGGAAGTTCTCTGGGGGAGGATATGTGGAACCAGGACCTCTACGGCAATGGCAATACCTTTGAAGAGGATGTGAAGAACGATGTGATGGACAGTCTGCAGGAACAGTATCTGTTGGTAAATCACGCTTCGGATTACGGCGTTGAGCTGACGGAGGAGGACACTGCGGCCATTGAGACGGCGGCGGAGCAGTTTATGTCTGACAATACCCAGGAGGCTCTCGATCAGATGGGAGCCACGCAGGAGTATGTGGAGCAGATGCTGACGTGGCAGACTCTTTCCGGGCTGGTCAGTGAGGCAATCCGGCAGCAGGCGCAGCCTACGGCCACTGAGGAGGATGCAAGGATGCGCACTTTTACGTATGTATTTTTCAACACGGCTTCGGTTACGGATGACAGCGGCGAGTCCAGGGCGATGACGGATGATGAGAAGGAGGAGCAGCGGGAACTGGCCCAGATGATTACCGATCCTACAAACTTCAGCCTCGGAGCTTCTTCCATCGGAGGAACTATGGATACTTACTCCTATCATCCGGGAGACGAGGAGGAGACGATGGCGCCGGAGGTAATCGAGGCGGCGGACGCCCTTGGCGAGGGACAGGTGTCCCAGGTTATTGAGGTGGAGGATCAGGGCTTTTATGTGATTCGGCTGGACAGCGACTACGATCAGGAAGCTTCCGCTGAAGAGCTGAGCAGCCTGCAGGAGCAGCAGAGAGACGAGTACCTGCAGACAACGCTTGACGGCTGGAAGGAGGAGACTTCCTGGGAGGTAAACGACGGGCAGTGGGCGAAAGTGGCCTTTGATGTACCCTTTACCGCAGCAGGATCGGAAGAGTAGAGATGAAATTTTTACTTGGATATCTGAAGGAGTTTAAAAAGGAGAGCATTCTTGCTCCCCTTTTCAAAATGCTGGAGGCGATTTTTGAGCTGCTGGTACCCCTGGTCATGGCGTCGGTCATCGATGTGGGCATTGCCCGGCGGGATCCGGCATATATTATGAGGATGTGTGTTGTCCTGGTGCTGCTGGGAGTTACCGGCCTGGCCTTTTCCATCACGGCGCAGTATTTTGCAGCGAAGGCGGCCATCTACACGGCGGCGGGGATGCGGCGGGATCTGTTTTCCAAGATCATGCGCCTCTCCTTCGCGGGCCATGACGCGGCGGGGGCATCCCTGCTGATTACCAGGATTACCAATGACGTGAATCAGATCAGCAACGGCATCAATATGGTGCTGCGGCTGTTTCTGCGGTCGCCCTTTATTGTGTTTGGCGCCATGATTATGTCCTTTATCGTGAATGCGAAGGCGGCTCTGGTATTTCTGGTAGTCATTCCGGTGCTGGGGCTGGTGGTGTATCTGATCATGCGTTCCACGCTGCCGATGTTTCGCCGGATTCAGAAGGGCCTGGAGCATATTACTGCGTCGGTGGGAGAAAATCTGGAGGGCGTTCGGGTCATCCGGGCATTCTGCCGCCAGAAGGAAGAACAGCGGGAGTATGAAGGCCTGACAGAGGATCTGTACCAGCGCCAAATGAAGGCCGGACGGATTTCGGCGCTGATGAATCCCGTTACCTATGTGGTGGTCAATCTGGGCGTTGTGGCGGTGTTGTGGTTTGCGGCAGACCAGGTGCAGGAGGGCGTGATCGCCCAGGGCGAGGTGGTGGCGCTTACCAACTATATGTCCCAGATTCTGGTGGAATTGATCAAGCTGGCCAATCTGATTGTGCTGATTACCAAGGCGCTGCCATCTGTCGGACGGGTGCGGGAAGTCATGGAGATGCCGGAGGATGAGCGGAAAAAGCCGGCGGAGACAGCGAAAGCCGGGACGGCGGAGGGAAGCAGCACGGCAGAGCAGATTGTCTTTGAGAATGTGACTTTCTGTTATCCCGGAAGCGGCGAGCCTGCCCTGGAGCACATATCGTTTCAGGTAAAGAGGGGGGAGATGCTTGGGATCATCGGAGGGACCGGTTCGGGAAAAAGTACCCTTCTAAATCTTCTGGTACATGGCTATGAGCGTACTTCCGGGACCATCCGGCTGAATGGACGGGATATTGACGATTGGACGGATCGGGAGATTGCCCGCTGTATCGGGACGGTGCCCCAGCATGCCACGCTGTTTGCCGGAACCATTGCGAGCAATCTTCTGATGGGAAGAGAGAATATAACATCCGAGGATCTTCGGATGGCGCTGGATGCGGCCCAGGCCCGCGAGATTGTGGAAAAAAAGGAAGGAAAACTGGCGGAGCCGGTGCTTGCCGGCGGGAAAAATTTTTCCGGAGGACAGAGACAGAGACTAACCATTGCCAGGGCGCTGGCGGGAAAGCCTGAGATTGTCCTGCTGGATGACTCCGCCTCCGCGCTGGACCTGGCAACTGAGGCCGCCCTGCGGGGGGCGTTGCGAGAGCTGCCATGGCGGCCGACGCTTGTTGTGGTATCCCAGCGGGCATCCTCCGTTCTTTCAGCGGATCAGATCCTGGTGCTGGATGACGGTCAGATGATGGGGATTGGAACGCACAGAGAACTGCTGGAGAACAACGAGACCTATCAGGAAATCTATTATTCCCAGTATCCGAGAGAGGAGGCTGCAAATGCGTAAGGAAAAGAACCAGGCGGCGATCTTCGGAAGGATTCTGCGGGAACTGAAACCCTTTCTCGGTCATATTTTGCTTTCGCTTTTTTGCGCGCTGATCACGGTCGTCCTGACGCTGGAGATTCCGGTGCTTACCGGGCAGGCAGTGGATTGTATTGCAGGCTCGGGACGCGTAGATTTTCCGGAACTCTTTTCGGTGCTTCGAAGGATGGCGGTGGTGGTGGCCGCGACTTTCTTCTCCCAGTGGATCATGAATCGGCTGAATAATTACATCACATATCGGGTAACCTGCAATATGAGACAGCAGGCCTTTGCGAAAATGATCCGCCTGCCTCTTAAGGACATCGACAGCCATTCCCACGGAGATTATATGAGCCGGATTGTGACGGACGCGGACGTCTTTTCCGATGGCCTGCTCATGGGATTTACCCAGCTGTTTACCGGTGTGCTGACAATTATCGGAACCATCGGCTTTATGCTGAATATCAGCGTGCCCATTGCTCTGGTGGTTATTCTGCTGACGCCGGTCTCCCTGCTGATGGCAAAATTTATTGCCACCAGAACCTATACCATGTTTCAACTCCAGGCGAAGCGCCGCGGGGAGCAGACGGCTCTGGTGGAGGAGATGATCGAACACAAGAAGGTAGTAAGGCTTTTTGATTACGAGAGCAAAGCCCGGGAGGCCTTTGACGCCGGAAATAAGCTGTTGGCAGACAGCTCTATGAAGGCCACGTTCTACTCTTCCATTACCAATCCGGCTACCCGCTTTGTCAACAGTCTGATCTATGCGGGGGTGGGTGTGTCGGGAGCTGTTCTGGCGGTTTACGGCGGTATCACTGTAGGGGCGCTGACCAGCTTCCTGGGATATGCCAACCAGTACGCGAAGCCCTTCAATGAAATATCCGGCGTGGTAACGGAACTGCAGAACGCCCTGGCCTGTGCCGCGCGTCTTTTTGAGATGGCGGATATGCCGCTGGAGGAGGAAAAGGTAAAGGAGACGCTGGAAAAGCCGGCAGGGAGAGTAAGGTTTGAGAATGTGGCCTTCGCCTACGACTCCGACCGGCCGTTGATCCGGAATCTGAATCTTTCCGTAGAGCCGGGACAGCGGGTGGCCATCGTCGGACCTACGGGCAGTGGAAAAACGACGCTGATCAATTTGCTGATGCGGTTCTACGAGGTAGACGCGGGCAGGATTACCATCGATGGTGTAGATATCCGCGATATTTCCAAGGACAATCTCCGCAGCAGCTTTGGGATGGTGCTCCAGGAAACCTGGCTGAAGGAGGGAACCGTCATGGACAATCTGCGCATGGCAAATCCGGATGCCAGCCAGGAAGAAGTGATCGCGGCGGCGAAGGCGGCCCACGCCCACGAATTTATCCGCCGGCTGCCTAAAAAGTACGAAACCGTGCTGGGGGAAGACGGAGGCAGCCTGTCACAGGGGCAGAAGCAGCTTCTGTGCATTGCCCGGGTTATGCTGCACCTGCCGCCTATGCTGATTCTGGATGAGGCTACTTCCTCCATCGATACCCGGACGGAGATGAAAATTCAGGAGGCTTTCGGTCAAATGATGGAGGGGCGTACGACTTTTGTGGTAGCCCACAGGCTCTCGACAATACGGGAATCGGACGTGATTTTGTATATGCAGGACGGGCAGGTGGTGGAACAGGGTACCCACGAGAGCCTTCTGGCAAAGAACGGCTATTACGCGAAGCTGTATTACAGCCAATTCCGTGAGAATTGACAGTGACCATCAGAGAAAAATCGTATATAATGATCATAGGTATTCCTTTGTACATCGGGGTTGACAAAAGAGAAGAATCGTTACTATAATGGTGTGTTTGAAAAAAAGATCGAGGTGCGCAAATGGAGCAGTTTGTTATAAAAGGCGGAACATCCCTTCGGGGAGAGGTAGAGATTGGCGGCGCGAAGAATGCGGCGCTGGCCATTCTTGCGGCATCCATCATGACGGATGAGACGGTAACGATAGATAATTTGCCGGATGTGCGGGATATCAACGTACTGATCGGTGCAATGGAAGACATCGGGGCCATTGTTGATCGGGTGGACCGCCATACGGTCAAAATTAACGGTTCCCGCATACAGAGACTCAGTGTAGATTACGAGTATATAAAAAAAATCAGAGCATCCTATTATCTGCTGGGAGCTCTTCTTGGAAAATACAAAAAAGCGGAGGTGGCTCTTCCGGGAGGCTGTGAGATCGGAAGCCGCCCTATTGATCTGCATATCAAGGGATTCAAAGCCCTGGGGGCCGATGTGGACATCAGTTATGGACTGATCTCCGCCAAGGCTGTGCGGTTGGAGGGCAGCCATATCTATATGGATAAGGTGTCTGTGGGCGCCACCATCAATGTGATGATGGCGGCAGCGCTGGCTGAGGGCAAGACGGTTATCGAGAACGCGGCCAAAGAGCCCCATGTGGTGGACGTGGCTAATTTCCTCAACAGTATGGGGGCCAATATCCGAGGCGCCGGCACGGACGTGATCCGAATCGTCGGAGTGGAGAAACTGCACAAAACGGAGTACTCGGTTATTCCGGATCAGATTGAGGCGGGGACGTTCATGTGCGCAGCTGCCGTTACCGGCGGCGATGTGCTGATCAAAAACGTGATTCCGAAACATCTGGAGGCCACCACGGCCAAACTTTTGGAGGCAGGCTGTAAAGTGGAGGAATACGACGATGCTGTCCGTGTGTTCGGGGGCGGCGAACTCAAAAGTACGCAGGTTACTACTCTGCCCTATCCGGGATTCCCGACGGATATGCAGCCACAGATGACGGTGGTACTGGGTATCGCCCAGGGAACCAGCACGGTTACGGAGAGTATCTTTGAGAACCGGTTTAAGTATGTGGATGAGTTAAGCCGTATGGGAGCGAATATTCAGGTGGAGGGAAATATCGCCATTATCCGCGGGGTAGAGCGCTATACGGGGGCGCGGGTATGCGCGCCGGATCTGCGGGCGGGCGCGGCGCTGGTGGTGGCCGGACTGGCTGCTGACGGCGTGACCGTGGTGGACGATATCTACTACATCCAGAGAGGATACGAGAATCTGGAGGGCAAGCTGCGCCAGCTGGGAGCACAGATCGAGAAGGTCAGCTCCGAAAAGGAAATCCAGAAGTTTGTGCTGAAGGTATCTTAGGAGCCTGCGCGGAAGATGCTGCGGGCTTGACAAATGCAGGTTTAAGGTGTAAGGTGTGTTTTGGCAGTCGGTCTTTTGACCGATACAGTCATAAAATTTCATATGGAGAATATTCTCTTATTCAGAGTGGTGGAGATACATAGGATCTGTGAAACCACGGCAACCCCCGGAGAGGAAGGTGCCAACCTGAGCGAGTTTCTCGAACAATAAGGGATTTCTTTGATGATTTTTCATCTGTTTGTCAATGAAATCCGCTTCGGCGGATTTTTTCATTGTCACAGGAACTTTCGTTCCTGTGACATTATCGGAAACCAAGGACAGACGGCGAATGCGCCGGGAAAGGGAAGGAAAATGGAAAAATTATTGTTTACTTCGGAGTCAGTGACAGAGGGACACCCTGACAAGGTCTGCGACGCGGTGTCTGACGCGATCCTGGATGCCTGCATGGAACAGGACCCAATGAGCAGAGTGGCCTGTGAGACGGCGGCCTGCACGGGTTTTATTCTGGTAACGGGAGAGATCACAACGAAGGCGCAGCTGGATATTCCGGCTATTGTTCGAAAAACGGTCAAAGAGATCGGTTACAATGACGCGGCTACGGGCTTTGATGGAAATACCTGCGCGGTTATGGTGGCCCTGGATCAGCAGTCGCCGGATATTGCCATGGGTGTGGACAAGGCGCTGGAAGCCAAAAGCGGAGAGATGACGGATGACCTGGACACCGGAGCCGGAGATCAGGGGATGATGTTCGGCTATGCCACCAATGAGACGGAGGATTATATGCCATATCCGATCGCCCTGGCTCACAGGCTGGCCCGCCGGCTGGCAGAGGTAAGAAAGGACGGTACGCTGCCCTATCTTCGCCCCGACGGGAAGACCCAGGTGTCCGTGGAGTATGATGAAAAGGGCGCTCCCCGACGTCTGGAAGCGGTGGTTCTTTCCACTCAGCACGATGAGAATATCCGTCAGGAACAGATCCATGAGGATATCAAAAAATATGTGTTCGATCCGATCCTGCCGAAGGATATGTTGGATGAGGAAACCAAGATTTACATAAATCCGACCGGACGTTTTGTGATCGGAGGGCCCCACGGGGATGCTGGGCTTACCGGCCGGAAGATCATTGTGGATACCTACGGCGGAATGGCCCGCCATGGCGGCGGCGCCTTCTCCGGAAAGGATTGTACCAAGGTGGACAGATCGGCGGCCTACGCGGCGCGCTATGTGGCGAAGAATATTGTGGCGGCAGGGCTGGCGGACAAATGTGAGATACAGCTCTCCTATGCCATTGGCGTGGCGCAGCCCACGTCCGTGACGGTGGATACTTTTGGCACAGGCAGGATTTCCGATGAAAAGCTGGTAGAGATTATTCGGGAAAATTTTGATCTGCGGCCGGCGGGGATTATCCGCATGCTGGATCTGAGGCGGCCCATTTATCGGCAGACAGCTGCCTACGGACACTTTGGACGGAACGATCTGAATTTGCCCTGGGAGGTTTTGGATAAGGCGGAAGAATTGAAGAAATATCTGTAAACAATGGGAAAAAGTGTTATAATAAGCCGTAGAATATCTGTTTCTACGGCTTATGCTATACAAGAGAGGTTTTTATGAAGCTGAGATACCGCCTGATTATTTCTTTCTGCATCATACTGTTTGTCCCGATCATTGTGGCGGGTATCGTTTTGTACGGCCTGTCCCTGCTGCAGGACCGGGCAAACGAACAGGTAAACGGTTACGATTTCATTATCAGTTCCATTCAGATGCTGAATCGGAGCACGGCGTCCCAGTATCAGGAACTGAGCCGGGTGGCGGAAGATGATCCGGAGCTTTTGACGGATATCGAGTGGCTGGAGGAGGAGAACCGCCAGCTGCAGACCAACGGAGCGTATCTGATCGTTCGGATAAAAGACGAAATTATCTGCAATGGCGCGTCCAGCAAGAACGATATTGATCTGGAGCGGCTGCCGGATTTCGGAGATAATGAGCAGGCCGAGCAGGCGGCGGTTTTTCTGGAAGGGAGCAATCCGGCGCTGGTAAGGCAGGTGGATTTTGTTCTGGAAGACGGAACCCAGGGGACGCTGTTTCTGGTCAATACGGCAAAGAGCATTCTTCCGGAGGCCCGGCGGATACTGTTTCATCTGGTTATTTCCATTCTGCTGATTTTGCTTTTTACCGCAGCGGTGCTGATTATCTGGACCTACAGCGGCATTGTTCCAAGAATCAAACAGCTGGTAACGGCTACCCGGAAGATCCGGGATGGGAACCTGAACTTTACGATAGAGACCAGGGGAAGCGATGAGATCAGCGAGCTGAGCGATGCGCTGGAAGCCATGCGACAGCGGCTGGAGGCCAACGCACAGGAGAAACTGGACACGGAGCAGGAGCAGAAGGAGTTGATTTCCAATATTGCCCATGACCTGAAAACACCGATTACGGCCATCAAGGGATACGCGGAAGGTATTCTGGATGGTGTGGCGGACACGCCGGACAAGCAGGAGCGATACCTGCGCACCATTTACAATAAGGCCAATGAGATGAATACGCTGATCAATGAATTGACCCTCTACAGCAAGATTGACACCAACAAAATCCCGTACGATTTTCAGAAGATCAACGTGAAGGAATATTTTATGGACTGTGCGGAGGAGCTCGGGCTGGATCTGGAAAACCAGCATGTACATCTGTCCTACTTCAACTATGTGGGAGATGACGTGACAATCATCGCCGACCCGGAGCAGCTGCGACGGGTTATACATAATATCGTGGGAAATTCCATCAAGTACATGCGGGCGGATCATCAGGATCGAATCAGTATCCGTATCAACGATGTGGGAGATTTTGTCCAGGTGGAGATTGAAGACAACGGAAAGGGCATTGCCAAGAAGGATCTTCCCTATATTTTCGACCGGTTTTACCGGGCGGACGCCTCCAGAAATTCGGCGGCGGGTGGAAGCGGCATCGGACTTTCTATTGTGAAGAAGATTATCGAGGATCATGGGGGAAAGATCTGGGCCACCAGCAAAGAAGATGAGGGGACGGTTATGTATTTCGTTCTCAGAAAATATCAGGAGGTACCATATGAGTAAAGTGCTGATTATCGAAGACGAGCTGGCGATTGCCGAGCTGGAGAAGGATTATCTGGAGTTGAGCGGGTTTGCGGTAGAGATCGAGACGGACGGCGACGCGGGCTGTGAAAAGGCCCTGGCGGGAGATTATGATATGTTTATTTTGGATCTGATGCTCCCGGGAATGGATGGATTTGAGATCTGCAAAAAGATCCGGGAAGTAAAAAACACGCCGATTCTGATGGTTTCCGCCAAGAAGGAGGATATCGACAAGATCCGAGGCCTGGGACTGGGAGCGGACGATTACATCACAAAGCCCTTTTCCCCCAGTGAACTGGTAGCCAGGGTTAAGGCGCATCTGGCACGGTACGATCGGCTGGTGGGCAGCGCTTCCGCTCAGAATGATCTGATCGAGATCCGGGGACTGAAAATCGACAAGACGGCCCGCAGAGTATGGGTAAACGGCGAGGAAAAACAGCTGACTACCAAGGAGTTTGAACTGCTGACCTATCTGGCGGAACATCCGAATCATGTGTTCTCAAAGCAGGAATTGTTCAAGGCAATCTGGGACATGGATTCCATAGGGGATATTGCAACCGTGACGGTACATATCAAGAAGATTCGGGAAAAAATCGAGCTGAACACCAATAAACCGCAATATATCGAGACAATTTGGGGTGTGGGATATCGCTTTAAGGTATAGCGTCGATGTCCAAGTTCAGAATTCTAAGGAGAGGTTTTTGCATGGAACAGAAGATGGAAGTGATTTATGAGGATGAACAGCTGCTGATCTGTTATAAGCCGGCGGGACTGGCGACGCAGACCAGCAGTATTGTGCAGGAAGATATGGTCAGCCAGGTGAAAAATTACCGAAAGGCAAAGGGAGAAGAAACCTATGTGGGAGTTATCCATCGGCTGGACCAGCCTGTGGAGGGGCTGCTGGTTTTTGCCAAGACGCCGAGAGCGGCGGATCTACTTGGAAAACAGCTTCAGCGCCATCAGATGCAGAAGTGTTACCTGGCTATCATCAACCGCAGTTCGTTCCCGGCCAGGGGCGTGCTGGAGGATCATATGGTCAAAGATGCCATGACCGGCAGAGCCCGGGTGGTGGATGAGGATGATCCCAGGGCCAAGATTGCCCGGCTGTCTTATGAGGTTATCGAGGAATGCGGAGCGGAAAAACTTCTGGACATTCGCCTGCAGACCGGACGATTTCACCAGATCCGAGCCCAACTGGCAGCCAGAAACGCGCCGATTGTGGGGGATGCCAAATACGGCGGCACCGCCACCGGGAGGCCTCTGTGCCTCTGCGCTTACCGGTTGATATTTCGGCATCCGGCCACCGGGGAGGAAGTGGAATTTGCCATTCGGCCCAGAGGAGAGGATTTTCGGGATTTCACTTCTCTGCCGCGTCTGATCCCCATGAAACCGGATACACGTCGGTAAATACAGGGACAAATAGGGCGATTGTGCTTTATCCGTGGGAATAAAGCAGGGAAAATGTTCCATACTATAGATATGGAGCAGGAATATCATTTTGTGAGAAATACGTGCAAGCTGTTGGGAGTGACGCTGGTAGTATATCTGTTTATGAGATATCTGCTGCCGGCGACGCTCCCTTTTTGGATTGCGATTTATCTGGCCGGAGCGTTGTACCCCTGGAAAGTCCGCCTGCAGAAAAAGGGAGAAAAGAGGAAACTTTTTCAGGAAAAGCGGGGAACCAGTTTTGTGATGACGGCGGCGGTAACGATCGCCGTCGGAGCGGGAATTTATTTTTTCGCGCGGGTTCTGGGGGAACAGATCCTGCTGCTGTGGGACAACCGGAACCAGCTTTTGACCTGGGAGGGCATCGCGCCGGACAGCCTGCTGGGGCAGATCGGCGGCAGCCTGCGGGAGACCCTCTCCCTGGATCATATGGCGGAGGGTGTGGCGGAGAGCCTGGCGGATTCCATGAGCTCTGTCACGGATACGGTGGGCGGCATGGTCAGCGTGGTGGTGGTGTTTGTGGCCACCTATCTGATTCTGAAAGATTACGAGACGTTGCGGGAGATGGTGCACCGCAGCGCTTTCGGGGAGGTAGTGCTGGCCCTGGGAAAGGATCTGGCGGGAGCGGGAGGCGCTTATCTGAAGGCCCAGGGGAAAATTCTTCTGGTCATAACGATCATCTGCGTGGCGGCGCTCTATCTGACGGGAAATCCCTATGCTTTGCTTCTGGGGATTCTGATCGGTCTTTGCGACGCCCTGCCCTTTCTGGGCACGGCGCTGGTGTTTGTTCCCTGGGCGCTCTTTGAATTTCTCCAGGGATCCTATCTGGCGGGACTGGTCTATCTGGCGGTAACGGTCGTTACCACGCTGGCGCGTCAGTTCCTGGAGCCGAAACTGATCGGAAAAAGCGTAGGGGCAAATCCCCTGATGGTACTGGTCAGCATCTATCTCGGGATGCAGGTCTACGGGCTCTGGGGCGTAATCTTAGGGCCGGCTTCCGCCTTTCTGATCTGGGAGATCTACCGGTTTATCTAGGTGCCCGGCGGTTGTCGGAATTCCGTGGCGTGGCGCCGCATCCACAGCGGGAAATGGGCTTGCTGGCAGGCAGGGTTTTTCCGCTGGGAGATGGCTGTGGCGGAAAAGAAGGTCTGCCACAGCTCGCGGTAGGCATCCGACTGCTCTTCTGATTGGGCGAGAAGGGCTGCCTCCTCTCCGGTCAGTTCCCGCAGGTAGGAGGGCTCGTCGGCGGGATGTACCACGGCCAGAGCGCGCCTGTCATCCACGATCATCCATGGCAGGGAAGGCATCCGGTCCGCGAAGTGCTCCGAGACCGGATACACCACCTGATTTTTCGGCTCGATATGGCTGATCAGCACGCCGTCGGGCGTCTGATCAAAGCGGGCGAATTCACGGAAATAGTGGATTTCGTTGGTCACATTGCGGCTGGCCTCGGTCAGGCGCATCACATGGGGATCTGTCAGCATAGACGTCGCCCGGCCGCCCGCCGAAAAGCCGAGCCGCAGGAAGCGGTAGATCTCGTCCAGCATGTCCTCCCGGTACAGGGAGGCGTAGGAGATGAGATGGTATGCTTCCGGGGAAATTTTGTGCCAGACGGAGCGCATGACCTTTTCGGCTTTCGCGGGATCCGGCTCTATGTGTACGTATTCGTCGAACAGGGCGGCCTGCAAAATGGGCTCCTTCTCCAGCCGAAGCCGGTCGTGGCCGCCTGTCAGGGCCCATGCCCAGGCGTCGTAAATGCAGGAGGCCATATCCTCCCAGCGGTCGGCGCAGGTAAAAACTCTCATGACACACCTCCTGTCTGCAGTCCGAAATCGTCAAA
>CASECT010000172.1 GCA_949286525.1 uncultured Eubacteriales bacterium | reverse complement strand
GGAGCGTCCCGACGACTGCATTGCCATCGAGGATTCTCCCAACGGCATACGGGCGGCCTTCTCAGCCGGATGCCGAACCGTCATGGTACCGGATCTGACCCCTCCCACAGAGGATCTGCTTCCCCTTCTCTGGGGCACTGCTCCTACGCTGCGGGAGGTCATTGATCTGATCCGCGAAGATCTCACATAACATTTTCATTATCTTAATTATTTTATAATAGAATTTTACATATACATTCTTCCGTCTTATAATGGAGTTATCGAAAGGCTTGCCGGAATTTACCGATGCCTGCCTGGAATCAAAAGGAGGAATCATGATGGAGGAGAAAAAAAATCTGCTTCCGAAGCTCTTCTGGTCCACGCTCTACCTCAGCGCCTTTACCTTCGGCGGCGGCTATGTGATCGTCACATTGATGAAAGAAAAGTTTGTGGACCGATACCATTGGATCGAGGAGGATGAAATGCTGGATCTGGTGGCCATCGCCCAATCTTCCCCCGGCGCCATCGCGGTAAACGGCGCTATTGTCGTGGGATACAAGCTGGCGGGCATTCCCGGCGCCATCACTGCCAGTGTGGCCACAATCCTGCCGCCTTTTTTTATCATCTCACTGATCTCCGTTTTTTACACCGCTTTCCGGGAAAATTTCATCGTCAGCCAGATGCTCTCAGGCATGCAGGCGGGCGTCGGCGCTGTCATCGCCTCCGTCGTGTGGGATATGGCCGCCGGCGTGGCCCAGGAGAAAAGCGGTTCATCCCTGCTCATCATGGCGGGAGCCTTCATTGCCACCTGTTTCTTTAACGTCAATGTGGTGTATGTGGTCATTGTCTGCGGGCTCATCGGCGTTGTCCGCACCTTCCTCGGGAAGAGAAAGGAGCAAAAATGATTTACCTGCAGCTGTTTTTCAGTTTTTTACAGATCGGACTGTTCAGTTTCGGCGGAGGATACGCCGCCATGCCTCTGATTCAGGGGCAGGTGGTGGATATTCACGGCTGGCTGGAGATGTCGGAGTTTACTGACCTGATTACCATCTCCCAGATGACCCCCGGCCCCATCGCCATCAACTCGGCAACCTTTGTCGGCATCAAGATCGCCGGCATTCCCGGCGCGCTGGTGGCCACTGCAGGATGCATTCTGCCATCCTGCATCATTGTCACTGTCATCGCGAAACTGTACCTGAAATACCGGGATATGGCCGTTCTCCAGGGCGTGCTGGCATCCCTGCGCCCGGCAGTGGTAGCCATGATCGCCTCCGCCGGGATCTCTGTGCTGATTACCGCTTTCTGGGGCGAAGACGCTGTCATCGACCTGCTGCAGACCAACTGGATTCTGGTCATCATTTTCCTTCTCTGTCTTCTTCTGCTGCGGAAGACAAAGATGAACCCGATTCTTGTCATGGTGCTGGCAGGTGTCATCAAAACCGGATGCGCGCTGGCCGGCTTCTGAGCAGCTTCCGGCCGTCTTTTCCTCAGGGCAGTTTTCGGACATCCGTGACCGTCAGACGAGTGCCCTCTGCCAAAAACGTCACGTCAACGCCGCCGTAAGACATGCGGTATTCCCGCTCCTTGTCGGCGTCATAGCCTGGTCTGGGATCCTGGCGCAGGAGAGCGGTAATAATCCCCCGGAGATGTCCCGGGATCTTCCCCAGCAATTCCTCCGGGAAAATCAGTTCCGCTCCACTTTCCTTTCCCGTATCCTCCGCGAATCCCGCCCTGGCATCCGGGTGCGCATCCGATGCCGGGAGATAGGGCTTAATATCATAGATGGGCGTACCGTTTAACAGATCCGCACCCTTTACCCAGAGCACCGGACCGGACTCCGTCTCCCATTCCACCCGCTCCAGCCTTACCGAGGACAGGCCGATATCGTTCGGCCGGTAGGGGGATCGGGTGGCAAACACACCCATTCGCGTCCTTCCCCCAAGCCGGGGCGGTTTGACGGTAGCGGAGAATCCGTGGACTCCATTTTCGGAAAATCCCCAGAGAAGCCACAGATAATCGAAACCCTCA
>CASECT010000171.1 GCA_949286525.1 uncultured Eubacteriales bacterium | reverse complement strand
GTGGTGGTGGCCGACGCCGAGAGCAGCGAAGCTTTTGAGGACGCGGTGGCGGAAGTAAACCGGAATTTGGAGACAAAGAGCACCGGGAATGAGACGGCGGAGTACGATACGGCGGAAGCAGCCCTGGAGGATCATCCGGAGGTAAATCTGGTGCATATCGCGGTGCCGGGGGACTGCGCGCTGGTGGAGGCAAAAAAAGCTTTAAACGCCGGGAAGCACATCTGTGTGTTCAGCAATAACGTGCCTTTTTCGGATGAACGGGAGATGAAGGAGCTGGCCAGGGAGAAGGGGCTTTTATGCATGGGCCCGGACTGCGGCGTTGCCAATATCAACGGCGCAGCCCTGGTGCTCTCCAGCATTACCAACCGGGGGCCTTTCGGCATTGTGGGAGCTTCCGGGACGGGGATCCAGCATGTGGCCGCTATCATCCATGAGGCGGGCAGCGGCGTGACCCAGACCATCGGTGTGGGCGGAAACGATCTGAAAGATCCCATCGGAGGCATTTCCATGCTGATGGGACTGGAGGCGCTGGAAAGGGATCCAGAGACAAAATATATTGTGGTTATTTCCAGAAAACCAGGGGAGAAGACTCTGCCGGTTATCTGCGAGAAGCTGAAAAGTCTGACCAAGCCGAGAGTGGTGCTCTTTATGGGATGCGAGAGGGAGATTGTGGAGGCCACCGGATCCGTCTGGGC
Source organism: uncultured Eubacteriales bacterium (assembly GCA_949286525.1). Lineage (GTDB taxonomy): Bacteria > Bacillota > Clostridia > Lachnospirales > Lachnospiraceae > Pullilachnospira_A. The sequence continues at coordinate 1,261 of CASECT010000171.1, read as the reverse complement.
GGAAAATCTGGATGACTGCGGCGTCAAGGCCTTGAAGCTGATCGGCGTGGACTATGATCTGGGCAGCGAGGAAGAGCTGGATGCGATCGCGGCGAAGGCCATTGAGGGAATGGCTCCGGAGCAGAAATACCTCAGAGGCGGTTACAGCGGAGGAACCTACATGGATGAGGCGATGCACGCCATGTACGATGAGATCGGGGATGTATGGTCCAACTGCCCGCTGAATCCGGATTACCAGCTGGCGGACTCCTATCGGAGCGTGGAGAATACGGTCATCGACTATGGCGAGGAGGAATTTACCCTGGGCCGTCCTCATCCGGCCATCGATCCGAGTATCCGAAAGCCTGCGGTTCTGCGGGAGGCTTCGGATCCTGAGGTGGCTGTCATCTGCCTGGATTTCATCCTGACGCCTCCGGGGCATCCGGATCCCGCGGGATATCTGGTGGAGGATATCAGGAAGGCACAGCAGATGGCGAAAGATCGGGGCGGAAAGCTTGTATTTATCTCTTCCGTTCTCGGTACGACGGCGGATCTGCAGGATATCCGCGTTCAGGAACAGGAATTGCGGGACGCCGGGGTAATCGTACTGAACAGTAACGCCCGGGCAGCGAAGCTGGCCGGAAAAATCATTCGTCTGAAGGAGGAGAGAGACCATGGCAGATGTAAGTAAAATCAATGAACTGTTTTGCTCGAAACTGGTTGTACTGAACGTGGGGCCGAAATCCTTTGCCGAGGCCCTCACAAAGCAGGGGTATGACACAGTGCAGGTCAATTGGAAACCCATCGCCGGGGGCGATCCCGTAATGCAGAATCTGCTGCGGATCATGGGATATTAGATTATGAAATTCCGGGTAATGTTGCGGTTTTCAGGCGGCTATTTGACAGAGCTTTTGGAGGTTTGGATATGAAAATTTTAGTTTGTAACGCAGGGAGTACATCCCTGAAATTCAAGTTTTATGAGATGCCGGAGTGTAAACTTTATGCCCAGGGGCATGTGGAGCGGGTAGGCTCCACGGACGACGCGGTTTTTCACTATCGAAATTTTGTGAACGGGACCAGCGAGGAGCTGAAGGGACAGTGTATCCTCGGATACCGGGAGGGAATCCGGATGTTTCTTCTGTATCTGACCGATACGGACACCGGTGTTATATCGGATGTGAAGGAGATCGAGCGGGTAGGGTTTAAGACCGTGCTCTCCAAAGGACACTTCGGGGTTCATGAGCTGGACGAGGAGACGATGCAGGGGATGCGGGATTGGCTG
>CASECT010000170.1 GCA_949286525.1 uncultured Eubacteriales bacterium | reverse complement strand
GGGGAGGATATCCATGAGTAACATAGCATCGGCATTTTCCAACAGAAAGGCATTTATCGCTTTTATTACCTGCGGGGATCCGGATCTTGAGACTACAGCCGAGGCGGTAAAGGCCGCGGTGGAAGCAGGAGCGGATCTCATTGAGCTGGGGATTCCCTTCTCCGATCCCACGGCCGAGGGGCCGGTCATTCAGGCGGCCAGCATCCGGGCGCTGAAGGGCGGTGTCACCACCGATAAGATTTTTGACTTTGTCCGCGGGCTCCGGAAGGATGTAAAGGTTCCCATGGTCTTCATGACCTACGCGAATGTGGTATTTTCCTACGGTTCCGAGCGTTTTATCTCAACCTGCAGCGAGATCGGTATCGACGGGTTGATTCTGCCGGACGTGCCCTACGAGGAGAAGGAGGAGTTTCTTCCTATCTGCAGGCAGTACGGTGTGGATCTGATCTCCCTGATCGCGCCCACCTCCCGGGATCGCATCGCCATGATTGCCCGGGAGGCGGAGGGATTTCTCTATGTGGTATCCAGCCTCGGTGTTACCGGCACGAGGAAAGAGATTCACACGGATCTCGCCTCCATGATCGCCGAGGTGAGAAAAAACAGCGATATCCCCTGCGCCATCGGCTTCGGCATCGCCGATCCCAGTCAGGCGAAAACCATGGCGGATCTGGCAGACGGCGTGATTGTGGGATCTGCCATCGTGAAACTTCTCGGGCAGTACGGCAAGGAAGCGCCAAAATATATCAGGGAATATGTGGCCTCCATGCGCCGGGCGCTGGATGAATAAGATATTGTTTTTTTCATATAGTGTAATATGAAAAGAGATCTGCGGCAGCACCGCGCGAAATCACAAAATCATAAGGTCGACCCGATGTTTCCATTTTCCGGCTCCATGATCCTGACGCTTCAGGGGAGCCGGGAACTTCTGGTGGAAAACTATCAGGGGATCCTGCAGTTTGATCAGCATCTCCTCTCCCTCAAGTCCAAAAGAGAACAACTGCTCATCTACGGAGAAGAACTCTCCATCCACTATTACACCAGGGAGGAACTGAAAGTAAGCGGAAGAATCCACAGGGTGGAAGTCGTCCCGGGCCCATGATCTTTTCCCTTCTGGCTCTTTTCCGGGGATATCTTCAGGTGCGTCTGGTGGGCAGGGACGTGGAGCGGTATCTGAATCTGTGCGGGAAAAATGATCTTTTTCTGTGGAATATGAAACGGACGGCAGAGGGAGTTGTATGCTGTATCGCTGTAGACGACTACCGGGCGAGCAGACCTTTTCTCAGAAAAACAGGGACAAAGAGCACCATTGAAAAGAAGGCGGGGCTGCCTTTTTGGACACACCGCTACCGAAAACGCTGGCTGTTTCTTCTGGGCTGTTTTCTGGCTCTCGGCGCGCTGTACCTCTCCTCCGGTTTTATCTGGCGGATAGAAATCCGCGGAAACAGCTACATCAGCGACGAAAAAATCCTGCAGCTGCTGGAGGAAAACCACTGGTTCTACGGAAGCCGGATCGCCGTCGTGGAAACAGAGACCCTGGAGAAAACCCTGCGCAACGAACTGACAGATATTATCTGGGTCTCGGCGGATCTGACCGGAACCTGCCTGACCATCGACATTAAGGAAAATCTGCGCTGGGAAGATGAGGTGGGTCAGTCATCGGAGACCTTAAGCGGCGGGTATGATCTTGTTTCCACGGCGGACGGCGTGGTGTCCTCTATCATTACCAGAAGCGGAACGCCGATGGTAAAAGCGGGAGATGAAATTAAAAGCGGAGACGTGCTGATCTCCGGTATTGTGGAGCTTTCGGATCCGCTGACCGGAGACGTGCGGCCGAGTTATTGTGAGGCGGACGGCGACGTGATTGTTACCTCCTCCCTGACCTATGAGGATTCTTTTCCCATGATCTACGAGGAAAAAGTTTTTACCGGCAGGCAGACGGACATTACTCTTCTCGGGCCTCACGGCGCGTGGCTGTGGAAATATTCCCTCTGGGAGCCCTATGACAGCTATGACACGCTGATTGAGCGCAGCCAGGTTGTGGCCGGAAACGGATATTTTCTCCCTCTGGACCGGGTGCGTATCCGCAGACTGGAGTACCAGATACAGCGAGAGGAGCGGACAGAAGCGGAGGCCAGGGAGAAAGTGAAGGAAGATTTTTCCTTCTATTTACAAAATTTGGCACAAAAAGGTATTCAAACAATAGAAAAAAATGTTATTATATCCTATAAGGACGGCGAGTGCCTTGTGCGCGGAAACCTGAAAACAGAACAGGCGATGACGCAGAAGCGCCCGTCTCCCACGGAAACCAAAGTGGAAGAGGAAAACGACCAGCATGAGCTTCAATGAACTTTTATTGGATCTTCCCATGGAACACATGGAGAATATTTTCGGACAATTCGACAAAAATATCAAACTGATCGAGAGCACTCTTCACGTTTCCTTTGTTGCCCGCGGAGACAATATCAAGATTCTGGGCGATGAGGAGAGCGTGAAGAGTGCTTCTGATGTGATAGAGGAACTGCTCGCCCTGTCCAAAAAGGGCGAGACCATCACGGAACAGACGGTACAGTACCTGTTGTCCATCGGAGACAGCGGCATCAAGAGCCACGCTCTTTTAGACGCCTCCGACGACTGTATCTGCCACACCGTTACCGGCAAGCCGGTCAAGCCGAAAACCATCGGTCAGAAAACCTATGTAGACGCCATACGAAAACAGATGATTGTCTTCGGCATCGGTCCGGCGGGGACCGGAAAAACTTATCTGGCCATGGCCATGGCCATTACCGCCTTCTCAAAAGGGGAAGTAAGCAGGATCATCCTGACGCGTCCGGCCATCGAAGCCGGTGAAAAACTGGGATTTCTTCCTGGGGATCTCCAGAGCAAAATTGACCCCTATCTGCGCCCCCTTTACGACGCATTGTATCAGATTATGGGGGCCGAGAGTTTTCAGCGCAATCTGGAAAAGGGATTGATCGAAGTAGCTCCGCTGGCCTACATGCGGGGACGAACCCTGGATAACGCCTTCATCATTCTCGATGAAGCCCAGAACACCACACCGGCCCAGATGAAGATGTTCCTGACCCGTATCGGTTTCGGTTCCAAGGCGGTCATTACCGGCGACGCTACCCAGAAGGATCTTCCGGCGGGAGCGGCCTCCGGGTTGGACGTGGCCATGCGGGTGCTGAAGGATGTGGATGAGATTTCAGTCTGTCAGCTGACGGGCAAGGATGTAGTACGCCACCCGCTGGTACAGAAGATCGTCAACGCATACGAAGACTACGAGCGGAAAAACGCGGAGTCGGAAAAGAGAGCGAGAAAGAGGAGAGGGAAGAAATGACGCTGTTATTTCATCTGGAGACAACCGAAGATTTCGATTTCTCCTGCGAGGAGGTGGCCCGGCAGGTTGTTTCGGCGGCGCTGGACTATGAACATTTCCCCTATGAGGCGGAGGTAAGTCTGACCCTTGTGGACAATGAGGCTATTCGGAAAATCAACCGGGAATTCCGGCAGATTGACGCCCCGACGGACGTTCTGTCCTTTCCCATGATCGACTATCCGGCGCCGGGAGATTTTTCCGCTCTGGAGGAGGCGGCGGATGTCTTTCATCCTCAGACCGGGGAGGCCCTTCTGGGGGATATCGTGATCTCTGTCCCCAAGGTTGTTGAACAGGCAGAAAGCTTTGGCCATTCCAAGAAGCGGGAATACGCTTTTCTAATCGCCCACAGTATGCTGCATCTGATGGGATACGATCACATGACGGAGACGGAAGCCACAGATATGGAACGCCGGCAGAAAGAGATTCTGGAGGGAATTCATATTCCCCGGGCTTAAATACATAGAGCCGGCAAGAAAAAAACAAGGGAGTTATAAGGAGGAGCTATGAGACGAAAAAAGACAGTTCTGGCGCTCGTCATACTTGTCATTCTGGCGGCGGCAGGCGTTGTGATCGGAATCGTATATGTGCGAGGACAAAAAGAACCTGAGGAATCCATTGTTACGGTGGAAGATCCCGAGCCGATGGAAGATCCTCATGCCGGCCAGGCAAAAAGCCTGCTGACCGGGGAGTGGATCGATGCATCTCTGGTGCGAAACCGTCCCATCGCCATCATGATGGAGGACACCAAAGCTGCCCTGCCGCTGTACGGCCTCAACTCCGCCGGCGTGGTCTATGAGGCTCCGGTGGAAGGCGGTATTACCCGCCTGGTTGCCATTATGGAAAACTACAGCGATCTGGAACGCATTGGAAACGTGCGCAGCTGTCGTCCATACTATGTATATATCGCCTCGGAGTACGACGCGATCTACGTCCACTACGGACAGAGCGTACAGGGACTGGAGGTCTTGAATACCGGAATTGTGGATAATCTCAGTGGTCTTGACGGAAGCGTGGAGCCCACGGTATTCTTCCGCACCAGCGACCGGAAGTCCCCCCACAACGCCTATGCCAGCGGTAAGGGCATTCTGGCCGGCATCGCCAAGAAGGGATATGATACTGCCTACGCGGAGGATTACACCGGCCACTGGACCTTTACCGACGAGGATGTCCCTGTTACCCTGGAGGGCGGGGCGGATGCCGCCGTGATCAAACCATATTATCCTTATAATGAGCCGTATTTTGTATATAATAAAGATACCGGCCTCTATGAACGTTTCCAGTTCGGAGAGGAAGATATCGACGCGGTGGATAATTCTCAGGTTACAGCCAAAAATATTATTTTTCAGTTTGTGCCCAGTTCGATTTACAGCGGTACCCAGTATCTGAATATTCCGCTGAACGGTTCCGGGGAGGGTAAATTCTTTACGGGTGGCAAAATGATTGATATTACCTGGGAGAAGGCTTCCAACAGCGATATTACCCGCTATTACGACGCGGCGGGAAATGAGATTGTTTTAAACCCGGGAAAGACCTGGGTCTGCCTGATCCAGCGGTCGTACCGTGATCGATCTGAAATTTATGCCACAACGGAGGAATTTGAAGCACAGTAGCCGACGCAATTACCACAGGAGAAGAGGAAGAGCGCATGAGCAACAAAAATACCAGAAAAAGCGATACAGGATTTCTGCTGCAGGGGACCATACTGGCGGCGGCTTCCATTATCAGCCGGATCATCGGTCTGGTCTATCGGGTGCCGCTGACGGCCATCATCGGAAAAACAGGAAATGATTTCTATGGTACCGCCTATGAAATCTATAACATTATTCTCCTGATTTCCTCCTACAGTCTTCCGCTGGCCGTCTCAAAAATGGTAGCTGCCAGGATGGCAAAGGGGCAGGCAAAGGACGCCTACCGGGTTCTCAAGGGATCTCTGCTCTTTGCGGGCATCAGTGGGACCGCGGCTATGGCCATCGTCTACTTCGGCGCGGATTTCTTTACCGGTACCCTGCTGAAAACGCCCTTAAGCAGCATCGCTCTGAAGGTTCTGGCACCCACCCTTCTGATTGTAGCCATCGTCGGCGTCTTTCGGGGCTTCTTTCAGGGACTTAACACCATGATGCCCAGCGCCATTTCCCAGATTGCCGAACAGATCATGAACGCGGTGATAAGTGTGGTGGCTGCCTGGCTGCTGTTTTCCTACGGTGCGAAGGTAGGCGCTGTTCTGGGGAACGAGGATGCTTACGCTGCCGCCTACGGGGCAGCGGGCGGAACAGCCGGTACTCTGGCGGGAGCCGCCACGGCGCTGATTTTTATCTTCTTTATTTTTGTTACCTTTCGAAGACGTTTTCTTCGGAAGGTGCGCAGAGACAGAACCAAGGTAAAAGAGGCTTTTGGGGTCATGATGAAAGTGCTGATTATGACGACGATTCCCGTTCTTCTCAGCACCACTATCTACAATATAAGCTCCATCATTGACAATGGTATCTTCAAGAATATTGCCCATCTGCAGGGCTATGACGCCACCCAGATCAGTGAATGGTGGGGAGTATTTACCGGTCAGTATAAAGTCCTGATCAACGTGCCGGTCTCCATTGCGTCAGCTATGGCTGCCTCCTGCGTTCCCAGCCTGACAGCCTCCTTTCATGCGGGAGAGAAGAGGAGCGTGCGATCCCAGATTCATTCTTCTACCCGCTTTATCATGATCATCGCGATTCCCTGTGCTGTTGGAATGGCAGTTTTAGCTCAGCCTATCATGAGACTGCTCTTTAACGATACAGATCCGCTGTCCGGCCAGATGATGATGGTTGGCGCCATCGCCGTGGTATTCTATTCTTTGTCCACTCTGTCCAACGGATTACTGCAGGGAATTGACCAGCTGAAGGTACCGGTTAAAAACGCGGCTGTGGCACTGGTGCTTCACATTGTCTTCCTGGTAGGATGTATGTTGTTCTTCCGCCTGAATATTTTCGCAGTAGTTCTCGCCAACGCTTTCTATGCTCTTTGCATGTGCGTCTTAAACGGAGTAGCTGTCCGTCGTTACAGCGGTACGCGTCAGAACCTGAAAAAAACTTACCTGGTTCCCATTGCGGCTTCCGCTGTCATGGGTGCGGTTGTCTTCGGAAGCTACCGGCTGCTGGACCTGCTGCTGGGATACAACGCAGTGGCAACCATCGTCTCTATCCTCATCGGCGTAATAGTTTACGCTGTAGCCCTGCTTCTGATGAAAGGGTTGACGGAGGAGGATCTCAAACGGTTCCCGAAGGGATATCTTCTGGTAAATATTGCAAAAAAACTGCGTCTTATGAAATAAATATGAAAAAAGTGCAGATACTGTTTTTGGTGATGATTATGATGAACAAAAAACGTATCTGCATTTTTCTTGCACTGATACTGGTATTTGCCGCAGGCATTATCCTTGTTCGAATGGCCTCCGCTCCCGAAGAGCGCGAAGAGACGGAGAAAGAAATTGTTCTGATTCGAGAGGATAGGGATGAAAAAGAAGATAAGGATACCTCTTCCGCTCTTCCCACAAGCGGAGAAGGTCAGGAACAGCGCTACTATCTTGTGGTGGAGGACGGCTATCTCTCTGTCTACTACGGCAAAGACAAAACCTTCTACGCATATACGGATATCCGCTTTGACATGCTGGACGAAACGACCAGACAGCAGATTCAACAGGGACTTTCTTTTACGGACGAACGAACCCTCTACGACTTTCTTGAGAATCATTCTTCATAGCGCGGTAACGGGAAGGTTCCTCCTTGCCCTCGCCAAATCCTTGTGCTACAATGTGTCTGGTGAAAAATATGCGTACAGAGGATAAGGTTTACCAGGTGGCTGTCATCGGCGGCGGGGCTTCCGGCATGATGGCGGCGATGGCAGCGGCGAGGCGTCAGGCCTCCGTTCTTTTACTGGAACAGAATGACCGGCCGGGGAAGAAACTGCTTTCCACCGGAAACGGAAAATGTAATTATACCAACGAGAGACAGGGGATTTCCTTTTACCGGGGAGATAACCCTGCTTTTGTGATGCCGGTATTTTCTCAGCTGGACAGGGACGCGCTGGTGTCCCTCTTTGCGGAGCTTGGTATCTATCCCTTTGTGCGCGACGGTTATTATTATCCCTACAGCGGCCAGGCGTCCGCTGTGCAGGAAATTCTGGAGGCAGAGATCCGCCGGCTGGGTGTACATCTGGTCTGCGGTCAGAGAGTGACTTCTCTTCGAAAAGACAGAAGCCGTTTCCTCATCGCTACAGAGGAGAGTACCTATGCGGCCTCCGCATGTATTGTGGCGGCGGGAGGGCTGGCCGCGCCGAAAACCGGTTCCGACGGTTTTGGCCTGAGGGCCGCGAAAGCTTTCGGTCACAGAATCATCCCCACCCATCCGTCTCTGGTTCCCCTTATCGCAAAGGGAAAATTTCTTTCCCAATGGGCTGGCGTGCGGGCGAGAGGACGCGTGTCCCTCTATGTGGACGGCCATCTGGAATGTGAGGATGTGGGAGAACTCCAGCTGACAAAGGACGGCATCTCGGGCATTCCCGTCTTTCAGGTCAGCCGTTTTGCCGCAACGGCCCTGGATCAGGGAAAGCGCGTGGAGGCAAAGCTGGATTTCTTTCCAGAGAAAAATTCGGCAAATCTGGAGCGTATGCTTGCCAACCGCATGTTTCATACAGCAAAAAACCGGACGGTGGGGGACGCTCTTGTGGGGCTTCTCAACCGTAAGCTCCACGGATGTGTCTGCCAGATGGCCGGCCTGCATCCAAATCAGGAACTTACCGGTCTCGGAGATAAAGACGCAAAACGATTGATGAAGGCCATCAAGGCCTTTTCCATATCCGTTATCGGAACCAGAGGATACGACTTCGCCCAGACCACGGCAGGAGGCGTCGCCACGGATGAGCTTGTCCCGGAAACCATGGAATCCCGCCTCTGTAAAAATCTCTATTTTGCCGGGGAAGTGGTGGACATCGACGGTATCTGCGGCGGCTACAATCTGCAGTGGGCCTGGTCCAGCGGATATGTGGCAGGATATCATGCGGCGGCAGCCGCAAACAGACAGGAGAACAAATGATTCAGATACAACAGGTAAAACTGCCGGTAGACGCGCCAGAGGAGGCCCTTCTGACTGCCTGCGCAAAAGAACTGGGCTGCCGGCCTTCGGACATCCTTCACATCGATATACGGAAGAAATCCATTGACGCCAGGAAAAAGCCGGCGCTCTTTTCGGTGTGCACCGTTTGGGTGGACTGCGGCGACAGGGAGGAGAGAATCTTAAACCGCCGGAAAAACCGACCGAACATCTCCCGGGCGAACCCGGTTGCCTACGCCTTTTCGCCGACAGTTTTCCGAAAGGGAACGCTCAGAAAGGATATTCCTTCTCCGGTTATTGTAGGAACAGGCCCGGCTGGGCTTTTCTGCGGTTACCTTCTGGCACTGCACGGCTTGCGGCCGATACTTCTCGAACGGGGCCGGCCGGCGCAGCAGCGGCTGAAAGACGTGACTGCCTTCTGGGAGACGGGCATCCTGGATCCCTCCTCAAATGTTCAGTTCGGGGAGGGCGGCGCCGGAACCTTTTCCGACGGCAAACTCAATACGCTGGTAAAGGACAAGGAGGGCAGGAACCGCTTTGTCCTGGAATCCTTTGTGCGCTTCGGCGCTCCGGAGCACATTCTGTGGGATCAGAAACCTCATATCGGGACGGATCTTCTGATCGGCATCGTCTCCGGCATCCGGGAGGAAATCCGTCGTCTGGGCGGACAGGTGCGCTTTGAAACCTGTGTGGACGCGCTCGTGATCCGGGATGGACACCTTGCGGGCTTTGGGGCGGGAGAGGAAATGTTTCACTGTCAGGACGGAGTGCTGGCCATCGGTCACAGCGCGCGGGATACCTTTCAGATGCTGCAGCGCGCGGGTATTCATATGGCGGCAAAGGATTTCGCTGTGGGATTCCGGATCGAGCATCCCCAGAAAATGATTGACGAGAGCCAGTATGGCCTGCAGCCGGATGATCTGCATCTGCCTCCGGCTCCCTACAAGCTGGCCACAAAGCTGAAAAACGGAAGAGGCGTCTACTCCTTTTGCATGTGTCCGGGAGGCTATGTGGTCAACGCCTCATCGGAGGAGGGACGCCTCGTGGTCAACGGTATGAGTTATTCCGGCAGAGGTTCGGCAAACGCCAACAGCGCCATTGTCATTTCGGTGGGAGAGCGGGAATTCGACAAGAACGATCCCTTAAGCGGCATGCGATATCAGCACCGCCTGGAAGAACGGGCTTTCCAACTCTGCGGCGGAAAAATTCCCCAACAGCTTTTCGGAGACTTCCGAAAAGGGCGCGTCTCCACCGGTTACGGCTCCTTCGAATCCATGGCAAAGGGAGCCGCGGATTTTGGCCCCCTTCAGGAGCTTCTGCCGAAGGAGTGCAACGAGTCCTTCCTTGCCGGTATGGAGCTCTTCGCAAAAAAGATCCGGGGATTTGACCGGGACGACGCGATCCTCTCAGGGATCGAGAGCAGGACTTCCTCTCCGGTGCGCATCTGTCGCGACGAGCGCTTTTACAGTAATATAGAAGGGCTCTATCCATGCGGCGAGGGCGCCGGCTACGCGGGCGGCATCATGTCCGCAGCCATGGACGGGCTGAAGACAGCAGAAAAGATTTTACAGAAATACGAAATCAGAGAAGATTAGATTAGAGAACAGGACGGAAACAACGTGGCAGAATTTACACCGATGATGCAGCATTATCTGCAGACAAAAAAGGAGAACCCCGGCTGTATTTTGTTTTACCGGCTGGGCGATTTTTATGAGATGTTTTTTGACGACGCGGTTCTGGTTTCCCGGGAGCTGGAACTTACCCTGACGGGAAAGAGCTGCGGTATGGAAGAGCGGGCACCCATGTGCGGCATTCCCTACCACGCGCTGGACAATTACCTCTCCAGGCTGGTCAACAAAGGATACAAGGTGGCCATCTGCGAGCAGGTGGAGGATCCGAAGGAAGCCAAGGGAATGGTCAGGCGCGAGGTGGTGCGCATCGTGACCCCCGGCACCAACATTGACAATATGGCGCTGGACGAGACGAAAAACAATTACATTATGAGCATTGCCTTTGTGGACGACAAATACGGTATCGCCGTGGCCGACGTGACTACGGCGGACTTCCTGGTTACCGAACTGGATTCCAAGAAACTCTTAGACGAGATTTACAAATACAATCCCTCCGAGATCGTCTGCAATGAGGCCCTTCTGGTCAGCGGTTTTCCGCTGGACGAGATCAAGGAGCGGCTTCATCTGGTGGTCTCCTCCCTGGATGCGGTTTACTTTGACGAGAAACTCTCCACGGACCTGATCCTGAAGCACTTTAAAACCAACAGCCTGGAAAGCCTCGGACTGCGGGAGTTTGAGATCGGGACCATCGCCGCGGGAGCTCTCCTGAAATACCTCTATGAGATCCAGAAATCTTCCCTGGAGCATATGGCCCATATCCGCCCCTACGTCAACGGCAATTACATGATGCTGGACCACGCTACCCGGCGCAATCTGGAGCTGGTGGAGACCCTTCGGGAAAAACAGAAGCGGGGATCTCTGCTCTGGGTACTGGACAAGACCAAGACGGCCATGGGCGCCAGAACGCTGCGCGGCTATATAGAGCAGCCTCTAAATGATTACGATGAGATTATTCGGCGCCACAAGGCCATCGAGGAGATCAACCGTCAGATGATTACCCGGGAGGAGCTTCGGGAGTACTTAAATCCTATCTATGATCTGGAGCGGATCATGACGAAGGTCATCTATCAGACAGCCAATCCCAGAGACCTTCTGGCTTTTAAGACCTCCATCGCCATGCTTCCCCCCATCAAAAGTCTGCTCAAAGACTATCGCGGAGAGCTGCTCCATCAGATCTGTGAAGATCTGGATCCTTTGGAGGATCTTCACGCCCTGATCGACGCAGCCGTCTCAGAGGATCCGCCCATTTCAGTGAGGGACGGAGATATCATCAAGGACGGTTATTCCGAGGATATCGACCATTACCGGGACGCGAAGACCAAGGGGAAACAGTGGCTCGCGGATCTGGAGATCAGGGAACGGGAAAAAACCGGAATCAAAAATCTGAAAGTCAAGTACAATAAAGTATTCGGCTATTATCTGGAGGTTACCAATTCCTACAAAGATCTGGTTCCGGATTACTTTATCCGAAAGCAGACCCTAGCCAACGCGGAGCGCTACTTTACGCCTGAACTCAAGGAACTGGAAGACACGATACTGGGAGCGGAAGACAAGCTGACCACTCTGGAATACGAGTATTTTCGGCAGATTCGGGAACATATCGCCTCCCAGATCGAACGGATTCAGAGGACCGCCAAGGCGGTGGCAAAACTGGATGTCTTCCTCTCCCTGGCATATGTAGCGGAGACGAACCACTACTGCAAGCCGAAGATGAACAAAAAGGGCCTCATTGACATCAAGAGCGGCCGCCATCCGGTGGTGGAGAAAATGATCCCAAACGATATGTTCATTGAAAACGATGTCTATCTTGACAACCAGAAACATCGGGTATCCATCATTACCGGCCCGAACATGGCCGGAAAATCCACCTACATGCGCCAGGTGGCCCTGATCGTTCTGATGGCTCAGATCGGAAGCTTCGTGCCGGCAAAAGAAGCAAACATCGGTATTGTAGATCGGATTTTTACCCGTGTGGGAGCGTCGGATGACCTGGCTTCGGGCCAGAGCACCTTTATGGTGGAGATGAACGAAGTTGCCAACATTCTGCGCAACGCCACCTCCCAGTCCCTTCTGATCCTCGACGAGATTGGACGGGGCACCAGCACCTTCGACGGGCTGTCCATCGCCTGGGCGGTGGTAGAGTACATCAGCGATCCGAAGCTTCTTGGAGCGAAGACCCTCTTTGCCACCCACTACCATGAACTGACGGAGCTGGAGGGAAAGCTGGACGGCGTCAACAACTACTGTATCGCCGTAAAGGAGAACGGGGACGACATCGTCTTTCTCCGCAAGATCATCCCCGGCGGGGCGGATAAGAGCTACGGCATTCAGGTGGCCAAACTGGCGGGACTGCCCGATATGGTCATCGAGCGTGCAAAGCAGATCGTGGAGGAGCTGAGCACCAACGATATCGTGGAGACAGCGAAGAACATTGCCTCCCAGTCGGCCGATAACACCGCGAAAAAACCGGAAAAGCTGGATGAGGTGGATCTGGGACAGATGTCCCTTTTCGACACGGTCAAAAACGACGACATTATCAAGGAGCTGGAAGAGCTGGATATTACCAATATCACGCCCATGGAAGCTCTGAATAAACTGGACGAACTGCAGAGTAAAGTGAGGAATCGATGGTAACAAACAAAATTCAGGTGCTGAGCCAGGAGACAATCGACAAAATCGCAGCGGGAGAGGTGGTGGAACGCCCCAGTTCCGTAGCAAAGGAGCTGGTGGAAAACGCCATCGACGCCGGGGCCACTGCCATTACCGTTGAGATCAAAGACGGCGGCTGTACACTGATACGCATCACGGACAACGGCTCCGGCATCCGGAAAGATCAGGTTCCCCTGGCTTTTCTGCGCCATTCCACAAGCAAAATTACCTCCGCCTCAGATCTGGCCGGTGTCACTTCTCTGGGATTTCGCGGGGAGGCCCTTTCCAGCATCGCCGCGGTTGCCCATGTGGAACTGATCACGAAACCGATGGACCAGATGCTGGGAGTCAGTTATGTGATCGAGGGGGGCCGGGAGATCTCCATGGAGGAGGTCGGAGCTCCCGACGGCTCTACCTTTTTTGTCCGCCAGCTGTTCTACAATACCCCGGCCCGGAAGAAATTTCTCAAATCCAACCATACGGAAGGTACTTACGTCTTAGAACTGATGCAGCACATGGCCCTTTCCCACCCGGAAATCGCATTCCGCTTTATCAGCCAGGGACAGGAGAAACTGACCACTTCCGGCAGCGGAAGTCTCAAAGATGTGATCTATCAGGTGTTCGGGAGGGAGATTGCGGCCAATGTGCTGGATGTGGCTCTGGATTCCGAAGATTTCTCCATCAAAGGATTTATCGGCACTTCCGCGGTGGCCAGAGGAAATCGAAATTTTGAGCACTTCTTCATCGGCGGGAGATATGTGAAGAGCGCTCTCCTCTCCAGGAGCCTGGAAGACGGATATCACGGATTTCTGATGCAGCACCAGTATCCCTTCTGTGCCCTGCACCTGAACTTTGTCCCCGGCGGCATTGACGTCAACGTCCATCCCACCAAACAGGAGGTACGCATCGAGGATGGTCCGGCGGTAGCGGAGGCCCTCTGCCTTCTGGTTTCCCACAGACTTTCCCGGCGGGAGGATATCGCTCAGGTGGAGATCTCCGAGCCATCCGAATCGGTTCCTACGCCTGCGGCGGTAGACGTACAAGTCCCCGGAAACCCGGAAAAGCCTCAAAAGGGCCCGGAACCCTTTGAGGCCTCCCGCCTGCAGGCTCTGAAGGAGGAGATCGCGGCGTCCGTCCATAAGGCCTCTCCATATGAGCCTCAATATCGGGAATTTTATCAGAAGAAATCCGCTGACGGCAAAGGTACTGTTATGGTACGGGAGCCCGAGGTCGCGCCCGCGCCTGCCTATGTGCAGGAGGAATTGTTCCTTTCCACGGAAAGCGCAAAGAACCACCGGATTATCGGTCAGGTCTTCGGCACTTACTGGCTGGTGGAGTTTGATCAGAAACTCTACATCATCGACCAGCACGCGGCCCACGAGAAAGTACTCTACGAGCGTACCATGAACCTTTTGAAAGATAAGGAAATGACCTCCCAGATGGTAAGCCCCCCCATTGTCGTGACCCTGTCTGCCCAGGAGGAGGAGACCCTTGAAAACTGCAGCGATGCGTTGGAGGAGATGGGGTTCGAGCTCTCGGAATTCGGAGGGAGAGAGTACGCCATCTGCGGCGTCCCCGGCAACCTGTTCTCCCTGGATCCGAAACAGCTGTTTTTGGATGTTCTGGCCGAGTGTTCCGGCATCAAAACCAGAGGGTCTTACGAGACGATCATGGAGCGGGTGGCCTCCATGTCCTGCAAAGCGGCGGTCAAGGGCAACCAGCAGCTCTCCCGTCCGGAGATCGAGGAACTGATCACGGAGCTTCTCTCTCTGGACAACCCCTACCATTGTCCCCATGGGAGACCTACCATCATCTCCATGACCCGACAGGAGCTGGAAAAGAAATTCAAGAGGATCGTGTGACATGAGTGAAGAGAAAAGACCGCTGGTCGTGCTGACCGGCCCCACAGCGACGGGCAAAACCCATCTGTCTATCGCCCTTGCAAAGATGCTGTCCGGTGAAATTATCTCCGCGGACTCCATGCAGGTATACCGCCATATGGATATCGGTTCCGCTAAAATTACGCCGGAGGAGATGGCGGACGTTCCCCACCATCTCATCGACGTGTTGGATCCCCGAGATGAATTTCATGTGGTACGGTTTCAGGAGATGGCCAAAGCAGCGGTGAAAGAAACATACGCGAGGAATCATATTCCTATTGTGGTGGGAGGAACCGGTTTTTACATCCAGGCGCTGCTCTACGATATCGATTTTACAGAGGAAACCGATGAGGAGTACCGCGGCAGGCTAAAGGAAATGGCAGAGCGGAGGGGAAACGGATACCTTCACAGCCTTCTCGCCCAGGTAGATCCCAAATCCGCCGAGATGATTCACGAGAACAACCGAAAACGGGTCATACGCGCGCTGGAGTTTTATCACACCACCGGCCATCGGTTATCGGAACACAACGAGGTGCAGCGACAGCGCATATCCCCCTATCAGTTTGTCTGCTTTGTCCTGACGGATGATCGGCAGAGGCTCTACGAGCGCATCGACCTCCGGGTGGATCAGATGATCGACGCCGGACTTGTGGATGAGGTGCGCCGCCTGAGGAATATGGGCTGCAGGAGAGACATGGTGTCCATGCAGGGACTTGGCTATAAGGAAATTCTCGATTATCTGGAGGGGGAGATCTCTCTCGAGGAGGCCGTCTACCGCATCAAGCGGGATACCAGACACTTCGCGAAGCGGCAGCTTACCTGGTTTCGCAGGGAGCGGGACGTCATCTGGATCAACAAAGAAGATTTTTCCGGAGATGAGAAAAAGATACTGGCATATATGAAACAGGCTTTAAGGGATGGAGGTATATATAAAGGATGAAGATATCACAGGAAATGGAACGCATGTACAGAGATTTCGGGATTTCCCCCGAGGTGGCCGCCTACGGAAAAAAGATAGAAATGCAGCTGAAAGAGCGCTTTGACGCACTGGATCAGACAACGGAGTACAACCAGTGGAAAGTCATTGATGCCATGCAGAAAAACAAGGTAAACGCCGAATGCCTTTCCGGCACTACGGGATACGGGTACGACGATTTCGGGCGGGACACGCTGGAGAAGGTTTACGCGGACTGTTTCCGGGGCGAGGCGGCTCTGGTAAGACCGCAGATTACCTGTGGCACCCACGCGCTGGCCCTGGCACTGATGTCCAATCTGCGACCGGGAGATGAACTGCTGTCTCCCGTAGGAAAGCCTTACGACACCTTGGAGGAGGTCATCGGCATCCGTCCCTCCCGGGGATCTCTGGCGGAATACGGAATTACCTACGCTCAGGTGGATCTGCTGGCAGATGGATCCTTCGACTATGAAAATATCCGAAAGTCCATCCACGAGCGAACCCGGCTGGTTACCATTCAGCGCTCCAAGGGATACGCCTCCAGGCCCACCCTTTCCGTGGAGAAAATCGGAGAGCTCATCGCTTTTATAAAGAGCGTGAAACCGGATGTGATCTGCATGGTGGACAACTGCTACGGCGAGTTTGTTCAGACCACGGAACCTCTCGAAGCCGGCGCTGACATGATCGTCGGCTCCCTGATCAAAAATCCCGGAGGAGGCCTGGCGCCCATCGGCGGCTATATCGTCGGAAAACAGGAGTGCATCGACAACGCCGCCTGCCGTCTGACCTCTCCGGGGCTCGGCCGGGAGGTGGGAGCCAGCTTAAATGTCCTTCCCTCCTTCTACCAGGGGCTGTTTCTGGCCCCCACGGTGGTAAACAGTGCTTTAAAGGGCGCGATCTTCGCTGCCAATATCTACGAGAGGCTGGGATTTCCTGTGGTGCCAGATGCCACAGAACCACGCTACGACATCATTCAGGCGGTCTCCTTCGGAAAACCGGAGGGCCTCATCGCCTTCTGCCAGGGCATTCAGGCGGCGGCGCCGGTGGACAGCTATGTGGCGCCGGTTCCCTGGGACATGCCCGGCTACGACGATCAGGTTATCATGGCGGCTGGAGCTTTCGTACAGGGTTCCTCCATCGAGCTGAGCGCCGACGGGCCTTTGCGTCCGCCCTACACAGCCTATTTTCAGGGCGGTCTGACCTGGTATCACGCGAAACTGGGAATTTTATGTTCTCTCCAAAAACTTTGCGACGCAAACCTTGTTAAGGCTACTGATTTATGTTAAAATTATTTGAATGATTTTGTTTGAGAATATGCATCCTGAAAGAAGAGAGTGAAAGGACGCTATGTATCAACAAACACAATTTCAGACATCTGCGGAAGACCAGAGCAGCGGTACGCTGTTTTCCATGCTGCTTGGCCAGCCCAGGGACATTTCTCTGGAGGAGAAGCTGCAGCGGCTGTTTTCCTACCGGCGGCAGGGCATGTTGAATCTCATCTCCCTGAACCAGGGAGAGCTCATGACGCTCTTTGGCTTTGACCAGGGAACCGCGGCGGCCCTGAAGGCCTTTGTGGAGCTTTCTGCCCGGCTGACCCGGTCGGTACGTTTTCCGGGAATGTCCATGACAGATTCCGAGACGGTGGCATCCTACTACATGGAATTTCTGTGCCACCGGACAAAAGAGATGGTGGTAGCGGCATTTTTCGACCGAAAATACCGTTTTATCGCAGATGAGGTACACTCTATCGGATCGGACAGCGCGTCGATTGTATCTGTGCGGGAGATTTTCCGCTCCGCGCTGCGGGCGGACGCTGCCCATGTGATCCTGCTACATAACCATCCCAGCGGAGACCCGACCCCCAGCGGAGAAGATCTCTCCATTACCGGTCAGGTTGCCGAAGCAGGGAAGATTATGAATGTTCCTCTGACAGACCATATTATTATCGGGGATCATTGTTATTATAGTTTTAAAGAGAAAAGGTTATTGGAATAACCGGAAGGAGCACGCAAATGAGTAACGCATACGGAATCGATTTGGGAACACGAAACCTGAAGATTTACAATAAATCCACGGGAGAGGTAACGCGAGTCAAAAATACTATCGCCATTGTGGAGAAGGATCAGATGTACGCTTATGGGGATGATGCCTACTCTATGTATGAGAAGGCTCCGGAATCCATTGAAGTTTCCTTTCCCATCGTCGGCGGCGTCATCGCCGATTTTGACAATATGCAGACCATGCTGTTTACCGTTCTGGAGGAACTGCTCCATGCGAAGCTGAAGGGGGCAGATATCGTCACGACAGTACCCACCGACATTACCGAGGTTGAGAAAAAGGCATTTTCCGATATGTTTCTGAAATCAAAAATCAAATTCCGCAGTGTGACGCTCTGCGAAAAGCCGCTTGCGGACGCGCTGGGTATGGGACTCGACATTACCGAACCAACCGGCGTTATGGTTGTAGATATCGGAGCTGACACCACAGAGATTTCCGTAATCTCCCTGGGTGGACTGGTGCTCAGCAATCTGCTTCCTTTCGGAGGAAATCAGCTGGATGACGATATTGTTACCTATCTCAAGAGAAACCACAGCCTTGTCATCGGCAGGAAGACAGCCAAGCAGCTGAAGGAACACATCGGATCTGCCCGCAAACCTCAGCAGGAGCAAACCATGAAAGTGGTAGGTCGGGACATCGTCAGCGGCCTCCCCATTGAAATGGAGATCGGCTCTTCCATGATCTACGAGGCTGTTAAGGATGATCTGAACAGTCTGTGTACCTCCATCCGCATGATTCTGGAGAAGGTGCCGCCGGAGCTGGCCAAAGATATTGTATATTCCGGTATTTATCTTACGGGCGGAAGTTCCAAAATCATTGATCTTGCGGATCTGTTCACAGAAGTGACAAATATTTCTGTTAAAGTAGCTGAGAATGCCGATATCTCAGCGGCATACGGCCTGCATCTGGTACTTTCAGATGAGAAGTACCGGCGTTTTGGCTATACACCAAAGGCAAGGATATTCAAATAAAAGGGGCGGAATATGAAGCGAAGAAGAAATGCCGGCATTCCTAGTAAGTATCTGCTGGTAATACTGACGATTTTCTGCATTATGCTGCTGTTTACCAGCTATGTTACCGGATTTTCCGGCGGCCCTCTCCAATTGATTTCCAGTTATATTTTTGTGCCGATGCAGAGAGGACTGGACTATGTGGGGAGCAGCATTTCCATCAACAGCGAGGATGCCCAGACACGTGAAGAACTTCTGGCAGAAAACGAAGAACTGCGCCAGCAGGTGGAAGATCTTTCCATCCAGCTGAACAATACGAGGCTTCAACAATCGGAGCTTGAGACCCTTCAGGAGCTCTATCAGCTGGATCAGTCTTACATGAATTACGAAACTACAGGAGCCCGGGTTATCGGCCGGGGAGCCAGCAACTGGTTTGATACCTTTACCATTGACAAGGGATCTGATGACGGCATCGAAGAGGATATGAATGTGATTGCTGATGGCGGACTTGTGGGAATCGTTACCGATGTTCAGGCTACCTATTCTGTTGTCCGGACCGTCATCAACGATACTACCAGCATCAGCGGCATGACAAATACCTCTTGGGACCACTGTATCGTATCCGGTTCCCTGTCCTCTATGACGGAGAGCAATACGGTTCTGTTTTCTGATCTGGAAGACACGCAGAACGCGGTTTCTGTCGGGGACGCCATTGTTACATCCAACATCAGCGACAAATATCTCCCTGGCATTCTGATCGGATACATTACCACCATGACGACAGACGCCAACGACCTTACCAAGTCCGGAACTCTGACACCGGTGGTGGATTTCAAACATTTGCAGGACGTACTGGTTATCACTCAGGTAAAGGATGTGGGAGACAATGGAAATTAAAACAGTTATAAAACGCATCGGAACTATCGCCATGCTGATGGTTCTGTGCTTTATTCTCCAGACTGCCGTTTTTTCCCGCCTGGAGCTTGCAGGGGTAACGCCCAACCTCATGCTGATTCTGACAGCATCTTTCGGATTTATGAGAGGACGCAAGGAGGGGATGGCAGTAGGTTTTTTCTGTGGTCTGCTTGTAGACATGGCCACCGGAAATTATCTTGGGCTGTACACGCTTCTGTACATGTATCTCGGTTTTTTCAACGGATTATTCAAAAAGATATTTTATGGCGATGATCTGAAACTGCCCATGCTTCTGATCGCTGTCACGGATCTGATGTACGGTCTGGCCATGTATCTTTTTCTCTTTATCATGTACCAGAATCGTGCATTCGGATTTTATGTTTTCAACGTCATTTTGCCGGAGATGGTTTATACCATTCTGGTATCTATCTTTCTCTATTATCTGATCCTCAAAGTAAATCAGTGGCTGGAGAAAGAAAACAGAAGGAGCGCAGATAGATTTGTTGGATAAGAATAAGCTGAAAAATTTTTTCTCCGGGATACTGTCTTCCCGCACCCGGGTTATGGTTATATTGATGATTGTGTTTGCCTGTGTTTTATGCTGCCGCCTCTTTTACCTCCAGGTCATACAGGGAGAGCAGTATCAGGAGAACTATAATCTGACTGCCGAGCGAACGGAGACAATTGATGCTACCAGAGGAAATATCTATGACCGCAACGGCAATCTGTTGGCATACAATGAACTTACTTATGCTGTTACCATCGAAGACACCGGTACATACAGTGATACCGATGAGAAGAACAGCGAGTTGAACGCGGAGATCGCTTCCATCATCGAGCATCTGGAAGCCCATGGCGATGCCATCGACAATGATTTCGGCATCACGTTAAACGACGCGGGAGAGTATGAATTTATCCATGAAGGAACTTCTCTACAGCGGTTCCGGGCGGATATCTTCGGCCACAGTTCCATCAACGATCTGGAATACAATGATCGCTACGATATCGACGAAGCGAACGCGACCCCGGATGAAATCATGGAATATCTGACACAGGATCGTTTTGGCATTTCCGAAGATTATGATAAAGCCATGCAGTATAAAATTGCCATCGTTCGCTATAACATGAGCCTGAATACTTTTCAGCGCTATATTTCCACTACCATCGCCAGCGATGTGTCCGATGAGACGGTAGCATATATCCGGGAAAACCAAAATACGCTGACCGGTGTGGATATAGAACAGAAATCTGTCCGCAGATATGTAGACAGCGAATATTACTCCCATATCATCGGTTACATCGGACCGATCTCTACCGACGAATACGAGGAGCTGGAAGGTACCGGCGATTATTCCATGACTGACGTGATCGGGAAGGCCGGTATAGAGCAGTATATGGACAGCTATCTCAGGGGAACCAAGGGGTCGGAGACAGTGTATGTGGACAACGTGGGCAACCCCCTGCAGGTAATCGATCATCAGGACGCTGTTTCCGGAAACGACGTCTATCTTTCCATTGATAAGGATCTGCAGGCGGCCGTTTACAATCTGCTGGAACAGAAAATTGCCGGCATTGTTTACTCCAAGATACAGAATATACGGGATTTTCAGATAACCGAGAATACCGTGGCATCCGACATTCCGATCCCGATTTACGATGTATATTTTGCACTGATCGACAACAATCTGATCGATACAGATCATTTTTCCGCTGATGACGCTACGGAGACAGAGCGCTACATGCTTCAGGCCTTCGAAAACCGGAAGGCATCGGCCATTACCGGTATCCAGGAGGAACTTACCGCGGCTTCCCCGGCGATCTACAGCGATCTGACAGATGAATATCAGGCGTACAGTACTCGCATCGCCACCATGCTGCGGGAACAGGGCGTCATTAATTCCGATGCTATCGACCGAACTGATGAAGTATATCAGGCATGGACAAGCGAGAGCCTGAGCCTGAAAGATTATCTGACCCACGCCATTGAACAGGATTGGGTGGACATTACCCTGTTTGCCCAGAATCAGAAATATGTGGACACAGCTGAACTTTACAATGCCCTGGTAGCCTACATTCTGGAACAGCTTCAGACGGATACCGGCTTTGAAAAACTGGTTTACCAGCATCTGATTCTTCAAGATCAGATTACCGGAAATCGGCTCTGTCTCGTTCTCTATGAGCAGGGCATTCTTCCCTGGGATGAATCAGCCTATCAATCTCTGAGTTCCGGAGGGGTGTCGGCCTATTCCTTCCTGCGAGAAAAAATCCGCACTCTGGAAATCACGCCGGCACAACTTGGACTGGAACCCAGCTCCGGTTCCTGTGTCATCATTGACACCAATACCGGCGAACTGCTGGCCTGTGTGACCTATCCCGGTTACGATACCAACCGTCTGGCCAACACGATGGATTCGGATTATTATAACTATCTGAATCAGAATCAATCCAACCCACTGTACAATCACGCAACACAGCAGCGTACGGCCCCGGGATCCACCTTCAAAATGGTTTCCGCCACCGCCGGTCTGGCAGAAGGAGTGATTACCACATCCACTACGATCCAGGACCGGGGAGTTTACGAAAATGTCAGCAACCATCCGCGGTGCTGGGCTTATCCGAGATCACACGGAGTGATCAATGTCTCCCAGGCAATCCGGGATTCCTGTAACTACTTCTTTTATGAAGTCGGATACCGTCTGGCCGGTTCCGGAAATTATAGCGATGCCGCCGGAATTGAGAAAATCCAGAAATATGCCGCCATGTACGGTCTGACAGAAAAGACCGGCATTGAGCTGGTAGAAAACACCTCCCAGGTTGCCACAGAATATCCGGTTATGGCGGCCATCGGACAGTCAGACAACAACCTGACTACCATTGGTCTGGCCCGGTATGTAACAGCTGTCGCCAACAGCGGAACCGTTTATAACCTGTCTCTTCTGAGCAAAGTTACTGACAAGGACGGCAATGTGCTGGAAACCTTCGGATCCAGCGTCAAGAATCAGATTGACGTACTGGGCGCTTCCGAGTGGAACGCGATTCATTCCGGCATGCGGATGGTAGTGGAAAACAGCAGCGCTTTCAGTAATTTCTCGGTAAATGTCGCCGGTAAAACCGGTACTGCAGAGATTGGCGGCCATCCGAATCATGCGCTGTTTGTCGGATATGCGCCCTATGAGAGCCCGCAGATTGCTATTGCAACGAGGATTACTTACGGGTACACATCCTCAAACGCCGCGGCGCTTTCCAGAGATATTCTGGACTATTATTTCAATGGCTCCGGTAATGTACTTACCGGACAGGCCAGCGCTGTTTCCTCCGGAAATGACGTGAACGATTAATTTTATCCAGGGCAGGGGCAGATAAAATGAAAGATTCTCTTGTAATCAAAAGCAGTCCTTACGGCCTTACCCTCTACCTGAATCGGGAGATTCCCTTTGAGGATCTGGTCAGGGAAGTTTGCATCAAATTTGCCAGCGCGAAAACTTTTTTCGGGAGTTCCACCCTCGCCCTTACTTTCGAGGGCAGGGAACTGACAACAGAAGAGGCCGCCGTCCTCGTGGAGGCAGTGGAACTGAATTCTGATCTCAAAATTTCCATGGTTCTGGAAAATGATACAACAAAGAACCGAGAACAGAAGAAGAAAATCGACAGGATATACTATGAAAATACGCTGGAACATGCTAAAATTATCAGAGGAAGTATCAAAAGCGGGCAGGAGCTCTCCTTTGACAGCAGCGTTGTCATTCTCGGCAACGTCAAGCCTCAGGCCAAAGTAACCGCCCGAGGAAACATCATTATCTTTGGCAGTCTGGAGGGAGAGGCTCTGGCCGGAATCCCGGAGGATAACCACTGCTTTATTGTGGCGGAGGAAGTAACTGCTTCCATCGCTCAGATCGGCACCTGCAGAGACCAGTTGACACTCAATGAGAAATGGTATCGACGGGTACGCCGGAGAGAAAATGAAGCTTTGGCCATTGCTGTCTGGCAGGACAGGCTGTGCATGGAACCTCTTAAGGGAGGGCTTTTGAAAAAAATTTAAGTATAAAATTTTAGAATTTCATATGGAGGATGCAATTTCATGGGTGAAGTAATATTCATCACATCCGGGAAAGGCGGTGTCGGCAAAACGACTGTTACCGCGAATCTCGGTAAGGAACTTGCACGATCAGAGAAAAAAGTCATGCTTCTTGATTTTGACTTTGGGTTGAGAAATCTTGATATTATTCTGGGTCTGGAACAGGCTGTGGTATACGATATTTCCGATGTCCTGGAAGGCCGATGCCGTCTGCGCCAGGCGATGATTCGTCCTTGGAGGGATCTTTCACTGTATTTCCTTCCGGCCGCCTCTCGAGCGGACTATCTGCCGGGCAGCGACCGTTTTTCCTATCTGATGGAGAAGCTTAAGGATTCTTTCGACTATATTCTGATCGACTCTCCGGCCGGGGTCAGCCCGGTGTTCGACATCACAGCCCCGTTTCTGACCTCAGTAATCGTGGTGGTTACTTCCGATTCCGCGTCTATCAGTGACGCCTCCTATATTTTTCGGACACTCCCCGAGAAAAGACAGACACCACGTTATCTGATTCTGAATCGTTTTCCTGCCGGAAAACGCCAGCGTCGTCGAAGACTGGACGCGGAGGATCTGCATTTGTTTTTTCGTCTTCCGGTGCTGGGAACTGTCTATGAGGACAGAAAAGCGGGAGAGTGCACCGATTACGGTCTGCTCATGAGCGAAAAGAGCAGCGTCGCCGGACGTTCCTTCTCAAAAATCAGCCGGCGGATTCTGGACTACAGCAGCATCAACAAAGGATAGATAAAAGAAGACAGGTAGACAACATGTTTCACAATTATAAAATCAGAAATCTGAACATCAAACTTATCATTGCGGCCTTTCTGCTTACCCTGATCGGGCTGGCCGTTGTGACCAGCGCCAACTCTTCATATATGAAAAGTCAGATTCTCGGCATGGCCCTCGGTCTGGCTGCCATGACTGTGGTGGCAATGATTGATTACGACTTTATCCTACAGTTCAGCTGGCTGTATTATGTGGGGGTAGTTGGCATTTTGCTTCTTGTGCTTTTAGTAGGCGATGATGCTGGAGGCGCCCAGCGGTGGATAGATTTCGGTTTTATACGTTTCCAGCCTTCGGAGCTTTCAAAAGTTTTGTTGATTCTCTTTTTTGCATGCGTGCTCATGCGCTGGGAAGAGGAGATCAACACCCCGAAATGCCTGATCAAGATTGCGATTCTGGCAGGGATTCCACTTTTTTTGATTCTGAAAGAGCCAAATCTATCTACTACAATTGTTACCTTTTTGATCATTGCCGCTATGATTTTTGTGGCAGGATTGAATTACAGGATTGTCGGGATTGTACTGGCTGTGGCGATACCGTTGGTTATTCTGATCATTCTTCTTGTTCTCAGCGGGCACGGCGGCTTTCTGGAAGGCTACCAGGGCAACCGTATTCTCGCCTGGCTGCGTCCGGAAGACTACCCCAGCCTTGCATATCAGCAGCAGAACTCCATCATGGCCATCGGTTCCGGACAGATTACAGGAAAGGGCCTGTTCAATGATGCCTTCGACTCCGTAAAAAATGGCAACTTTATCTCAGAACCTCAGACAGACTTTATCTTTGCCGTAGCCGGAGAAGAACTCGGCTTCGCGGGAAGCATCGTTATTGTTCTGCTCCTGTGTATCGTCACAATTGAATGTTTTTTCACAGCCAGGAAAGCCAAGGATCTTTCCGGCAAACTGATCTGTTCCGGAGTAGGGGCCTGGATCGGATTTCAAAGTTTTGTAAATATTTGCGTAGTAACCGGGCTTATGCCCAACACCGGCCTTCCTCTGCCATTTGTCAGCTACGGCCTTACCTCTCTGGTTTCCCTCTATATCGGGCTCGGTCTTGTGCTGAATGTGGGCATGCAGGCTAAAAACAGAAACAGGAGGAATGGTATATGAATATCGGACTGGTAGCTCATGACTCAAAAAAGAAACTGATGCAGAATTTCTGCATCGCCTATCGCGGCATACTGTGTAAAAACAATCTGTTTGCAACGGGAACCACCGGAAGATTGATCGAAGAGGTTACCAATCTTTCCGTTCACAAATATCTTGCGGGCCATCTGGGTGGCACACAGCAGCTGGGAGCCCAAATTGAACACAATGAGATCGATCTGGTTATTTTTCTCCGGGATCCGCTGAATCCGAAATCCAGAGAACCGGATGTGAACAATGTCATGCGAGCCTGCGATTTGAACAATATTCCGCTGGCCACCAATCTGGCCACTGCGGAGCTTCTGATTAAATCTTTGGACAGAGGAGATCTTGATTGGCGTGAAATGTATCGTTAGAGCGACATCCTGTCTTCTGGCTGTGGCAATGCTGCTTACCTTTGGTGGCTGTTCCGGCGAAACAGGAAGCTATGATATTTATCAAACTTCATATGAATACGGACTGGTCAGCGCCACCGCGTCGGAGAACAAGGACTATCTGTTTTCGACGACCGTCTGCCCTCCCTCCGCCGATATCGGAACGGACCAGGTTACTTCCCAGGTTGCCCAGGGAGCGGGCGTATTCAACACAACTACGCGCCAGACTCTGTATGCGCAAAACCTCTCCGGAACCCTCTATCCGGCCAGCACCACGAAACTGCTGACTCTGTACGTGGCTTTGAAATATGGCAATCTGGATCAGGAGTATACGGTCAGTGAGCTGGCTGTGGATCAGGCTTCAGATTCCTCCATATGCAATCTGGCAGCCGGTGATGTGCTGACGCTGCGGCAGCTTTTGTACGGCATGATGCTGCGCAGTGGAAATGACGCTGCGATAGCAATCGCGGAGGCAGTCAGCGGCGATGTGGATACCTTTGTGGCGCTGATGAATCGGGAAGCCCTGGCACTGGGCGCAACACATTCTCATTTTGTCAATCCCAACGGTCTGCATGACGACAACCATTATACTACGGTTTACGATATGTATCTGATTCTTCAAGAGGCTGTAAAAAACCCGGCATATCAGGAGATACTCTGTGCCACTTCCTATGATGCCGTCTACCGGGGAGCAGACGGACAGCCGAAAGAGCAGCAATGGACCACAACCAACCGATATCTTCTCGGTTATGAGGATATGCCTGAGGGCATCACGGTTCTGGGTGGAAAAACCGGTACGACCGGAAAGGCCAAATACTGTCTGGTACTGTTTTCCCGAAATCAGCGGAATGAGCCCATCATATCCATTGTCTTTGGCGCCGACAGCCGGTACAACCTGTATCTGCTCATGGGGCAGATTCTGACACAGTTCGGTAATATGTAGGCATCGGGGCATCCGACGCCTAAGGAGTTCTATAGCATTTAGAGCTCCTTTTTCTTTCCACTGTTACGAGGACTTCAGCCGGCCATAAGCGCTGAGCATATACAGCCCGCTAAGACCTACCAGCGCGTATACAATACGCGAGATCCAGGACATATTGCCGAAGATAAACGCCACCAGGTCAAATTGAAAAAAGCCAATCAATCCCCAGTTGACAGCGCCGATGATAACCAGCGTCAGCAAGGTGTAATCTAATGCTTTCATGGTATACCTCCTTTTTTGATAGTATGGTACAATTTTCTTTCGATTATGTATGTCATTGCAACATTGTCTTTCTCTGGGAAAAATGATAGAATGAAAAGCGAGAAAGCAGGAGAGCGTACGTGAAAAAGAAAAACGACAAAATCATCAAATTTCACAGACAGCTTCATATTAATATAGGCGTCATTATTTTCGGCGTTATACTGATCTATGTAGTCTTCCATTTGTTTTCCTTCCTGACAGCAAAAAACATTACCGTCTACGAAGTAAATGAAGGGACAATTTCCGATAATCAGGAATACCAGGCGTTGGCTGTACGGCAGGAACAGATTGTAACAGCTCCCGTGGCTGGCGACATTTTTTATTTTACGCCGGATATCAGCAGAGCAGGCGTTCGTACCCGCATCTGCTCTATCGATACTACCGGAGAAATTACGGATAAATTGACAGCGGGATCTTCCGAAATTGTGGAAACTGATGCCCTGGATCTGACGCAGATATCGACCTCAATCGGAACTTTTTCCGGAGAGTATGCCGATATGGATTTTCAGAAAGTATACGCTTTTAAAAATTCACTGACTGCCGAGATGCAGCAGCTGAGCAGCGAATATCTGCTCCAGCAGCTGGCGGATCAGGTATCCGCCGCCTCCACGGAGGGGACTTTCCACATGCTTTACGCTCAGTCGCCCGGTCTGGTGGTTTACCAGACAGACGGATATGAATCGGTTACCGCTGACAATTTTACCCAGGAAGATCTGGATCCTTCCAAAGTGACAATCACAGATCTGAAAGGACAGGAGAGTGTCACAGAAGGACAGGCTGTCTACAAACTGATTACCTCTGATCACTGGGAACTTATCACAGAAATTGATGAGGAGACCGCCGGCCAATACGAAGACGGAGAGTATGTACAGATCCGCTTCCCGGAGGATCAGTCCACCACCTGGGCTCAATGCCGCATTCAGCAGAAGGAAGACAGGTATTACCTGATCCTCTCCATGCACGATTCCATGGACCGGTATGCGTCCTCCCGTTTTATTCATATAGAGATTCTGTCTGATTCGGAAACCGGACTGAAAATTCCCAATTCCGCTATAACAGAGAAAGAATTTTTTACTATTCCGAGGGACTACTTCTATCAGGGAAATAATTCCAGCGATTGGGGCGTCCTGGCCACATCGGAAAAGGGCGATGATGAATTTATCATTCCAACCATCTACTATGAGACAGAGGATTATTACTATGTGGACCCCCAGGAGCTGCCGGAGGGCACCACACTGCAGAAGCCGGATTCCCAGGATTCCTATCTGGTGGGATCCGAAACGGCAACTCTGCAGGGGGTATACAATGTCAACAAAGGTTATGCGGTTTTCAAACAAATTGACATTCTGTCACAGACAGAGGAATATACAATTGTAGCGTCAGGCACCTCTTACGGAATCGCCCTGTATGATCACATCGTACTCCAGGGCAATGAAGTGGAGGAAAATGATATGATATACTAATTTAAAAATATGAGGTGAAATACAATGGTAAAAGAACATCTGGAACTTGTGGAAGAAAACATCCAGAAAGCATGTGAAAAAGCAGGACGAGACAGAAGCGAAATTACCCTGATCGCTGTCAGCAAGACCAAACCTGTGGAAATGCTGCAGGAGGCTTACGACGCAGGCGCCCGGAATTTTGGCGAAAACAAGGTGCAGGAGATGATGGACAAGATTCCGGCTCTCCCCCATGATATCCGCTGGCATATGATCGGACATCTCCAGCGCAACAAAGTAAAATATGTGGTGGGACAAGCCGCTCTGATCCATTCTGTAGACACTTATCGGCTGGCGGAAGAGATCAATATCCAGGCAAAAAAGAAGGGCATCTGCATGCCGGTACTGATTGAGGTAAATATTGCCGGTGAGGCAAGCAAATTCGGTGTTCGCCCGGAGGATACCCTTCAGCTGGTAAAAGATATCTCCACCCTGGAGAACGTGAAAATTCAGGGGTTAATGACCGTTGCTCCCTATGTGGAAGATCCGGAGGAAAACCGCGGATGCTTCCGCAAAATAAAAGATTTATCTGTTGACATAGCTGAGCAAAACATTGATAATGTATCTATGAATATCCTGTCCATGGGAATGACGGGAGACTACATGGTTGCCATTGAAGAGGGCGCCACCATGGTGCGTGTGGGCACCGGCATTTTTGGAGAGAGAAACTACCAGAGAAAATAGGAGAGATATTTAATATGAAAGCATTTGATAAACTGCTGGATTTCATGCGCCTCGGCGATGATGAAGATTATTACGATGACGAGGACGAGCTTTACGATGATGAGGAGTTTCCGGAAGAACAGGAAAATTCTTCTTTCCATCTGTTCGGTGCCAAGAATCGCGAGGAGGAAGAAGAGGACAGAACCCCCGAGAAAAAGAGTGCGGTAAAAGAAAAGACCGCGCCAAGAAGTTCAAGCAAAATAACACCAATGCGCAGTGGAAGGAAGGCGAGTTCTGTGAGTATGGAAGTCTGTGTAATCAAACCTACCTCTTTTGAGGATGCAAGAGAAATTTCTGAAACGCTTCTGGCGGATCGAACGGTCATCTTAAATATGGAGGGAATGGATCTGGGCCTTGCCCAGAGAATTATTGATTTTACCTCCGGCTGTTGTTATGCCATCGACGGCAATCTTCAGAAGATCAGCAATTACATATTTATCATTACTCCGGCATCGGTAGATATATCCGGCGATCTCCAGAGCATCATGGATGCCTTTGATTTCTCCGGCATTCAGACCGGTTTCTGAAGCGGGAAATCGGCATGAATCGAGAGGATCAGCAGCTGATTCGCCGTTTTTCTGATCTGTCCCGTCAGGCATATCAGAAAAACAGAGTGACGTTCAGCGATTTTTTGAATATGAATGAGCTCAGTCTCCTGTATCAGGGAGAGAAGTCCTATGACACTTCTTTCTCCCTATGGGGCGGATATGAGTATGCAGAGCGTCAGATGGTTTCCTTCCAGCCTGATGCTCTTTATTATGAATGGCAGTATCCCATTGCCTGCCTTGCTTTTATCCCGGTAAACAGACGATTTGCCGAGCCTCTTACCCACCGGGATGTGCTTGGCGCCATCATGCACCTTTCCATTGAGCGCTCCAAGATCGGTGACATCCTGGTCCGGGAGAATCAGGTTATCGTGTTTTGCACGGTGGCTGTCGCGGATGTCATCCATGCAGAACTCTGTCAGATTCGACGCACCAGAGTTACCGGAAAGGTAATAGACGGCGAACAGATCCACATCGTTCCCGATTTTGAGGACTGCAGCGGCTTTGTCGCCTCCAATCGGCTGGATGCCTTCGTGGCGGAAATCTGCCGCTTTTCCAGATCCCAGGCAAGGGAAGCGCTCCAATCGGAGAAAATTTTCATCAACGGAAAATGTATTACCGATTCCAGCCATAAAATGATGCCGGGAGACGTGATCTCTGTGCGTGGATTCGGAAAAATTATCTTTGACGATTTCTACGGTCAGTCCAAAAAAGGACGCCTCGGTATTCTGTACCGGAAATACAAATAAACTCATAAATTTGAAAAGAGGTAACTCCTATGTCCAAAAAACTGAACGTAAAATACAAGGGGAATCCCTGCTACAACATCCGCATTGCATCTTCCTTTTCTTCTCTGGAGGAGAGTCTGCGGGAAGATCTTCCCAATCTGCAGCGGAGAGTCTGCATTGTGACGGACTCCCATGTGGCAGCTCTGTATCTGGATGAAATTGCTTCCATATGCGGCGATCTTTTTACCGAAGTCATTTCCTTTGTCTTCCCGGCGGGAGAGGCCTCCAAGAATATGAATACGGTACAAAGTCTCTACCTGTCACTGATCGAGAAACATTTTGACCGTAACGATCTGCTCATCGCCCTAGGCGGCGGTGTCGTGGGGGATCTGACCGGATTTGCCGCAGCTACTTACCTGCGCGGCATTGATTTCCTCCAGATTCCGACGACCCTTCTTGCACAGGTGGACAGCAGCATCGGCGGAAAAACCGGCGTTGATTTTCAACAGTACAAAAACATGGTCGGCGCCTTTCATATGCCCTGTATGGTATATATGAATACCGCCACTCTGAACACATTGCCCAAGGATCAGTTTTCCTCCGGTATGGCGGAGATCATCAAGCACGGACTGATCCGGGACGATGCGTACTACCGTTGGATCCGCGATCACAGGGAAGGAATCTGCGGACTGGATCCGAAACTTCTGGAGGAAATGATTTACCGAAGCTGCCAGATCAAGGGCGGCGTGGTAGAAGAAGATCCAAAGGAGAAGGGTGTGCGGGCACACCTGAATTTCGGCCATACCATCGGACATGCGGTGGAGAAACTCTCGGACTTCCGACTGAGTCACGGATACAGCGTAGCGCTGGGCATGAAGGCGGCTGCCTACCTGTCCCGGAAGCTGGGTTATCTCTCCGGGGAGGATATCTCCGAAATGCTTTCTGTCTTCGTATCCTTCGGCCTTCCCGTATCTCTTCCTCTTGAGGAGGACTCCAGGGAAATCCTTCTGGCGACAAAGTCTGATAAGAAAATGGCGGGAAAACAGATCAAATTCATTATCCTGACCGCTGTAGGAAATGCGCAGATTTATCGGGATTTTACCGACGCGGATCTTCTGGAGGCCATCGACTATATGAAATCTGACTGCACAGACATGACGGACGGGTCAGAGGATAACAGGAACAGGGAGGAAACCGGCTTATGAGAAGTGCGACGGGAAAACTGCTCTCAAAAGCTATCGCAGGCATACTGATCGTTCTGGTTCTGGTTCTGCTGGATCAGCTCAGCAAACAGACGGCGGTGGAATATCTGAAAAACAGCCCGGATCTCATCCTGATCCCCGGTGTTCTGCAACTCCACTATCTGGAAAATACCGGCGCCGCTTTCAGCCTGCTGGAGGGAAAGATGACGCTCTTTTACATTACCACCCCCATTCTGGCAGTGCTCCTGGCATATCTCTATCTGCGGACTCCTGCCAGGAGACGTTATCTGCCTCTGCTCATCGTCTATCTGTTTCTGATTGCAGGGGCTCTGGGAAATCTGATTGACCGGGTACTCTACCAGTATGTCATCGATTTTATCTATTTCTCCCTGATCAATTTCCCTGTTTTCAATGTGGCGGATATCTATGTGACCTGCAGCATTGTGATACTGTTTCTTCTGATCCTGTTTTATTTCCAGGATATGGACGAGCTGACAGATCTGTATTTGCCGGGCCGCGGCAGGAAGGAAGAGAGGAAAAACGTAAAACAATGAAACCTGAAACATTGGAAATCGAGATCGATGATGCGCACGCGGGGGAGCGGTTGGACAAAGCGCTCTGCGATCTGCTCTGTGAGACCTCCAGAAACGCGATTCAACGCATGATCAAAGATTCTCTGGTCACAGTTAATAAAACTGCCAGAAAGGCAAATTTCCGCCTTTGCGAGGGGGATCTTGTGGAAATTGTCTTTCCACCGGCTCAGGAAGTGGAAATTCTCCCGGAAAATATTCCTCTGGATATTCTCTATGAGGACAGCGATCTTCTGGTCGTCAACAAGCCAAAGGGCATGGTGGTACATCCGGCTCCCGGCCATACAAACGGAACTCTGGTCAATGCCGTCATGTACCACTGCAGGGATTCCCTCTCGGGCATCAACGGGGAGCTGCGTCCGGGAATTGTGCACCGCATCGATATGAACACCACCGGTTCTCTGATTGTCTGTAAGAATGATCGCGCCCACACGGATATCGCCCGGCAGATCAAGGATCACTCCATCCGTCGGATCTACGAGGGCATTGTCATCGGAAATGTGAAGGAAGATGAGGGGACTGTAGCCGGCGCCATCGGGAGAAATCCGAAGGACCGAAAAAAAATGGCCATGCATGTCCCCGGCGGAAAAGAGGCCATTACCCATTATCGGGTGCTGGAGCGATTTCCCGATTACGCTTATATGGAATTTCGCCTGGAGACCGGCCGTACTCATCAGATCCGTGTCCATATGGCCGGCATCGGCCATCCGCTGCTGGGAGATGACGTCTACGGTCCGGCCAGATGCAAATTTCATCTTCAGGGGCAGACATTACACGCCAAAACCATCGGTTTCATACATCCTACCACAGGAAAATATATGGAAATTGACGCGCCGTTGCCGGAATATTTCGAAGAACTTCTGAATACACTGCGTCACTTGTCAGGCCGCTTGTAGGAAACTGCGTTTGCGGCCTGTCTTTTATGTTCATCCTCAATGGCCGCGTAATAGTCAATGGTGGTATTGATATTTTCATGGCCCAGAACGTCCGCCACCAGACGGATGTCCCCGGTTTCGCGATAAAGTGCGGTACCGTAAGTACTCCGCAGCTTGTGAGGCGTAATTTTCTTGTTTGGAACGGACATTTTCGCATATTTTTTGACCAGCCGCTCAATGGCGTCCACGCTGATCCTCTTTCCCTGAAGAGAGTAGAAGAGTGCGTTGCCATCCTCCTGAACCGGCTGAATCAGGGCGCGCTCCGTGTCCACATAATCCCGAAGCGCTTCCGCCACATCGTCGCCGAAGTAGATCACATCCTGACCACCGCCTTTTCGGACAATGGTCAAAGATTTTACCACAAAATCCACGTCAGTAAGATCCAAACCGCGGCATTCGGAAACACGGATTCCGGTATTCAGCATCAACGTCAGAATGGCGAGATCTCTCTTTTTCGTTTTCTCACAATAAGCTTTCTGACGCTTGCTCATGCCTTCATAACCATGTTCCACAGCATCCAGAATTGCCTGAACTTCATAGTTGTTCATCCGAACAATGTTTTTATCTTTCTTTAATTTCGGAAGTTTGACAAGAAGCATGGGGTTTTTCTTGATGTATTCCCGCTCGTAATGATATTGAAACATTCCCCGCAGCGGAGACAGCTTCCTGGCAATGGCTTTCTTCCCGTTTTCATGGTATTCTCCATCGACGCTCAGTTCCAGATAACGCTGGTATTCCACGATATCCTCAGAGGTAATCTGGTCGAGAATCGAAAGGGGCAGTTCTTTGATGGCATATTGTTTCAACGCAGGGTTCTGACTGACCATAAAGCGAAAAAACGTCAGCAGATCATAAGAATATGAAATCAATGTGCTGGCCTGGGTAGTCACTTCCTTGCTGTGGATGTAATCCGCCGCGAATCCCGGAAGCTGACGAACCAGTTCCCGAAGTTTTAATGTCTGTTCTTTTTTCTTTTCTTTATAATATTTGGAATCTTTTCCCATAGAGAATACCTTTCCTTTATCTATCTTGTCTGCGCATGTCTGATGCGTGATCAATTGATATATTTCCCGATAACTGCATTATACCATGTTTTACAATACTTTTCCAGTTTATTTTGCGGATAAACAGATATTTATCCGCTAGATAGATGTCGATATATACCGCTCTCTTTTCTGCTTTCAGAGCCCGGATATTCAGGTCCGTTTGTTCCAGCATTTGTTTCGATTCTTCCATAAATACTTTCATCCGAAAATCTCGTCCGAGTCCAGCATGATCGTAAATGGCCCGTCATTGCAGAGATGCACCTGCATATCCGCGCCAAAGGAACCGGTGCGGACAACTGGAACCGACTGCCGACATATTTCCACAATATGTTCAAACAGTTTTCGCGCCTTATCTGGATCGCCTGCATCGAGGAACGAGGGCCGGTTCCCCTTGCGGCAGTTTGCGTACAGGGTAAACTGAGAAACCAGAAGAAGCTGTCCCTGTACCTGATCCAACGACAAATTTGTCTTACCGTTTTCATCGGAAAAAATCCGAAGACGCAGCATCTTCTGAACCATCCGATCCGCGATTTCTTCGGTATCTGTAGCGGATATCCCAACTAAAACCAGATAGCCCTGTGTAATCGAGCCTATGACTTTCTCCTCCACGGAAACATCCGCAGAAGTCACTCGTTGAATCAAAAAACGCATGTATTGTTCTCCTTTTCCTGTCCGTCTTACAAATAGCAGCGCTTTCTTCACAGACAAAGATGAGTATTTTGACTGCAACAACCGAAAGCGCAGCCGGATGGTGTTACTCTGCCACAACGCCAAATTCTTCCATTTTCTCAATAATCTTTCTTCTCACAAGGCTGGCCAGTTCCGGCGTCTTCATTCCCTGATAATCTTCATAATACATAGGCGGAAGAAAGATTACCTTCGTCGTGACTTTGCCAAAGGAGATTTCGTTGAAGGCTTTGTAAGAATCGATCAGAGCAACCGGCACCAATGGCGCTTTCGCGCGCATTACCGACTTGAAGCTGCCCGGTTTGAACTGCTGTACACGATTATCATTCTTTCCATATCCCCCCTCAGAAAACAGAATAAAGCGCTTTCCCTGCTTTACCTCCTCGGTAATCTCGTTGATAATCCGTAGATTTTGCCGCACGTTGTCAATTTCCAATCGCTTGGCATCCAACACATCCACAATCTCCTTGACCAGAAAAGTGTTAGATTTTGCCTTATCCATAACAAAAGAACATGGTTTGCTGTGGGCATAGATAATCCCCAGGGCATCGTATTTTCCCTGATGATTGGGGAACATGACATAGCCGCCTTCCTCAGGGAGATTTTCTGTGCCGTATACCTCCGTGGTAATTCTTCCGGATTTCATCATGTAATGCACAGCCTTCTTGACATAGGCATACCGTTGCTCTTCCGAATACTTTTCCCGATTTTTTGCCATGCGGCGCAGTTTCGGAATCATATAGGGCGCCCTGGACAAATTCATGAAAATTACATATAAAAAACGCAGCATAACAATATTTCCCCCAAAACATTTTCATGAATAAAATTATAATAATTTTTTTGTAAAAAAACAATACCTCCGAATCTGGGAAAACACGCCAGTCAAAGGTATCTGTCTTTTTCGTATTCATTTTTTTATTAGCGTC
Source organism: uncultured Eubacteriales bacterium (assembly GCA_949286525.1). Taxonomy (GTDB): domain Bacteria; phylum Bacillota; class Clostridia; order Lachnospirales; family Lachnospiraceae; genus Pullilachnospira_A. Next base: position 1,156 of record CASECT010000170.1, on the reverse strand, counting down.
GGATAACCCTTTCATTCTCAGGGGACATCATAATAAGGTACTGTCAGAAATTCCCCTGCGGAAATCTGATCATCAGTCAAATGATTCAGCTTCTTAACCTCATCGATATAGGCGTATCTGTCCTTATATTCAACTGAAACATAATCTCCCGCAATGTCCCACAGAGTGTCTCCGGGAGTCACTTCGATACTGCGGTAATACTTCACGGTCTCATGATTGCTTTGCGCTCTGGATGTGAACACATAGCTGCAGGAAAACAGAAGAAGCAGACAAATCGCTGAAAGAAGGAATACTCTGCGCTGCATCTTCTTACCCTGCATTTTTCTTTTGACAACTACTTTTCTCTCTCTTTCGCTTCTTTTCTCATTCGCACTCATAACAGATACCTCTTTTTCGAACTTCAAGCAATGCAAACATCTGTTCTGCTATTATCATACAGCGCGAACAGATGTTTGTCAATGCTTTTTTCGAACAAATATTCGATTTCGTGAAAAATAGAAAATCTGTTCCATGACGCTTACCGTCATGAACCTAAGCACAACGTTGAAATCTGCTTTTCAGGCGAAAAATTTTTCCAACATTTCATAAGTATCTTTCAGACAAAGAAGTCCCTGATCCGTATCCAGAGCTGCCTCATATCCATGGCCCACTTTTCCTTCCGCCTGATCAAAATATCGTTCCCGCACAAAAACCCCCTGAGCTCGCAACGCCTTTCCCAGTGCCCTTCCATGAGACTCGAAAGATAACGTATTTCCATCTGTAATGTAACACGGAACACTCTCCTTTGTTATGTAATCCATGGGTGTGACGAAATCAATCAACGGACTTTTCTTCCAATCTTTCTGTCCCATGAAACTCCATCCAATGCGACTGATAACAAAACGCAATGTTTTGTCCTTAACCTCTGAAAGACTTGATATGTCATAAGGTCCGCAATAGAGAAGCGCTCCTTTCAATGCGCTTTTTTCCAGCGGCGATTTCACTCCCAAATGATCTGCCAATACAGCGTTTGTATGGCACAGAGAAAACTGCAAAGCTAAATATGCTCCCGCGGAATCCCCTGCAACTACTACCCTGCTCTCATCAATCTGTTCTAATTTGATTATTTCTGTCAATGCCTCCCCAATCTGGCGAATCTGTACTGGAAATGTCTTTT
>CASECT010000169.1 GCA_949286525.1 uncultured Eubacteriales bacterium | reverse complement strand
TCCTGTTCCGCCAGATAATTTCCATGGCGATCTGCCAGCTCCATCTCCGGAATCTCTCCGCGGACGTCCGCGTCAATATGAATGATCTCATCGATACATATTTTTTCCTCTGTAATACAATAATGCAGCATCATCCCGTATTCGTAGAACCGACTCAGGCTGACCACCGGTACCTTTCGAATCGTCTCCAGAAAAATTCGCCTCTGTCTCACGGACAACTGCAGCCGCGCCCCGTGAGCCATAACAGTCAGACAATTCGGCAGTGATACCGGCGATCCGATCACAAACGGCAGCCCGCCGTCATAAGCGTTCGTATTTTCCAAACAGCTCATCGTCTTATATCCGCCGCCGCGTTTGACTTGTAAAATATCGTCGGGTCCTCATTGGAACTGAAAATTGCTTCCGATCCCATGTTACATTCCACAAACGCCGCCCCATGAGTCAGAGCGAAGCCGATCTTATCATTTTCCCCGGTATGCGACAGGGACGCGAGTTCCTCGTCCGGTCCCGGGAAAGGGGAAATATGTTGATAAAACCGCCATTCAAAAGCCTCCCGCAGCGGGATGCAGAATAAAAATTTCACCTTTGTTCCCGCAAAATGTCCGTGAACATAATGATAGTTCCCTGTGACGCCATCTCCTACGCTTCGGCTTTCCATCTTTCTCTCATCCACCACCGGATTCTGATATACCGGATCCGATTTCGCGTCATAAATTTGCTTTTTTTTTGCACATAAAAAACCTCCTCGAATTATCATCTTACGATGCATTATATCCCAGGAGGTTTCTTTCTTTACTTCACTTTTTCTCTATTTTCTTAATTTTTTCGATATCAAATCAAAGTTTGCCTGTCTTGCTGCCCTTCAAACCGGACAGGCTCTGCTGATCCAGAATATTCGTGTCAAAGGAGAATGTCAGCGCCTTCTCCTCTCTCTGCCGCTTGAGGGCGAGAGCGATCATCTTATCCAAAAGCTCCGGATAGGAAACTCCTACCGGCTCCCAGAGATAAAACGCCAGGGAGCCTGGGATCGTATTGATCTCGTTGAAATACAGCTCTCCATTGTCCCCGTCGATCATAAAGTCCATCCTGGCCACACCGTTGCATCCCAGACAGTGGAAAGCCTTCACGGCGATGGAACGCACCCGATCCCGCATCTCCTCAGAGATCTCCGCCGGAATCTTTCTGGAAACGCTGGCCATTCCCTTGGATGCTCCACTCTTGGAATTGCTCATATATTTGTCTTCATAACTCAAGATATCCTGACTGTGCAGCGGCTCCTCGCACTCCGACGGGATCGCCTCCTCGTCGTCTCCCAGCACGGAACAGTTGATCTCCCGCAGATTGGTAATGGCATGCTCCACGATAATCTTGGAGGCATAGAGAAAAGCGTCGTCGATAGACTGCACCAGATGGGCCCTGTCCTTTGCCACGCTGATGCCCACGCTGGAACCCAGGTTTACCGGTTTGATAATGACCGGATACCCCAGCCGCTCCTCGATCGCCGCCACCATAGCGTCCATATCCCGGTAATCGCCGGTGGTAAACTGCATACAGTCCAGAACCGGAATCCCGTTATCCTTCAGAATCGTCTTAGTCACATATTTATCCATTCCCACCGCGGAAGCCGTCACATCGCAGCCCACAAAGGGAATGCCCACTGTCTTCAGATATCCCTGGAGCGTACCGTCCTCCTCGTTGGTTCCGTGAACAATGGGAAAAGCCAGATCCACCTCGATTTCCTGATTCTTCCCAAAACGTTTCAGCGGATAGGGGAGAAAACAGGGTTTTCCGCCGCTGCTGATTAGGATAACCCGCTGAGATTTCGCGATCAGCTGATCGATGTGTTTGTACTGCTCGATATCTCCCACTCCATCTCCGATATACATCTCATTCGCCTTGGAAATATACACGGGAAGAATATCATACTTCTCCCGGTTCATGTTTCCGATAGCCTGGATCGCCGAGATGACTGACACCTCATGCTCCACGCTCTTTCCGCCAAACATCACTGCAATTTTCGTCTTCATTTCCCTATGTTCCCTTCTTTCCGCTGTTTTGCCCTCTGCCGGCGCCTTTCTCAGATTTAGTAATTATCCGGCAGATCGTTTTCCAGTAAAATATATTTGTGGCCCTGCTCCCGTATGCCATAGGCAAACTGCAGGGCATCCTCCAGCTTCTCCCCGGTAAAAATACGGGTCTCGTCAAATCCCTCCGCCAAAAGTCCCTCCCGGATCGGGCGGGTGTGCCGCTCTCCCACCAGCGCCACATAGTCGCAGCAGCCGGCGGCGTAAGTACCAAACTTATAATTGTATTCCTCCTCGGAATCCCCCAGCTCCACCATACCGGGCGTAATCAGAATCCGCACGCCCTCGAACATGGCCAGTGTCTCTACCGCCGCTTTCGACCCCACCGGATTGGAATTGTAGGCGTCGTCGATGATCGTTACATTTCCCTGCTGGCGCATCTGCAGACGATGAGGCACAGGCTGCAGCCGGCGCACCGGCACTTTCAGCTCCACCAGCGGAATCCCCATGCGGTTGGCCACCGCGATAGCTCCCACCAGATTGATCACGTTGTGACCGCCGATGAGCCGGGTCTGATAGCGGGCCTCCTCCCCCTCGGGGGAAACCACGGTAAAATCCGTCCCCAGCTCGCTGACCCGGATATCCTTCGCGTAATATCCGCCCTGCCGCTGCTCCTCGGCCGAATAGAGAACCCGGTTGGGATAACAGTCGCAGTAGTCGGTAATGTAGGAACAGTCCCCGTTTAAAAACAGCGTCCCGTCCGCCGGCAGCGCGTCCGCCAGCTCAAACTTGGTATGGACAATATTGTCCATGGTATAAAACGTCTCCAGATGCTGGGGACCGATGGAGGTAATGATTCCCCACTCCGGGCGAACCATATCGCAGATCTCCTTGATGTCCCCCACATGGCGGGCTCCCATCTCGCAGAGGAAAATCTCATGATCCGGCTTAAGATGCTCCCGGATTGTCCGCACAACGCCCATGGGCGTGTTGAAACTTTCGGGCGTCATCAGCACGCTGTATCGCGCCTCCAGCAATGTCTTCAGGTAAAACTTCACGCTGGTCTTTCCGTAGCTTCCCGTGATGCCGATGATCTTCATATCCGGCATCTGTTTCAGGCGGTTTAAGGCGTCATTCACAAAGTGCCGGTTGACGGCCTTCTCCATGGGGCTGTTTAAGAAATTGCTGATGACCGGAAGATAAGGCATCAGTGCCAGAACAACTCCGATCAGCAGCCAGCCGGTAAGAAGCACAGAGGAAAACCAGGTAAGCACGACTGCCAGCAGGACAAGCAGCGCCAGCAGGATAAGCTCCGTCGCCAGAAGCCGTTTCACACGGCTGGTGTAAACCAGTTTCTTTTTCGTGTGGCTGCGGTTGAGATACCGGTAATTCCACACTGTCAGCACCAGATAAAACAGCAGCACGATCTTTACAGCCATGGCGAGAATCTCCAGGTGCAGGGGCCACAGAAGCAGCACCGCCGCCAGGGCCAGCGCCCCGTCCAGTATCAGAATGCGAAACTGTCTGCGGTTCTTCTTGATCCAGTGCAGATGCTCCCCGTTCTTGTAACCGTTGAGCTGAAACATATGAAGATTAAATTTTATCAACGCCGCAGCCGCCGCAATACCTGCCGCCAGGCCGCAGACAAGCGTTATCATTTCCAGTTTTTCCAACAGAAACATATCCTACCCCTCAATCTGAAAATATGACCGCAGCAATCCCGCAAAAAGCCGGGGCTGCTCCAGGAAAGAATAATGGCCGGCCCCCTCGATGGTAACTAAAGCGGCGCCGGGGATCTTCTCCTCCATCAGCTTCCCGTCCGATAGGGGTGTGGCGGTATCCGCGGTCCCCCAGACCAGAAGCGTCTCGTTTTTGATATCGGGCAGAAGATGGGACAGGTCCTCGTTGACCGCCCGCACCAGACACTGACGCATCATGGGCGTGGCGCTGCGGTAGTCCGCTGACCCCTGCTGACTCATCCAGCCGTCCACCGTCTCCGGAATCAACCCGTACACAAAGGACCTCGTCAGAATCCATTTCCCCATCTTGAACACACGGATTTTCGTTCTGGTGGCAAAACTCTTTCTGGGCACAATGCCGGCGGCGTCCACCAGAAGAATTTTCCCGATCTCAAAGCTGCAGCCCTCCGCCGCCAGGCGGATGATCATCCTTCCCCCGTAGGAATGGCCGATCAGGTGGGCCTTCTCTATATGCAGGGCAGCCATGAACTTCTCGAAGAACCGGCAGTAGGCCTTCACATTCCAAGGCTCCCTGGGCTCGCTGCTGCCGCCGAATCCCGGCAAATCCAGCTGCACCACCCGATAAGCCGGCGCAAGCACCCGGGCGATGGAATCGTACACCTCCAGTGTGGTGCCCCATCCCTGCAGGATAACCACTGTCTCGGTTCCATCCCCCGTTATTTTATAATTGATATCATAACCGTCAATCGTTATCACACTGTCTCCTCATTGCGCACGGCATGCAAACACCGGCGTCAAAGTTTTTCATCGCTTATAGTATACCATTTTACACCCGATTGACAAGAACATCTTCCTTCTGCAAAGTCGAAACTACAGAATCGAAATCCCCGGCGGCTGCCGCAGAAAAAAGGAAACCCGCTGCCCTGCCTCCGCTCTCCCCCACAGATCCGTCACAATCCGCAGAATCAGTTCCCGTTCCCGGAATGCTTCTCCATCCTCTCCGGTTCGGTCAGCCAGCCCCATACCGATCCGCAGGAACTGAAGATAGAGTACTACACCGCCCTGCTCCCGAACGCAGCAGGTTCCCCGGGCATAATAACGGGCTGCGTCCGATATTTTCCCCATCTCTCCGAAACAGACCGCGAGATTGCCGCAGAGTACCGCCTTTTTCTTCCTGTAATCCGGACGCTTCCTTCCGGTCCGCTCGTTGATGCTGTAGAGCTGCAGGAAAACACCCGCCGCCTCCCGGTATTGTTTTTCCCAGAGAAAACCCAGCCCCGCGTTATTCAACAGCAGCGTCTCCGTCCTGGTAAAATTATCCTCCCTCCATTTCCCCTGCAGACAAAAGGCGGACCGGGTCAGGGAAAACAGTTCCATACATTTTTCCCGATATTCCGGCCCCGGTTTCTCGTATATGCGCCGCCACAGAAGTTCCGTCAACTCCCAGAACTGCCGCTCCATGACGTCCTCCGCCTCCGGAGTTTTCTTCCAGCGAAGCAGCAGTTCCTCGGCCCGTTCTACCCGTCCTCCTTCCAGCGCTTCCAGTGCTTCCCGGCGGTACTGTTCCCGTTCCGCCTCACTGTTGCTGAAAAAATGCGCATAAGAATAGCCGGACTCCCCCAGGCGTTCCAAAATTTTCTGGAACCTCTGCCTGGAGGGAACCTGGCTTCCATTTTCCATCTTTGACAGAGAACTGGTGGAACAGATTCCCTCTGCCACCTCCTCCTGTGTCATTCCCTTCGCCTTGCGGATGCTGCGAATTACTTCTCCAAATGTGATCTCATCCATACGCTCTCCTCTCATCTGACAGATAAGAGCATAGCATTTTCAGGATGAAAAACCTATCGGCGATTCGCAAAGTCCGTTGACGATCCGCAGAATCTCCGGGCCCTAGAACTCGGGTTCAATCAGGCCGTATGTGTTTCCCTTTCTCTTGTAAACCACATTGACCTCCTCTGTCTCCGCGTTACGGAATACAAAAAAGTCATGGCCAAGAAGCTCCATCTCCACACATGCGTCCTCCGGATACATGGGTTTGATTCCAAAACGCTTGGTACGTACAATCCGGATCTCCTCGTCATCATCCAGATCCTTCGTCATAAACTCATCATTGAACGCTTCGGCAGCGCTCTGGTGTTTCGTAATCAGTTTATTGCGGTATTTCTTCAACTGGCGCTCTATCACTTCCTCTACCAGCTCAATAGAGACATACATATCGCTGCTTACTTGCTCCGCACGGATCAGCGCGCCCTTGACCGGGATGGTTACTTCCACTTTCTGTCTCTCTTTTTCCACGCTCAGCGTTACCTGAACTTCCGTATCCTGCGCAAAGTACTTGTCCAGTTTGGAAAGTCTGTCATTGACCGCGTCCTTGAGGCCGTCTGTCAGCTCGATATTCCTGCCTGTAATTATAATTTTCATGATGACCAACCCCTTCTCTCAAAGATTTGATATCCGCGAATATCATGGTTTTATTATACCATATTCCACTTCCCCGGCAATAGATTTTCCGATTATTTTCTGCTATACTGTCAACGTAAAAAAGGTTGACAAGCATCGAAAGGAGCACAGACATCATGAAAAAAACCGCATTTGTTTCCGGCGCCTCCAGAGGCATCGGAAAAGCCATCGCCGAAGCGCTTGCCAGGGAAGGATATCATCTGGCTCTGACCTGCGAAAAATCCAGAGACGCGCTGGAAAAAACTGCGGAAAGCCTCGCAGAAAACTTCCATATACAAGTACTGACTTTCTGCGGAGATATGGGAGATCCGGCCTTCGTATCCTCCATGGGGAGAGATGTTTTGTCCGCCTTCGGAAACATAGATGTGGTCGTAAACAACGCCGGCATTTCCCACATCGGCCTGTTGTGCGATATGAACGCGGAAGAATGGAACCGTATCCTTTCTGTCAACCTCTCCTCCTGTTTTTACACCGCCAGAGCCTTCGTCCCCGCAATGGTCTCCGCCAAATCCGGCAGGATCATCAACATCTCCTCCATGTGGGGCACCGTCGGAGCCTCCTGTGAGGCGGCCTACTCAGCCTCCAAGGGCGGTGTCAACAGTCTTACCCGGGCGCTGGCCAAGGAGCTGGCCCCAAGCGGCATCTCGGTAAACGCCATCGCCTGCGGAGCTGTGGACACGGACATGAACGCGTTTCTCTCCTCCGAAGAGCGGGCTGCCCTGGAAGAAGAGATTCCCGCCGGGCGGTTTGCCACCCCAGAGGAGGTGGCTGACACCGTGCTGACTCTCTTAAAGGCCCCAACCTACCTGACCGGTCAGATCGTTGGGCTGGACGGAGGCTATCTGTAGGTCTCACTTCGTTTAATCTCTGCGTACTAAGCAAGCCGTCTTTTTTATTCCACTGATAAAAACTCGTCATATCCGTGGAAGGTTGCCGACAGTCTTGCAAAACTCAGACCCTCCGTGGTAGCAAGATAGCGGCCGTTTTCCGTAAAGAGCAGGATATTTTTCAAGTCTTCTGTCCATACCAGAAATCCTTCCTGAACCCAGCCGTCAGCGGTATCAGCCAAAAAATCAATCTGCTGTCCTTCCAGCTTGTCATAAGGAAATGTATAGCCCTGTTTACTGCGATAGCGGCGAGAGCGGGCGTCCATAGATTTCAGGCTGTAATTGGAAGTGTAGTCGTAGTCATCCAGCTCACTGCCAGAGGCATCCGTTACGATAACGGAAGCTTTTACCTGATTTCCCATAAGAGAGGTCAGGCTCCAACAGTTTACATGGATAGACACATCTGCAGCATCTCCGGCAAAGGTATAGACATCGGTAAAAGTGACATCGTATTGATGGGGTATTGGCACAAAAAGGATAGCCAGGATGACGGCAAGCACAAGAATAAGGGCGATCCATCCCCGAAAAATCCCTCGCCGGAAGGAGGCCTTCGCGTTTTTATCCCACGCTTTTTTTAAGGCAGATAGTTCCTGCTCAGGGGCAGTTTCCAGTTCCTTTCGAACTGGCGAGATATCTTTTTCGATTTCCGCCAGTATGCTGCGACAGTTTTCACATTCTCTCAAATGTTCTTCCACAAGTTCTCTGGTTTCATCGCTGCACACACCGTCGTGATACTGTGGCAGCAGATCTTGAATTACATTGCAGGGTGTCTTCATGGCAACGCCTCCTGAATTTTGAGTTTGGCTCTGTAATAGACGGTTCTGGCCCAGCCCTCCGTCTTCCCGAACAGTTCGCCGATCTGTTTGTAGGTAAGTTCCGCGAAAATATGCAGTTCAAAGACTTCCTTGTATGGATCTTCCATTTTATGCAAAATTCTATGGATTTCCATGGCAGACTCCTGATTTAAAAGTGCCTGTTCCGGTAAAAGGGGTGGACGGCCGGTGGTGGTATCTGAAAGAGAAGCCGTCGGACTTTTATGAAGTGGCTCAGGCGAAGAAAAAAGATCCCGAGAGCGGTCAATCCTCTTCTCTTTACGGCAGATGGAATAGTAGTAATTCCTTGCGATTGTACACAGCCAGGTCTGGATCTTATACTCTCCGTCAAAAGTCTCCCAGTGTTCCATGGCTCGGCAGAGAGTCTCCTGCGTAATCTCCTCCGCCAGATGTTCGTCCTGTGTCAGAGAGAGCGCGTAAAGATAGATGTAGTGAAAATACTTCTTGTAGATTTCCGCAAAAGAATCCGGACGATTGCTGTCGTTCACTGCCTCCCCCTCCCCATCGATTTCCTGAGTTTCTAAGCCGATTATCTGCTATTTAAAACAGGATGTCAATCAAAAAAGTTTTTTCAAATATTTCCACTTTTTCTGTAACAAAATGATTTTTCGAGCGTTTATTTAACAGATAGGACAGGGAGGGGCAACAAGATGATGATGTACAACTGGAAAAAAGGGTTGACATTGGCAGCAATTCTGTTCGCAGTAATGTTTACCGGTTGTGAGGAATCAGATGGCAGATCTCTCTTTCACAGCGGTATTACCGAACAGGTAGATCTATCAGAAATAGAGCTCCCCGAGGAAGTAAATGTGTACCGCACCTCTTATTGGAAAGTATCAGACGAGCAGATATTTAACTGTTTTCTTCATGGAAATATTATTGAGAAAGAGTCCTGGGCGGAAGGGCCTAGGTATGTGACAGACGGGGAGATGGAAAGCATCTGTCTGCGCGACGGAGGAGTGGATTGGTTTGGACGAGTGCAGGATGGATTTTCCCGGAATGGAATAAGTTATAGTTTTTATTATGATACTTACGGTTACGAGGACAGCGATGCGCCTGCGCTTTTACGAGATTTTCCGATTACATCTTACTACAACAGCCAGGAGGACCCGGCTTACAGAATTGCGAAGGACAGAACGGCAGATGGAAAGGAATCCGAGTATCTGAAGACAAAAGAATTGACGATATCCTATATGAAAAAGCTGAATTTTCCGGAATATCAGGTGCAGGAGGCAGCGGTAATTCCGGCTCTGGATGGAGAAGAAAGCATATGCTTAATGTATTTTAGCCAGACATATGACGGGATCCCTTTTACGAATTTGTGTTTTGAGAAAAACGGTTCCGGGCCGGGATATATATATAACCGTGAGTTGAATTTTGACGAAAATATGTTGCAGCTTGGAAGCCAACTAGAAATATTTGCGACAGAACAGGAAGGTATCGTCAGATGGGACAGTAATGCTACTGTCGTGGTCGAGGAAACGTTGGGAACGTATCAAACAGTCAGTGCGGACAAGGCGTATGAAAAAGTGGAAGCTCTGTATCAGAGTATTCCGGCGGGGAGGAATCCCCGGTTGACATATGCAAAATTACAGTATGAAAGTTTACAGAAAGGAGAGGAGATGAGGTTAATTCCGGTATGGGTATTCGGAATTACAGAGACGGAAAAAAATTCTGATGGAGTGGAAAAAGAAATACGTACTTACTATATTGTCAATGCGGTAACAGGAGAGTTTTTTACAGATATGGAATTGCCCTGAAAGATAGTAAAAAGATTTTATAATATCTGAATAGTACAGGGACCTTCCGCATAATGCTCTATGCGGATAAATAATAAAATAAATATAAGAAAGAGAGGTTAATTTATGGGAAAAGTAAAAAAGAAATATTGGGTATTTGCATTGTTGGCTTGTTTACTCATTGGCGTTGGCGCTACGACTTCTGCTGCACAGTATAGCTATAACAAAGAATTAAAGCCACCGTTTAATGGATGTGCAGCATATACACCGGCCTACACTAGCAGTGTAATTTTCGCTTGTGTTGAACCTAGTACAAACACGATGAACACAACATATACACTTCTTATGCCAACTACGACACAGAATGTTTCCAGCTATGTAAAAACAGGGACTGCAGGATCTTATGGATTTACTTATCATTCCGGTTATGGCGGAAGTGGGCAAAAATATAGAATGGTAATGTATCCTTCTTCGAGCAATTTTTCTAAATATACTGTGGTAGGAACCTGGCAGCCGTGATGGGCAACAGATGAATATGAGTTTTCGCAGGGGAGCATACCTGCGAAAACTCAAAGAAAGGGGATAGGAATGAAAATATGGCTACATTTGCTGCAGGCAGACCTACAGCGTGGATTTTCCTCTGCAGCATTCTATCTTTCGATAATACTTATGGTATCTGTCGGAGTTTTATCCAGTGGCTCCATGTTGTTTTCAAGAGAGTATTCGGTATGTGAGATTATAAGTTTTCTGTTTGCCGGATCTGGAAGTGCGGATCTTCTCATTATGGTTTTCCCGTTATTATCATTTTCATTAACCTATGCTAAAGATGAACAGGAACATTCTGTAGGATTTTGGATTGTACGATCCGGGACAAAAAGGTATATGCATGCAAAATTTATTGTTTCCTGCACAATGGCTTTTTTCAGCGTGGTTTTGTTTTTTTTAATATTGACCGTTATTCTGCTATTAAAAGGACATCCATTATACAATTCAAATCTCGAATATTTACACGAGGGATATGATGCGTTACTGGCAACGGGACATCCTGTCATATTTCTTTTTGTATATTTTTTGCATTATGGTCTTGGAGGCGCCTTGATAGCGGGTTGTGCTGTGTGGATTTCATCCATTTACCCCAGTTGGTTTTTGGCTCTTACAGGACCAATCTGCCTGAATTATATCGCCCTCCGCCTCATTTCCTTTCCCTATGGAGATGAATATGTAAAATATGATTTCTTTCGGGTGGAAAACTGGGTACAGGGAATTTGTGTTTTGCCCGGCGGAGTGTGGCCGACAATCCTGGGCAGGATAGCTGGAGTTCTCTTCGTATGTGCCATTTTCGATATCTTGTCTGTATATAACGTAAAGAGGAGGTGGCATAATGCATAATTTGATTTTAATGCAGAAATGTGCTTCATCTAATTTCAGAAAATGGCCAACAATGCCGCAAATCTGGGCAATCCCTGTTATGATATTGATTTTTGCAGGAGGGAATCTGTCTGGTGTTGCAGCTCTCTCGGAGGCAACAGGCGTAAGGGTTACTCCCTGGATTTTACCGCATTTTTTTAATTTGCCAATCATGCTTGTGGTATACGGATTCCTGACAACTTTTTTCTTCGCAAATGCGCCATTTCGGGATTCTTTTTCGCAATTTCTTGAAGTGCGTGTAGGAAAAAGTAATTGGATTCGCGGGCAAGTTCTTTATATTTTAGAAGCATCTCTTGTTTATACGTTATTTTACCTCTCAATATCCATTCTGATTATTTTGCCCAGAATTTACCTCACGTCTGACTGGGGAGAATTGATTCGCTATTTGGCTTATGGTGGTGGAATAAAGCTCAGTGAGGATTCTTATGAAATTTCAGTGTCGGGCATTTCTTTTTACAGCGGGATAATAGAAGCCTTTTCTCCTCTCCAGGCTATGGCTTTGAGTATGTTGCTGCTTTTTCTGGTTTCTGCCTTTCTCGGACTTTTGATTTTTGCCTTTCAAATATTAATGGGCAGAGGTACCGGAGTGGTCGCAGCGGGATTCCTCACTTTTTTGTCTTATTTTTGCTGTTATGTAGGATGGATTATGTTCGAAGGAAAACTGTTATATATCTCGCCAGTAAATTGGATTTGTATGGGATACCTGGATATTAACGGAACAGGTATCGGGCCGGATATTCTGTACGCAGTGGCTGTTCTGACAGCAGGAATTATCTTTTTTTCAAAACTTGGTGTGACGGTTTACTGCTTAAAAGATTCTAAAAATATATAGTGGAGGGAAAATGGAAGATTCTGTAAAAAGAGAAAACAGAGCCATGGTTGAGGTAAAGAAAGTAACAAAAAAATTTAAAGAGACTACTGCTCTTTCGAATGTATGTGCCTCTTTCGAAAAAGGAAAAATCCATGGATTGATTGGAAGAAACGGATCAGGAAAGACGGTGCTGTTGAAGTGTATATGTGGTTTTATGGCTCCGACATCCGGAGAAATTTTTGTTGACGGAAAGAAAGTAGACCATTCCTGCCCGCAGGATATAGGGATTATTTTAGAGGAACCTGGCTTTATCGGGGCTATGAACGGCTGGAAAAATCTGAAATTGCTGGCGTCTATCAAAGGAATTGTATCAGAGTACGAGATCCGGGAGACACTTTGCAGAGTTGGACTGGATCCGGAAAATAAAAAACCAGTAAAAACATATTCTCTGGGGATGCGCCATCGTCTTGGAATTGCCCAGGCAATTATGGAACATCCAAAGTTACTACTCTTTGATGAACCCATGAACGGTCTGGATCGAGAGGGGGTTCTGGAAATTCGGAAATTGTTTCGGGAACTTCGCGAACAGGGAACAACCATTATCCTTGCTTCTCATTATGCAGAGGATATAGACACATTGTGCGACACTGTTCACGAGTTGGATCATGGCGTGATTAGTGAGCAATTAGTAAAACCACTGGGATGATACATATTGATGAAACGTTGATTTAACGGAAAAGTCCCACTGCCCTTCTCCTGGCGCAAACGCCACAGAAAAAGGAGCCCCGATTCCTTCCTGCGTGAACGCAAAGGAATCGGATCTCCTTTTTCTGTTTCCGCAAAACTTATCGACATATTGTCGATTTTCCTGATTTTTTCGGAAAATTACGTTATGATATAAAAAAATTGTTTTGGAGGGTATTGGAAACATGACATTTGGAGAGAGATTACAGGCACTGATCATTTCGGAGCAGATTTCCAGGCAACGGCTTTCCGAGTATCTGCATATATCTCCCTCCACGTTAAGCTGCTACATCCGGGGCAAACGACAGCCGGAATACAATATGCTTCTGCGGATGGCTGCCTATTTCGACACTTCCACCGACTACCTGCTCGGCCGGAGCGGTCTGCGTCGCTCCGAGGAGGAAAAGCTGTCCGAAAACGAACTGGATCTGATTGGTCTCTACCGCCAGATGTCCTCCCCCAAGCAGGAACTTCTGCTGGAAGAAGCTCTGTTGTTTCTGCGAATCGGGGACGATCTGTCCTGATGATCCAAACCACGTCTCTAATCTTCTGTATAGCGGGACAAAAATCTTCTGGTCCTCTCCTCCCGGGGATGCTCAAAAACCTGCTCGGGATCGCCCTGTTCCAGGATTTTTCCGTCATCCATGAAGATCACATGATTTGCCACATCCTTCGCGAAGGCCATCTCATGAGTCACAATAATCATCGTCGTATTCTGATTTGCCAGCTCGCGAATAACCTTAAGCACCTCTCCGGTCAGCTCAGGATCCAGGGCGGAAGTGGGCTCATCGAAGCAGAGGATATCCGGCTGCAGCGCCAGGGCTCGGGCGATAGCCACCCGCTGGCACTGTCCGCCGGAGAGCTGATGGGGATAGTTGTTCATCCGATCCGAAAGCCCCATCTGTCTCAGCAGTTCCTCCGCCTGCTTTTCGATCTCCCCGTAGATTTCCTTTTTTCTCGCCTTGAAGTCCGGCTGTTCCTTGGCCAGAAGCCTTTTTGCCAGCATCACGTTCTCCTTTGCCGTATACTGGGGAAACAGGTTGAAAGACTGGAATACCAGCCCAAAGTGGAGCCGTTTCCTGCGAATCTGACTCTCCTGCAGAGTTGTGGGATCCTCCGCGTCAAAGAGGGTTTCCCCGCCCACACGGATCACGCCGCCGTCGGGACGCTCCAGGAAATTCAGGCAGCGCAGGAGCGTCGTCTTTCCGCTTCCGGAGGAACCGATGATGGATACCACCTGTCCCTTTTCCAGAGAAAAACTGATATCCTTGAGCACTTCTGTCCGCTCAAAGCTTTTCTGAATATGTTCTACTTCCAATATAGCCATCGCTTTCATCCTCCCTACCTAAAGTAATCCAGCTTCTTCTCCAACCGTCCCAGGAGCACGGTCAGGATACCGTTCCAGATCAGATAGTAGACGGCAGTAAAGAACATGGGCCAGATTGCCCCGGAAATTCCCTGGGAACCTTTCATGAATGCCTGTCCGGCCCAGATAATTTCCTGCAGCGCGATAATACGGGCCAGGGATGTGTCCTTGACCAGCGTGATAATCTCGTTGGACATGGGCGGCACAATCCGCTTGATCATCTGAAGCAGCGTAACCCGGAAGAAAATCTGGCTCTTCGTCATGCCCAGCACCAGACCGGCCTCCTCCTGCCCCACCGGAACGCCCTGGATTCCACCCCGGTAAATTTCCGAGAAATAGCAGGCGTAATTCAGGATAAAGGAGACAGACGCCGCCAGAAAACGACCGCTTTCCCCGCCTCCCCAGATCGGATTGTCCAGCACCAGACCGGGGAAATAGTAGATAATCAGCAGCTGAATCATCAGGGGTGTCCCCCGGACAACCCACACTACCAGCCGTGTAAAATAGCTGATGGGTTTGAAACGAGACATCGACCCGAAGGCAATAATCAATCCCAGAGGAAACGCGCCGATCAGCGTCACGAAAAAGAGCCGAAGGGTCTGAAGAAATCCCACATTCAGGGAGCGGATGACAATCGGCATCTGTTCAAGTATCAGTTCCATATTTCTTTCCTGCTTTCTTTCTGTATCTTTTCGGGAAACGCCATCGAACATTTCCCGTGAAATCGTAATAGCAGCGGATGGCGTGACAAAAGCGGCGGTAGCTCTCCCAAAGGAGACACCCCGCCGCCCATCTGTATGCCGGAACTTTGCCGATTACTGCTCAATCAGCGCTGCCTGCACACCATATGTCTCCGCGATCTGCTGCATGGTTCCATCCGTATAACTCTCCTGGAAGAACTTGTTCAGCTCCTCTGCCAGATCAGAACCCTTGCGGAAACCAACGCCGTACTCCTCGCTGGTCAGCTCCAGGGTATAAGTCAGGTTCGCGTATCCGGTTCCCTCTCCTACCATGGCCGCCGCCATCAGGGAATCGATGATTGCCGCGTCACAGGTGCCGGAAGCCACTTCCATCAGGGCATCGGACTGCTGCTGCACCGGCGTATAGTTGACACCCAGTTCCTCCGCAGCTTCCTGTCCCGCGCTTCCATCCTCAACCGCGAAGCTCAGATCCTTGAGGGAATCTGTCGTCGTGTACTGATCCGCCACATCCGCGGGAAGCACAACGATCTGCGCGTTGCGGCAATAGGGCTGTGTACATTCCATAGAACTTGTCACCTCATCGGTCAGGGTCATGCCGTTCCACACGCAGTCGATGGTCTTTCCATCCAGCTCCATGATCTTGCTGCCCCACTCGATCTCAACGAACTCCACGTCCACGCCCAGGCTCTCTCCGAAAGCCTTTGCCAGATCAGCGTCAAATCCGATCCACTCGCCGTTTTCATCCTGATAATCCATAGGCTCAAAGTTGGTAATACCGACAACCAGCGTTCCCTTGTCCTTAACATACTCCATGTCGCTCTCACTGTCGGAACCGCTGTCTCCGTTGCCGGAAGCGCTTCCACAGGCAGTCATGGCAAATACCATCAGACCGGTCAGAAGCAACGCAAGCAATTTCTTCGCTCTTTTCATAGTCTCCACTCCTCTTTCCTTTTATAATCCGTGTACTTTAGTCCACTGTCATGGTAAAAAGGTATCACATTCGCAGAAAAAAGTAAAGAAAATTTTACCAACCACAGGTCAAAAGACAGTCAATGATATACGCGGCCCCGGCGTCATTTGGATGAATATAGCCGTCATAAAAGAAGGATGGGTCCTCGGGCATCAGACTGCTGCCGTCAATTACAGTCAC
The DNA here is from genome assembly GCA_949286525.1 of uncultured Eubacteriales bacterium. Classification (GTDB taxonomy): domain Bacteria; phylum Bacillota; class Clostridia; order Lachnospirales; family Lachnospiraceae; genus Pullilachnospira_A. Next base: position 2,045 of record CASECT010000169.1, on the reverse strand, counting down.
ATTCTCATATTTTCCGGCTTCCTCGGCGATCATCCGACGCCATTCCTCCATGGGATAAAAGGTTCTTGACACCTTTTCATCCAACCTTCTCATGGGGGTAATGACATAGATGTTCTGCCTGTCAAAAAGAGCCTGGAGTCTTCGGAAATAGTTCCGCATCTGCTTTGTCCGAAATTCCTTCTTTGCCGCCGACGCGAATTGCCAGTCATTGGTACCATAACTGCATATAACCCGCGTTACCTCCTCCCGCAGTTCATCCAATCCCTCCAGGCTCTCAGGACAGAAGATATAACCGCACACGCCCTGGTTGACATAATCCGCATCCCACTGTCTGGCCAGAAGCTGCGGCCAAGCTTTCCCGGCATGGACGCAGTCCGCACTCTGGGTAATGGAATCTCCCAGAAACAGGACTTTTTCCCTGTCTTTGACCGAATCACACCTGCCGCATCCGAGAAGCTGAAGCTCCCGAATATCCACACTGCGCATGTAGGGGAATACAATCTCCACCCGCTGAAGGCTGTGATCCTCATTTCCCAGCGCAAAGCTTACCTTTCCCTTCTTGACCTTCGAGGAGGCAATGAGCCGGTCGTTTACCAGGCAGTCAAACTGCACACCGTACATCTCGTCCGTTCCCAGACTGTTAGCGTTGATCTCCGGCTGAAATTTCGGCATCTTGTCATTCTGCTTTACCATGTCAAAAGAACCGAACAAAGCCCGGAAAGAAAAGGGAGCCGGATGGGATTTTACCGTAAATTCCACTGTGTCGGCATCCGTCAGGAAAACCAGCCGGATGCCGGCGCTCATTCCCGAGCAGGCCGCGAACATCATATTGTTCCGATAGGCCGGAAGCTGCGCTTCAAAAAAGCGGTCAAAATGCGTCCAACCTTCCTTCTCCTCCACTCTCACAAACCCCTTTGCATACATCTTCGGATTTTCTATCTTCATTTTGTCCCTCCTTTGATCCATGCCACATACTGTTCAGCCCAGGTAATATACTTCTTTGAGAGAGCAAATCCATGTCCTGCCCCCTCCAGCACCACGGTCTTGTGGGGAACGCTGCACTCCTTCAACTGCTCTGCGTAGAGATCCATGCCCTTTAACATATCCTTCGTTCCATAGCAGAGAAACTGGGGCGTCTTCGTCCCCGAGGGGCCTACCTGCGCCGTCAGGGAATACTGTTTCTGCAGCTTCAGCCGTTTCTTCGGATCAAAGAAATCGTCCCCCGCCAGAAGACAGAGCATATTGGGGTTCACATCAAAATTTGTTACCGGATAAATCAAGCCAAGGAAATCCGCCCGACCTTCCTCCTGATCCACCTCATCAGGCACATAGTCCGGATACTTTACCGGCTGATTTCCCAGAAGAATCTCACTGGCTCCCGCCACATAGCCTCCTGCGGAAAATCCCATGGCTCCGATCCTATGCCGGTCAAGATCGAAATCATTGGCATGATAACGTACATAGCGGATCGCCCGCTGCATATCCAGATAGCAGACCGGCGCTTCGTAAGGGTTCATCCGATACTCCAACACAAAGGCCGATATGCCCGCCAGATTGAGGTACTCTGCCATAGCCGCTCCCTCCCGTTTTCTCCCCTGGTTGCAGAAAGCTCCGCCGGGAGCGATGATGACGCCGGTATCACTCCCCTTTGCCGGGAAATAGGTCAAATTCGGCACATCATCCATATAGGCGCTCATCTTTCCCTTCCTGATCTCGTCCATATAGGTAAAAGTATCCAGATAAGACGCGTCCTTCGTTACCTTTGTTCCGAAAACATCCCTTACCCACCCAAGTATGGTTGCCAGCGGGAAACGTTTCTTCAGATCCATACAGTCCGCCTTGGCCTTTCCCGGTTCGTTGTAGGGGATTTGTTCTCCCCAGATATTATACTTTTGCATCATGTGCCTCCTCCTAGTATAATAATGGTGTAGTCAATAATGACTACGGGTTAATAGTTGCAAAGTCTAAATGAATAACTGAAGGAGGGATTCTCTCTCCATCAGAAGTTATTGTTTCCTTACCGTGTCTGTGGCTTCCATGATGCA
>CASECT010000168.1 GCA_949286525.1 uncultured Eubacteriales bacterium | reverse complement strand
GTACTTGCATAAAACAAGTAGGAGAGGAATACCCGGCATATATGTCAGAAATTCCAGCATAATACTACAAAATATGAATTTTTCAAGGTGCTATAGGAACAGGGCACAACTAATATATAGTTTCGACCCCAACATCATAATATTGTGCTAGAACAAAAGAAAATCCTCCTAGGAGACCTTCCCGAGAAGGCTTATAGTAAAAATTGAACTTGATGGTTTCAGAAATCATAGAGAAAACGGAGAGGTTATAAGGAGGTATTATGGAAAAGAAAAAGGCGGGCATGTTGAATGCCAGTGAGAGAGACGGAGTAGAGTACCGGAAAGCGTCGCTTTTGCAGCTGATCATGGGAATGGCGAACAACGGAACCGGTGTGGTATTCTATCTGATGATCGGCTTCGCGACCATGGTGGGTACTCAGGGTTTTGGAATCGCGACCATTACGGTTGGTCTTCTTCTGACAGTCTGCCGTGTGTGGGACGGCATTACCGATCCGATTATCGCGGTACTATACGAGAAGATGAATCCAAAATACGGGAAGATTCGTATCTTTATGTTCCTGGGATGGGCGATCTGTACGTTCGGATTGTTCTTGATGTATAATATCTGCGCCGGAAGAGTGGACGGTATTTTGGGGATTGTGATGTTTGTGATTTCTTACCTGGTGTATGATATCGGATACACGCTCCATGGAGTGGGCGGAGGTACGATATCCACGGTTATTACCAACGATCCGACTCAGCGGCCTATGACAAGCGCGATTGGTACGGCTTTCGCCTATGGAATACCGCTGATCTGTACCAATTTGATCACTTTTGTAGTTCTGCCGAAGTATGACAACCTTTACAATCTGCCCATGCTGGCGGAACTGTGTATCTGGTTTGCGGGCATTTCTTTTATTCTTATGGCAATCTCCTGTATTGGTGCCTGGAAGGTGGACGTTCCGGAGACCTTTGAGCGTCTGGCGGCCAGCGAGGAAGAGCAGAGGAAGAAAGAGGAAGAGAAAGTTACCTTAAAAGAAATGTTTGCGGTGTTGAAAGACAACCGGGAGATGCAGATGCATATCATTACCGGTGTGTCTGACAAGCTGGCTCAGCAGACAGCGGGACAGTCCGTGATCGCTACGCTGATGAACGGCGTTTTGATCGGCTCTTACGTGGCCAGCACCATGGTGGGAAATGTCAGCCAGATTGTGAGTATCGCCTTCGCGGTTTTTGGCGGCCTTCTGATGGCGAAATGGGGAGCTAAGAAATCCACGGTTATCTGGTCCTGGATCAGCATTATTATTGCGGCGGCCACCGTCGGTTTCTGCCTGCTGCTGGGAGGCCCTACAGGCATGAAACAGCTTGGTGTGATGGGTATTCCGGTTATCATCTACACATTGCTGACGCTGGGCAAGACCGGATCCATGATGGTTCTGAGTGCAGCAAATGGAGCCAGGGGCGCGGATGTTACCGATTACGAGTACATGCGTTCCGGAAACTATATGCCTGCGGTTGTTTCGGCTACCTATTCCTTCATCGACAAGGCGGTTTCTTCTTTTGGATCTCTGGTGGCAACGGGCTGTATTGCTCTGATCGGCTATGTGAACACCGTTCCTCAGATGGGAGACGAGGCGACCTGGCCGATTTTCTGGATGGCAATGTTTTTGAACTTCGGCATGCAGATCATCGGTTGGATTCTGAATCTGATTGCCATGAAGTTCTATTCTCTGGACAGGGAGAAGATGGTGGAAGTGCAGAAGACGTTGGTGGAGAGAAAGAAAGCGTGAGGATCAAAGATTTTACGACAGAATACCGGCACAATCCCATCGGTTTGGATGAACTGCCGAGATTTTCCTGGAAGATAGAAAGCGAAGAGAAGAATACGCTGCAGAAAGCCTATCGCCTGCAGGTGTGGCGGGATGATGATGAGCAGCCCATGTGGGACAGCGGCCGGACAGAGAGCGAACAGTCGGTGCTGGTGTCCTATGCGGGGGAGGGGTTGCAGCCCTTTACCGCATACCGGGTTCTGGTCGAGACGGAGGATAATCACGGAGAGCAGGCGCGGGCTGAGGGAATGTTTGAGACCGGCCTGTTGGATCAGAAAAACTGGAATGCGAAATGGATTTCCCATTCCCTTCCGAAGGAAGAGGAAGCCTGTCCGGTTTTTATGAGGGAAATTTCCCTGGATCCGGATAGGAAGATAAAGCGGGCCAGAGCCTATGTGACGGCCCTGGGCGTCTATGATCTGTGTGTCAATGGGAAAAAGGCAGGGGATGCTTATCTGGCTCCGGGATGGACTTCCTATCACAATCGTCTCCAGTACCAAACCTACGACATCGGAGAGCTGCTGTCGGAGGAGGGCGACCAGAAGGTAGAGATTACTGTGGCAAACGGGTGGTATAAGGGGTATCTGAACTGCGAAGGGGAAAACTGTTTCTATGGCGATCGGGCAGCGGCTCTTGCCATGCTTCGCCTGGAGTATGAAGACGGGACAATCACGACCATCGGGACAGATGATCAGTGGAAGGTTACCACGGGGCCGGTGGTCTACAGCGAATTGTATCACGGGGAAACCCAGGATTTTTCAGGAAACACCGGGGAACCACAGAAGAAAACGGAAGCGGTAACAAAGGCGGTACTGTTTGACGCTTTCGAAAAAGTAACAGCCATTGTGGCCCAGGAATCGGAGCCGGTGCGGATTACCATGGAATTTCCGGCGGCCAGGAAACTGGTCACGCCGAAAGGAGAGCTGGTCATCGACTTCGGACAGAATCTGCCCGGCTTTGTGAAGGTAAAGCTGCCGGAACTTTCCGGGGAGAAGCTGGTTATCCGCTATGCGGAAACGCTCGACAAAGAGGGAAATTTTTACACGGAGAATCTTCGCACGGCAAAATGTACAGACACCTACATTTATGGACCGGATGAGGTGGACAGCGTTGTTTCGCCCCGTTTTACCTATCGCGGGTTCCGTTATATCTGTCTTGAGGGTGTGGGGGAGGACGTGGATATCCGTCGTTTTACTGCCTGCGTGCTTCATACGGATATGGCGCAGACGGGAACCTTCTGCTGCGACGATCCGAAGATCAACCGTCTGCAGAAAAACATCGAGTGGGGGCAGCGGAGCAATTTCGTGGATATTCCTACAGACTGTCCGCAGAGAGACGAGCGGCTCGGGTGGACGGGGGATGCTCAGATTTTCTGTCATACGGCTATGTTCCAGTTTCAGTGCGCCCTTTTCTATCGGAAATGGATGCGGGATGTGGCGGCGGAGACCGACGATGAGCATGGCGTTCCTCATATTGTGCCGAATATCGTAGGCCCGGCTACGGGAACGGCTGTCTGGAGCGACTGCGCTACGGTAATACCCTGGACCGCCTATATGGTGTATGGAGATAAGAAGGCATTGGAGGAGCAGTATCCGAACATGCGCCGCTGGGTGGATTACATCCGAAGAAGCTGCGGAGAGGATGTTCTGTGGATGAACGGTTTTCAGAGAGGGGACTGGCTTGCTTTGGACAGTGACGAGAGCCTGCACCTGATGAGCGGCGGAACGGATAAGAATCTGGTTGCCAATGTGTATTACGCTTATTCGGTGCGCTGTGTCCGGGATGCCGCGAAGGAGCTTGGAAAACGGCAGGACGCCAGATTTTACGGGGAACTCTATGACGTGATCGTGGAGGAACTGAACCAGGAATATGTGACCGGAAACGGGAGGCTGGTGTCGGAAACCCAGACGGCCTGTGTGCTGTTTTTGTATTTTGACCTGATCAGGGAGGAGCATCGCAGCCGTGTGGTAAAGATTCTGGAGGACAACCTGAGCCAGCACAAAGGGCATCTGACCACCGGATTTGTGGGGACGGCATATCTGTGCCATGCGTTGAGTGAAAATGGAAAACACGCGCTGGCGGAGGAGCTTCTTTTGAATGAAGACTATCCCGGCTGGCTCTATGCGGTTAATATGGGAGCTACTACCATATGGGAGCGGTGGAATTCCATTTTGCCCAACGGAGACTTTGACATGTCCGGCATGAATTCACTGAACCACTATACCTACGGTTCTATCGGGGATTGGCTCTATCGAAAGGTGGCGGGGATCAATCTCCTGCAGCCGGGTTATAAAAAGATACTGATCCGGCCGATGCTGACCAGAGGACTGACAAAGGTGGACGCCTCTCTGGAGACCATGTACGGAACAATCGAGAGTCATGTGACCTGCAGAGACGGGAAAATTACGGTTCAGGTAACGATTCCGGCCAATACGACGGCGATTCTGGAATTGCCGGAACAGGACGACGAAGTGGAATTGGGTTCCGGAACCTATTCTTTTTCCTATGCCACCGCAACGGATCTTTCCAGGAGAAAGATTACCATGAATTCCACGCTGGGAGATGTGTTGGACGAAGAGGGAGGAGAGGCGATTTATATAGAGCTTACCGGCAGCCCGTTAAACGATTCCATCAAAAATTATCTGCGGCCGAAGACGCTGCAGCAGCTCGCAGCCATGATGCCCGGCGGGGAAGAGCTGTTTTCAAAACTCGTGGATCGGATGAACACTCTTCTCTTGTGATAGGCATGGAAGTGGGGTATAATTATTATATCGCTGTTATCCCCGATTGACCGGGGATGGTATCTGCGAAATGATCATGTGTCTGCCGCGCTTTGGAAGGGGCGGCGGGAAAGGAGAATGAGGTATGGAGAAGGCAGTTTTATCAGGCGGGAAGAAAGCCGTTGCGCTGCTGCTGGCCACGCTGCTGGCGTTTGGCTTGTTTGGCTGCGGCGGAGACGAGGATACATCAGATCAGGTCATCGGTACCTGGGCGCTGAATTATGACATGGGGCCGATGATTTCTGAGGAGATGGGAGAGGAATATGCGGATTTCCAGAGTCCGCTGGAAGTTTCCATGAGATTCGATTTCGATGAAGAGGGGAATTATCGGATGTATGTGGAAGAGGAGACGTTCCGTTCCAATTTCAACAACTGGATGTCAGCGTTTGCCGGTTATATGAGCGAGGAATTGTATCAGCAGATCGAGGCCGAGGGCGTGGACCGCGCGACGGCAGATCAGATGATACAGGAGACCTATGGCTGTACGGCTCAGGAGTATATGATGCAGCTGTTGCAGCAGTCCATCAATGTGGATACCCTGCTGGATGAGATTGAGAGCACGGGAGCTTATGAGGCGAGAGGCGAGAAACTTTTCATGGCGGATCCGGGCGAAGAGATTTCAGCGAATCAGTACGACCTCTTTGAGGTGGAGGGCGATACGCTGACCTTGAATCTGGCGGATGATTCGCAGGATCCGGAAGTATTGCCGGGATTAGACTATCCACTGGTATTTACGAGACAACAGTAAGATATTTCTTTAAAAGCAGCGCGGACTGCTCATAGGAGGAGCGACGCTGTATATTGTCCGTGGGAAGAGCCGTGCCGGTAAGGCGCGGCTTTTCTGCTGCCTGCCGGTATTCTTTCGCGCTGCAGCCGAGATTTTTTTGAAAGACGCGGTTCAGATAACGGGTACTGGAAAACCCGGTTTCCAGGCAGATGTCCAAAAGGGTCAGATCTGTGGTGTCCATCAGGCGCAGGGCGTGTTCAAAGCGAATCTGATTCAGGTACTCCTGCAGGGAAATGCCGATCATGTTTTTCATGAAGTGGGAGAGATGACAGGGGGTAACGTGTTCCTGTTCCGCAATATCCTGGAGGGAGAGGGGGTCGGAGAAATGTTCCGCAATATAGTCTGTGATCCGGTTCAGCCGGTGGCTGTTGTTGCGGGCGGCGGCGGAGGCTTTTCCGGTGGAGAAACTGCAGTGGGCGTTGGTCAGAATCTGGTACAGGGCGTCGAAGAGCAGGGAAAAGCATTTCAGTTCCCGAAAATCCGAGGGGGAAAAGTAGACCTTCGCGCACTCCAGCAGGGTTTCCCGCAGATGCTGATAGAGAGCGCCGCTGCGGATAATGTTGTTCTCGAGATGAAGGAAGGCCAGGCGGGGATCGATGCGCCGGTAGAGATCCGGGTGGATCTGGAAGGCCAGAATCCGGTTGCGGCTGCGGGTGTTCAGAAAGGAGTGGACCTGGTTGCGGTTGATCACATAGAGGTCGCCGGTACGCAGGTCATGCCGCTCCTGGTCGATGAAGAGCGTCATGGAACCCTCCAGCAACAGCCCGATTTCCAGATCATCATGACCGTGGGGGCCCCGGGAGGTCATCTCTACCAGAAAGATTTCCAGGAGATTCATCCTTGTGTGCTGTACAATCTCAAATTCACGTTGACGTTCCATTTTTTCGATCCTTTCCAAGGTATGTTCTCTTGCTTTTCGTTTTTGAAAATGTCGTTCCCAGACGCCGGGTATCCTTTTTTACTATAACACCATATCACAACAATGGACAGAGAAAATCGCAAGATTGTCATTTTTTTGTTCCGGGATCCTGCTATATATAGAGTATCACAAAATATATGCGCTTCCTTTTTTGAGGGAGAGCAAAGAAAGCGGGGGATGACAAAAATGTCAAAATTTAAATTTTCAGTGGGACCATGGAATGTGCATTCGGGAGCGGACTCCTACGGACCGGCAGTGCGGGAGGAAATTCCCTCCTATGAGAAATACAAAAAATTTGCGGAGCTTGGATTTTCCGCGGTACAGTTTCACGATGACGATGTAGTGCCAAACATCAACGACTACACCGAAGAGCAGATTAAGGAGAAGGCCAGGGAAGTAAAAAGGCAGCTGGATTCTCTGAACCTGAAGGCTGAGTTTGTGGCGCCGCGGCTGTGGATGGACGACCACACTATCGACGGCGGTTTTATGAGCACATCCGAGGAGGATCGGGAGTATGCCATGTGGAGAGCCTATCGCTCCATCGACATTGCGAACGAGCTGGGGTGTGATATGATTGTATTGTGGCTGGCCAGAGAGGGAACGCTGTGCGCGGAGTCCAAGTCTCCGGTGTGGGCAACGAAAATGCTGATCGAGGCCATCGACAAGATGCTGGATTACGATCCGAAGATCCGCGTCTGCATCGAGCCGAAGCCCAACGAGCCCATTGATCGGAGCATCTGCGGCACTATGGGACATGTGATGGCAATTTCCGCCGCCACGAAAGATCCCTCCAGGGTGGGCGGAAACCTGGAGAGCGCCCACGCGATTCTGGCGGGGTTGGATCCGGCCCACGAAATCGGCTTCGCATTGGCTATGGGTAAATTGATGACCGTACATTTGAATGACCAGAACAGCATCCGCTATGATCAGGATAAATCTTTCGGCGTGGAGAATCTGCGGGCTGCCTTTAACCAGGTCAAGGTGCTCAAGGAGAATGGCTACGGCGAGCACGGAGAGTACGTCGGGCTGGATGTGAAGGCCATGCGTACCACGAAGGATGAGGACAGCTACAAACATCTGGAGAACAGTCTGAAGATCTTCAAGGCGCTGGAGGAGAAGGTGGATCGGTTTGACTATGACTTCCAGAAGAAGTGCGTGGAGAACCGGGATTTTGAGGCGCTGGAAATGTATGTGATGAATCTGCTGATGGGATTGGCGTAAAGCGGCTGA
>CASECT010000167.1 GCA_949286525.1 uncultured Eubacteriales bacterium | reverse complement strand
GGCGTTTACGACCTTGTTCTGCACCGGATTGGCCGACGAAGAAGACATTGCGGAATCAACCGTAGTCTTATTCGCCCCCGCGGCGATCCCGGCCTATTTCTCCTTCTCTTCCGTGGTAAAGTCGTTGGTGGAAAGCCCCTTACCGGAAACTTTGTCCACCTTCGTGTCGAAGATCCCTTTCAGCTTTGTGAGCAGCGCTTCCAATACCCCGTTTGTTACTAATGACATCTCTTGTCCTCCTCATTTTGAAATTTTTTGAAACACGGAAGAGAACAGGTCTTCCAGTGCCTCGCTTTGCATATCGTCCGCATCCCCGTAAAGATGCAGCTGCGCCCCTGTCAGCGCCCCTTCCAGCGTCACATCGTTGATGCTGGGCTTGTTCTCCAGGTCGTTGTAATCTCCCGTCATAATTTCCGGATCCTCCGGGTCGTCCCCTCCGATGCTTCCACCGTTGAAAATAATATCCATCTCCTGGTTGGTCATCTCCGTAAACGCCGCGATCTTCTGGGACAGTACTCCCAGCTGCGCCAGGATCTGGGAAATCAGTGTCGGGTTCTCCGCCTCGCCCTCATCGTCCACCGCGTCCTTATGGCACAATACCGGGATTGTGAAACTGACCAGGTTCCTCTGGTTCGTCCCCGTCATGCGCACCTGCAGCCCGCAGGGCCCTTCCGGGAAAAAACCCGCCTCCGGCGTGAAAGTTATCATGTTGCTGTCCGCGTCAATCTCCGCCAGCATACTGGCGTTAGCGGTGTGCCCTCTGGCCAGCGCGTACACCGCCGCCGTTGTCCCCTCCGGGATCATATAATCAACGATAGTGATCTGGATGGGTACCGCGTCCGTGCTCTTCACAATCTCAATGGGCTTGACCCATTCCTTTTCCAGCACCCATACCTTTCTTTTTACTGCATTCATCCTGTCTCTCTCCTTATGCCTGCTCCAGAGCCTCCAGGCGCTCCCGCAGGTCTTCCGTCAATTCTTCCAGCTTCCCCACCTGCTCTTTCAGCCCCGCTATTTCCTCAGCCCACTGCGCCTCCGCCTCTTCCAGCTCCCCGCAGCGTGATTCAAGTTCTTTGCAGGCTTCCTTCGTCGCGTAACCTTCCGAAACATAAGCCTCTGTGGCTATCCGCTTCCCGTCGATCCCGATCCCCACCCCGTCCCATCCCACTTCCGCGGCAGGGTTCCCTTCATCGTCCAGAAGCCGCAACACCGTGGCTGCGAAATACTCCCCGCCGATTGGGAATATCATCCGCCAGGGTCCGTCATATCCGTCATGCGACATCGCAACACCGGACATATCCAGCCGGATGATCCGGCGCGCGTCCGCCAGGGCAGGCGCGTCCAGCGCGAGAAGTTCTACCGGCATCCCGTTGGCATCCTGCCGGATCTGCACATACCCGCCGCGTCCGCCGGACACCCAGCTTGCCCCGGAATCAATCGCGGTCTTTACAATCGTCCAGAACCCGGATGACTGGTTCCCGATCGCGTCCGACAGGCTCTTTACCGTGTCCTGGATGGTCGGTGCCGTGCTGGACAGCGTGACGGTGTTTTTCTCGGGATAGTAAGGATACTCCTGCCGCTCCACCACCTGGTAGAGCACCGACTCCCCGCGGACGTCGTCGATCAGCCGCACCACGGAAAACAGGCCAAAATCCTGGAACTCATAAAGCCCCGGGTCCGCAGCCTTCAAATCCAGCAGCGAACACTCATAGGAGCGTTCCGGAACTGCCATGCCGGCAAGCCGTTCGTTCGCCGCAGCCAGCAGGCTTTCCGGATCGGTATACCGGTCATCCTCCCAGATAGAGCAGATGACTTTATCCGAATACATATGGTTATCAACGTAAGGTTTCCCCTCGTTGATATCTGCGAAGGTCAGCCCGTCCTTCCCGTAGGCGTACAGCCGTGTAACAAAGGAAGATGATTTTCCCTTATAGTTGATCTCCTTCAGGTTCAGGTCCCGGGAGGCGAACGCCCCGTTCGGCTCAAAGTTCGCCAGCGTATAGGCCGCAGCCTTTTTCCCCGCGGCGTCAAACCGAAATACCACGGAATAGGTGTCCATGCAGGCGGACAGGACGTCATATGGGGTGTAATCCCCTTCGATGGTCCGCCGGATCACGCTCCCTGACTGGTCATCAAAGATCCACCCCTCCGGAAGAACTCCCTCCACCGTCTCCCGCAGCGTGGCGCTCCCATTGGAGTACCCCGCCTTCAGGGTGGCTTTCCAGTCGTCCAGGTTCAGCTGGCACTTGACTTTCGCCGTGCTCCCGCCGCCGTCAATGGCCTTGACCAGGTAGGGCTGCTCGTACTCGACCACGCTCTCCTCCCGCAGGGAAGCATAAACCGGGTCATAGATACTCAGGCTGAACACCAACTCATCCAGGCCGTTTGACTTGTAGGTTATGTAAAAATCATCGGTGTCGATCAGGCCGCCCTCCGGCGTCCCGTCCATCAGTTTCAGCATGGCTCCCTCCTCAGAAATACGATGGGTAATATCCCACCGTCAGCTCATCCAGGCAGGAAAACGTATTCTCCCCCGGCTCCAGCGACGGGAAACGGAGCCACCGCGCCCCGGAGGCGTCCGGCTCCCCGCCAACCAGGATCCGCTTCGTGATCCCGTCCACCGTCAGCACCTGTCCGGAGTAAACGGTATCGAACATGACCGGTCCCATCTGATAATTTGTCCCGTCCTGCCCCACCCGCGCTGTCAGCACGCAGTCCGTATAAGGCAGCGTGCTCTCGCAGATGATCGTGTTCCCATGTTTTTCCACATATGGGCCGTGACGGACGCAGTCAAAGGAATATGTGCACTCCAACACTCTCCTTGTCCTTTGATTTGATTGGCCGATTTCCGTCAATACTGATCTGTATTCATATCCGTCTCCTATGGATATTTCCACTTCCCCCATGCAGATACGGTCAAACGCCGCCTTCTTCTGTGTCACGTCTCTCCAATGCCTGTCGTAAAAAGTAAGCGTCAGATCCAGTTGTCCCATTCCCGTTTCCCTGCAGAGTATGGTAAATCCCGTTCTCTGACGCCCCTTGAAATATTCCTGTTCTATTTTCGGCGGCGTATATTTATATCCCGAGAGCGTTATCGCTCCGTAAGCGGAGACGTCTTTTCCATTTATAAACATCAAATCATCTCCCAACTCATCTGTTCTCCGATATACGGGGTTATTGCCCGCGCAATTTCTCGATCTTGCAGATACACGGGTACTTCAATCGTCAATCTTCGCTCCGCCTCCCGGCCGGAAAGGCTTCTAAAAATTCCCTCTGGATTCTGCGTCTGCCTTCTTTCGTTTTCCTGCTGGTATACCAGATTCTTCCGCATTTC
>CASECT010000166.1 GCA_949286525.1 uncultured Eubacteriales bacterium | reverse complement strand
GGCAAAAGAGATCAGGGACACCAGCATACTCAGGAGGAAAGACGCCATAACCTTGGCGCGAAAAATCTGACGGACCGACAGGGGGCAGTAGAGAAGCGTCTCCAGAGTATGTTTTTCCTTTTCTCCGACAAAAGCGCTGGCCGCCATAATAGAGGCCGTCATAACAGGTATCATCAGAAAGAAGGGCGGCAGAATGAAATTCATCATCAGTCCGGCTGCTGCCTGCTGCCAAGTCTCCTGACGCATCGCCCCGGGCAAAAGCGCCAGAAGTTTTTCTATATCCGGATCCGCCGGAGCGAAGCGCAACATGACAAGGAACATGGAAGGCAGAAAAATCATCAATACCAACGGCACAATCATGAGACTGGCAAACATCCTCCGATTGTCCGTAACACTTTTCAGATCCTTTTTTATAATTGCTGTCATTGCCGTTTTCATCGCGCGCCCTCCTTTCTCTTTCCTGTCAGCGCAAAATAAATTTCCTCCAGGGAGGGCTTTTGGGCGGCGACGCTGTAGATATTGCCGCCCGCCTCCACAATTCGGCGGACAATCCCGGGAATCTCCTCCTCGGAGCGTATGATTGTCTCGTATAGGCAACTGGCGGGAAATCCCGTTTCGCCATCGTCCGTTTTCGTTTTTCCCGCATCTTCTTCGGATCGGAAACCGGTTTCCTGCAGTGTCTGCCCTGCCAGTCTTTGAAAGGAGAGTTCCCCGGGAATCTGGTCCGCCCGAATCGAAAGGGTAATCGCCGGACACACCTGCTGCCGCAATTCCTCCAACGTACCCATCGCCAGCAGTCTCCCCTCCTCCATCAGGCCGTAGCGGGTACAGATCTCCTGGGCATAACGGAGCTGATGGGTGCAGAGAAACACGGTAATGCCCTCCTCCTTCGCCAGCCTTCGGATCAGCCGGTTGACGTTCTGGGCGCTCTCCGGGTCAAGCCCGGAGGTGGGTTCATCGAGAAAAAGTGCCGCCGGCCGATGGAGCAAAGCCCTCGCCAGGGAGAGCCTCTGCCGCATGCCGGTGGAGTAGACCGACAGCTTCTGATCCTTTGCCTCATCCAGCCCCAGCTGCACCAGCAGCTCATTCGCCCGCTCCCCCGCCTGCCTCTGTGCCATGCCAAAGACAGAAGCGTAGAACATCAGGTTCTGCAAACCCGTCAGATTGTCATACATCTGAGCGTGTTCCGTCACGACACCGGATCGGGCATGAACCTTTTCCGGTTCCCGGGCCGGATCACTCCCCAGCACCCGACAGCTTCCCTCCGTGGGAGCCAGCATCCCGTTTAAGAGCTTTACCGTGGTGGTCTTCCCCGCCCCGTTGGGTCCCAGGAAGCCGAAGACTTCCCCCTTTCCCAACGCCAGGGAGACCTGTCTGACCGCCTCCTTCCCACCGGGGTAGGTTTTCGACAAATGTTCCAGCATTACCGCTTCCATTCTGTTGCTCCTCCTTATTTTCTTTCTCCAGATAGCGTCGGTGTACAAACGCCCCTATTATTTCATGTAAGCACAGTATAGAAAACGAATGGTGGAAAGACAAGGGCTTTCCCTTGCAATTTTTCATTGAAATGTTTCTCCTCGCAACGTATAATTAGTTTTGACTAACCAAAATGACAGATTATGCTGCTTCATCCAAATCAAATGCCCGGTCTTATATGACCGGGCATTTACAAAATCATTTTCCAAAATCAACCCTCCAGCAATCTTTGCGCCCCAGGCACTCAATTCAATCCTTTATTTCAATCAGCCAATCCAATAAATACCGTACCTGTATCCCATTGTAATTTCCGGGCGTTAACCGATCCATGGTTAAAATGATCTTCTCATAATTGTCCCGGATATTTTCAAGGGGTCTGATCTCCCGCTCAAAGGTTTCCTGTGATGTCATGTCCGCTGTAACCTGAAAATATTGATATGCGCCCTGCTTCTCTGCAACAAAATCCACCTCTGTGTTTCCGACTTTGCCAATCGTTACCTTATATCTCCGACGCAAAAGTTCAAAATATACAAGGTTTTCAAGAGAAAAACCCAGATCATAGTTTTTACGTGGAAGGATATGATTTCTCAATCCCAGATCAACAATATACATTTTTCGGTTTGCTTTTAAAAGCTGTTTCCCGACAATGTCAAAACGCTCCGCCGGATAAAAGATAAAGGATTCCGTTAAGGCTTCCACATAATCTCCCACCGTATTGGGCGAGATTTTTCTTCCATTTGAAATCAGATAATCCGTAATACTTCTCACAGATACGGGATTTCCCACAACACTTGCAAGATACTTTGCAATCGTCTTCAGCAACGCAATATCTGTAATTTTCCTCTTGGAAGGATCGCTTTCCTTTCTTGCCTGCCTGTCCTCAATATCTTTTACAATGACCGTATTGTAAATCCCCTCCAAATAGGTGCTTACTTTCTCGTTGGTACGATTCATAGCGACAATGTACGGCATACCGCCGTTTCTTAAATATTCAGAAAATCCCTGTTCCGGTTCTAAACCTGTCACGGAAAGAAACTCCCGGAGAGACAGCGGAAGCATTTTGATCTCCACATACCTGCCTGTCAAAAGTGTTGCTAAATCTCCCGAAAGCATATACGCATTGGAACCTGTAATATATAAATCCACATTGGGCTTTACATATAAACTGTCTACAACCTTCTCAAAGGAAGGCACTTTCTGAATTTCATCGAGAAAAATATACGTGATTTTTCCGCTGACCAGGCGCTCTTTCAGATACTGATGGAGCTTCTTGTAATCCAGCAGATCTTCGTACTCCAGTTCCTCAAAATTAACGGAAACGATTTGTTCCTGTGTGATCCCGTTTTCCTTCAGCCATTGCTGAAACTGCATCAAAAGTGTAGATTTTCCGCAGCGCCGGATACCTGTGACCACTTTGATTACCTGTTCATCTTTCCAGCTTATGAGCTGATTTAAATATTCTTTCCGTTGTACCAATGAAAATCACCTCCCCGTTAGTGTTCTCATTTTAGCACAGATTATTCTCATCGTCAATATTGTGTTCCTGTTTCGGAACAATAATTGATCTTTTTTTAAATTTATTCCGATATTGGAATTTTAATTTCTGATCTTCTGCCGGAAGGGTACAAACCCTCTCTATATCAGCAGGGAGAATTTTGAAGTGGTTCTTTCGGAAGTCAATCATCTGTTCCTGTTTCATTCGGCCAAGTTCTTTCGACAGTGCCGTCCGTTCAAGATTCAGGTAATCAGCCATCTGCTGCCGGTCAAAAGGAATGTCAAAGGTCCTGCTGTGCTTTTTTACAGCAACGGAGTTCAGATAGGCCATAATCCTGCCCCTTGCTGTTTTGGGCGAAATATGAAAAGAACGCCTGGACAACATAAGGTTTTTGTTCGCAGAGATCATCAGAAGGTTTCGTACCAGTTTATTTGACCATAGCTGTGGCTCAAAATCGCTTCTGAATAAACTGCCGATCCGAAGAAACATAATCTGACTCTGCTCATTGGCTACCGCGTCAACCATCATGGTTTCTTCTTTTAAAATGGCATAGGTTTCGGCGAAAAAGTCATTGGCATCTATGATATTCAGAATCGTCCGGTTGCCCCACATATCATTGTTTTCGATGGTAACACTCCCGCTGATCACAATGCATACACAATCCGTCTGATCCCCGGCATGAAGAATCGTATTTCCTTTTTCATACGTCTTGCATTTTGCACAGAGAACATCCAATGCGGTATGGATCTCCTCCATATTCATACCCATAAAAAGTCGGTTGTTTTGCAGTATATGGTAGTCCAAAAATTTTCTCCTTTTCCGAAAATGTGGTTCTAACCACGTATTTTCTCCGCAAAGGATACTATAATCCATTTAAAAAATCAAGGAGGCGGATAAACATGGCCAGAGAATTTCGTAAAATTATTCGGATTGATGAAGAGAAATGTAACGGCTGCGGGCTTTGCGCAGCAGCCTGCCACGAAGGGGCAATAGACATCATTGACGGAAAGGCAAAGCTTGTAAGGGAACACTTCTGTGACGGCCTGGGAGATTGTCTTCCCAGTTGTCCAATGGGAGCCATCTCTTTTGAAGAGCGCGAAGCGGAGACCTATGATGAAGCGGCTGTAAAAGAGAGTCAGAGAAAAAAAGGAGAGAAGGCAATGAATAGCGCAGAACATATGCACACCAGCGGAGGCTGCCCCGGGTCAAGGGTAAGGACAATGAAGGCAGAGCCTCAGGAAACGCTTTTGACAACCCCTGCAAAACCCGTTTCCCGGCTTGCCCAATGGCCGGTGCAGATCAAGCTTGTTCCGGTAAACGCACCCTTTTTTGACGGGGCAAAACTTCTGATTGCAGCCGATTGTACCGCTTACGCCTACGGCAATTTTCACGAGGAATTCATGAAGGGAAAAGTGACGCTGATCGGCTGTCCGAAGCTGGATGCTGTGGATTACACGGATAAGCTGACTCAAATCATCCAAAACAATAACATTCAGTCAGTGACAATTCTACGCATGGAAGTTCCGTGCTGCGGCGGGATCCGTAATGCGGCACAGGCCGCATTACGGGCAAGCGGAAAATTTATTCCATGGCAGGTGGTTACCATATCCACGGACGGTAAAATCATAGATTGAGTACAGCTTACAAAAGGGTCAGTCTGCTGTCTCTCAGCGCTCCGAAGACTCCTGCTCCCAGGGCTGCAGGGGCACCAGAAAGCCTGCCTGTCCCAACGCTTGCTCGATCTGATCAAGCCGCTCGGTATTCGCCGCCTCCACCAGATGATAGTGGTATCCGTCGGTGGCCGTGGACAGGAACGTGGAGGGCGCGTCCTCCAGCGCCTTCAGAAACTCCTGCACATCCTGGCGGCAGCGGATATCCAGATCCGCCGTCATGCGCCCGTAAACCCGGTGGCTGATACTGATGTTCCTGACACAGCCGCCGTGATCCACAATCAGGTTCAGCTCCTCCTGCGTCTGATCCGGCCGATGGCGCACCTTGAATTCCCGGGTACTCCCTGCCTCATCCTGCTGCATGACATAACCGCGATAAGTGGAGATGATATGAAGATGAGACGCTCGAATGACCGCCAGATCCTGCACGATAACCTGACGGCTGACGCCAAACCTGGCTGCCAGTTCCCGGGCTGCCACCGGAGTATCGGCCTTCGATAAAATTTCCAGAATACTTTCACGACGTTCCGCCGTTGTCATAATACCGCCTCCTTATCCGTTCAAGTTCCTCCCCGATATCTCCGTCAATGCAGATGGAGCGATCCTCGATTTCCCTCGGCGCGCAGGCCTCCCCGTAATTGATGCAGGCATACACAGCCTTCGGATTACCGTAGGTCATCTGCCAGAACGGATATTTGATGATGCCGGGGGTGTTCAGTCCTTGTTCATTCTGCAAAATACTGATTAAATGAGCCAAACTGGTACGTACCAGTTCTTGTCGTCCACAGGCAACAGATCGTTTGCCATACAGACCACGCTTCCGGTTCCAATTTCAACCTTCAAAGACTCTAAACCTCCGAAAAC
>CASECT010000165.1 GCA_949286525.1 uncultured Eubacteriales bacterium | reverse complement strand
AGCCGGGCCATTACCTGCGGCATCAACCTGATGCTGGCCACGATGGCGGCAAAGGGAAAAGGCTTGTATGGTATGGACAAGGACGGCAAGGAAAAGCAGACCGGTTCCCAGAGTATGGATTCCATGCCTACCAGCACGTTCTTCAATGTGATGATGAACAGAATGGGGGGAGTGATGGATAAGATGGCTTCCGGCAAAGCGGCTGACAAGGTCGCCGACGCAGTGGCTCCCTTCCTTGACATTCCCGGATACAACTACGCGACCTCCCGCTACAGAAAGGAGCTGGAAAAGCATCCGGAGCGGACGATTGTGGGTTCGGAGACGCTGCCAAAAAGTCTCTATAAGAACTGGCAGCTGGTAAAGGAGCTTCCGGGACTGGTGGGAGACTTCATGTGGACCGGCTGGGATTATCTTGGAGAGTCGGGGATTGGAACTGTGCGTTATACGGACCGGAAGACAAAGAAAGATACAGAGGAGGGTCTGATTATTTCCGGAGGTCCCGGCGTCATCGATATCTGCGGAAAAATGCGCCCGGAGGTGCGTTGGGATCAGATTATCTGGGGTCTTCGAAAGGAACCGGCCATCGGTGTAAATCCCTACACGCATGCCCGGGATTTCCGGGGCGTTTCCATGTGGCGCGATACGGACGCTGTGGAGAGCTGGTCCTGGGAGGGGTGCGAGGGAGAGAAGTGTGATGTGGTGGTTTACGGCAGCGGAGATCACGCAAGGCTTTTTGTCAACGGAAAATGTGTCGGAAGGAAGAAAATCAAAGAGTGTAAGGCCATTTTTCCGAAGGTGGCCTATGAGACCGGAAGTATTTCCGCCGCGGTCTACGACGCCTCCGGGTGGGAACTGGCGAGAACACAGCTGCGCTCTGCCGCCGGCAGGACGCAGATTCAGCTGACGCCGGAGAAGAGCGTACTTGCGGCTAACGGACAGGATCTCTGTTTCCTGGAGATCGATCTGACCGGGGAGAATGGCATAACCAAGTCCTCCGTGGATCAGAAACTGACCGTGGAGGTGGAAGGCGCGGGAGTTCTGCAGGCCTTCGGTTCCGCGAGACCGCACATGGCGGAGAATTTTGTGAGCGCTTCCCACACTACGTACTATGGGAAGGCGCTGGCAGTTATCCGGGCCGGATATGAGCCCGGAAATATCCGGGTCAAAGTTTCCGGCGACGGACTTAAGACCCAGGAGAGAATTTTAGAAGTAGTGCCTTCAGAGATGGTAACCATCTAGGTACTGTCCTCTGATGGGGGTGTCGTTTTTTACGCAGCTTCCGGCGGGGGCCGGAAGTGGAAAGGGAGAGGGTTTTATGGTTTATCGATGTCAGGTCTGCGGGTATCTCTTTGACGAGGAGAAGGAGGGAAAACGTATTTCTCAGCTGAAGGAGTGCCCGGTGTGCAGACAGCCGGTGGAGAAGTTTGTCCCGGTGGAGCCGGGGAAAGAAAAAGATACCGGAATGACACAGAAAGTGTCTGCTGAAAATGCCGGGGAAAATCTGGAATACCCGAAGGAGACCCGAAAAACCGACGCGGACTACCGCTGTATGGATCGGATCCAGGCCATGGCGGTAACGGGGAAATCGGTCATTGAGGCTATGGGCACGCGGATGCCGATGCCGGGATGGGATGACATTCTGATTCTCGGCGCGCAGCTTAATCCGCCGCCTCTGATGGAGCATGATCCGGTAGTTGCCACCACCGTTATCGGAAAGAATGCCAAGCGGCCCATGATTTTAAAAAGCCCGGTGTACATTTCCCATATGTCCTTCGGCGCTTTGTCGAAGGAGATGAAGATCGCCCTGGCAAAGGGCAGCGCTATGGCCGGTACCGCCATGTGCAGTGGCGAGGGCGGTATTCTGCCGGAAGAGAGAGACGCGGCTTACCGGTATATCTTTGAGTATGTGCCGAACAAATACAGCGTGACGGATGAGAACCTGAGAAGGGCGGACGCTGTGGAGATTAAGATCGGACAGGGAACCAAGCCGGGGATGGGCGGTCATCTGCCGGGGGAGAAAGTGACGCCGGAGATCGCGAAGATCCGCAATAAGCCTTTGGGGGAGGATGTGATCAGCCCCTCCCGTTTCGCGGAGATTACCACCAGGGAAGACCTGCGGGATCTGGTCAGCAGCCTGAGGGCGAGAAGTGACGGGCGTCCCATCGGCATCAAGATTGCCGCCGGACATATCGAGCGGGATCTGGAGTACTGTGTCTTTGCGGAGCCGGATTTCGTGACCATTGACGGGCGGGGCGGAGCCACGGGGGCTTCGCCGGCCATTGTGCGGGATTCCGCCAGTGTACCGACGATTTACGCCCTGTACCGGGCGAGAAAATATCTGAACTCTGTGGGATCGGAGATTTCACTGGTTATTACCGGGGGGCTGCGGGTGTCCTCGGATTTTGCCAAGGCGCTGGCTATGGGAGCTGACGCGGTCGCTGTGGCCTCGGCGGCCATGGTGGCTGCCGGATGCCAGCAGTACCGTATCTGTGGCAGCGGCTATTGTCCGGTGGGAGCGGCGACCCAGGATCCGGCCCTGCGCAGCCGTTTCTCTGTGGACAAGGCGGCGAAGCGTGTGGCAAATTATCTGAATGTAAGTCTCGAGGAATTGAAGACATTCGCGAGAATTACCGGGCATGATCATCTCCACGATCTGTGCGTGGACGATCTTTGTACCATCAATCGTGAGGTATCTGAATATACCAATATTCAGCATGCATAAAAACAAAAGAATAGGAGGAATCTGTTATGGCAGAGAACAAGTATGCAGGAACACAGACAGAAAAGAATCTGGAGGCGGC
>CASECT010000164.1 GCA_949286525.1 uncultured Eubacteriales bacterium | reverse complement strand
CGTATCGATACCCACATGGATCAGAAGTTCCATTCCATTGTCCAGGCTAAGCCCGCAGGCATGACGGGAATCCCCGATGACCGCGCTGACTGTCGCGTCCGCCGGAGCAATTACCGTCTCATCCGACGGCTCGATGGCCAGGCCGTCTCCCATGATATGCTGGGAGAACACATCGTCCGGCACATCCTCCAGCGGGATTGCCTGACCGCTGAGGACCGCCTTCAACACACCGCCTGCCTGGCCGGCTTCCCGGGCGTCTGCCGCTGTTCCGGGAACTTTTTCATCCGCTGCATCCGCCTCTCTATCGCCGGAAGTCGGAACTTCTGCCGCGGAACCCGCGCCCTCTGCCGCCGCTTCGGAAATCGTTGCCCCCGCCGCCGAAGCCTCCACACCCCGCTCCTGGGCAGAGAGTTTTCTGCGGCCCACAATCAGCGTGAGCACGAAGGGAATCACAATCGCCACAACCATCGCCAGCAGGAAAACCAGATAATACTGCGGGAAGATGGAGAGGATGCCCGGCAGTCCTCCGACGCCGATGCTGGTGGCCTGCACACCGAATCCCACGGAAATCAGCGCCGCGCAGGCGGATCCGATCATACCGCAGATGAGCGGGAAACCGTATTTCAGATTGACGCCGAAGAGTGCCGGCTCCGTGACACCCAAATAACAGGACACCAGGGCCGGAACATTGACCTGCTGTGCCCGCTCGTTCTTTTTCTGCAGAACACTCATGGCCAGCACGGAGGAGCCCTGGGCGATATTGCTGAGGGCGATCATGGGCCAGAGCATGGTTCCTCCCGTAGTTGTAACTAGCTGAGAATCCACGGCGTTGGTCATGTGGTGCAATCCCGTCATAACAATGGGCGCATAGAAAAATCCAAACAGTCCCGCGAACAAAAACCGGATATTGGAGGTCAGTCCGGCGTAAACCAGATCTCCGATGGCATTACCGATGGTCCAGCCGATAGGCCCTACCACCATGTGGGCGATGAACACCGCCGGCACAAGGGAGCAGACCGGCACCACGATCATGCTGATAACCGCCGGACAGATCTTACGGAAAAACCGCTCCAGATACACCAGGACGAAGCCTGCCATCATGGCGGCGATGACCTGTCCCTGATATCCGATCATATCCACCTGGGCAAATCCGAAATCCCACTTGGGGATCTGATCCGCCGGCGTAGTCGCCACGTCAAAGCCGTTCAACAGTTGAGAGGACACCAGCGTCAGTCCCAGCACAATGCCGAGGATCTGGGTCGTCCCCATCTTCTTTGTGATGGACCAGACGATGCCCACCGGCAGCAGCCAGAACACCGCCTCGCCGATCAGCCACAGGAAGCTGTCCACTCCCGCCCAGAACTGGGAGATATCCACCAGTGTTTTCGTTCCGTTCTCAAAAAAAGCAATGCTGTCGATGACATTCCGGAAGCCCAGCACAAGACCTCCGCAGATCAGCGCCGGGATGATCGGCGCGAAAATCTCGCCCAGATTGCTCATCAGTTTCTGCAGCCAGGTCTGATTATCCTTGGCGGCCTCCTTCGCCGCCTCCTTGCTGACGCCCTCGATCCCCGCACAGGCGGTAAAATCCTGGAAAAAGACCGATACGTCATTTCCGATGATAACCTGGAACTGTCCGGCCTGGGTAAAAGTCCCCTTCACACAGCCGATGCCCTCGACAGCCTCAATGTCCGCCTTCTTCTCATCGGCAAGCACAAACCGCATTCTGGTCATACAGTGGGAGACCGCTGAAATGTTGCCTCTGCCGCCGATCGCGTCCAGCAGTTCTCCGGCCTCCTTCTCATACTTTCCCATAGTTGTTTCCTCCTCCTGGATAGCATACCCAAAAAGAAAGGATGAAACCATATACAAAGACCTGAAACAGAAGATAGAGAAGGAAATTTTTCCCCGGGGCGAACTGCTACCCTCAGAAAACCGGCTGATTGAGACCTACGGCTGCTCCAGAAATACCGTGCGGCGGGCCATCGCCCGACTGGTAATCGACGGCTACGTACAGACCATGCAGGGGAAAGGCGTCCGCAATATCTATGTGCCGGTGGAGCAGGCCTCCTACACCATCGGCAGTATCGACTCCTTCAAGGAATCCTCCCTGCGAAACCACAAAAAGGCAGGACCAAGGTCCTGCACTTCACAGAGCTCTGCGCCGACGAACATATCGCCCGGCATACCGGATTTCCCGTCGGAACGGAACTCTACTATATCCAGCGTGTCCACTATCTGGACGATATTCCGCTGATTTTAAATCACAACTATTTCCGGAAAAGCGAGACTCCCGGCCTGAACGCTCAGATCGCCGAAGACTACAACTGCCTGGCGGTCATCAGCAGCCACACCTACAACAGCGACGGGGTCATGTTCGAGTTTACCCAGTCCCGCCACCGCCCGGACTATTTCCGGTTCCAGGACAACGCCCTGCGGAGGGGGTAAAACGGGATCCTCTGCTGCAGGATTCTCCTCCTTGCAGCAGGTCAATCCGTCGGCATCTCCCACAGCGGCACGCCATCCTGCGCCTGCCCTTCTGCCTGCCGCAACCCGAAAAGCTCCGCCGCCTCCCGGATCTGCTTCAGACTCTTTCTTACCGCGCGTTTCCTTCGGATAAACTCTCGCACAAGAAAGGAAAACGGGAAGATGGAAAACGCACCCGCCAAATCTCTCCCGGAAAGCCCCGATTCTCCCCGATAGGCCATGAGTATCTCAAAACATCCGTAATATACCGCCTCCTGCGAGACAAAACCGCTTTTTTTTACACCTGCCATGACTTTTCTTGCAAAATCCAGAAAACGGTTCACATCCACATATGTCCTCAGATAAACTCCGTCAGTAAGAAACGCCAATTCCTCCTGGCTGAGAGGAAACACACGCTTTTTGTAAAATTCCGAGATGATCTCCTGATACTGCGTTCTCTGCAGTTCCTGCTTCGTAATCGTTACCTGATTTTCATGGATCCGATAAAGCATCAAATAGTCTCCCTGTATGCCGATCTTTTCTCCATCCAAAAGCATCTCTGTC
>CASECT010000163.1 GCA_949286525.1 uncultured Eubacteriales bacterium | reverse complement strand
ACCAGGGAGGAAGACTGGATCAACAACTGAAAAATACTGTTTCCAGTTGTTGATCCAGTCTTCCTCCCTGGTCTCGTCGCTCGTTATGATTCCCTCTCCGATATCAGTAAAAGCGCGGAGATCGTCCAGCCCCAGGCGCACACTCTCCAGTAGTTCCCCGGTATCGGTCCCCTCCTCCACGTAAAAGCAGATGCGGCTGGTCCCATCGTCCTGGGGCAGATCCGGCTGCAGTTCCTCAAACACGCCCCCCTGCCGGTCGCCGTCCTCCACCGGAAGGCTGTCCACAATCTCAATCCCGGATATTCCCAGATCCTGCAGCATCGCGCAGACAAGATCCTCCGCTTCCGTGGTGGTGTGTATGGTAAATCTGGTCCAGTTCATCTCCTCATCCTCTCTCCTGCTGTTTCATTGCATACTTTGGATATTCTACCAGATTTTCACGGGATTGAAAAGTCCAGAAATGCAGACTGCAAAAGGGAGGTACCCGTAGCTGTCCGAAACACGGTCTCCATGGTATGGCGGATATTCTCCTGAGAATAATGCGATTCATCCGCATTTACCAGATAATCCGCCTCGATGAGAATCTGGTAATCCATCCCGTCCACATCCGTCAGGGTATGATGATGCCCTACCAGATAGACAATGCGTTCCGCCATATCCTCCGGCAGGCCACAGTCCGCCAGAAACTCCCGCGCCAGAACAGCCCCCTCCTTCTCCTGGTATGTTCCGTTGGTATTTCCGTATTTTTCTCTGCACAGCGGGCAGGCGATATCGTGGAGGATCGCCGCGATCTCTATGATCTCCTGCTCCCGCCGGGATACTCCCTCACACACACCGATGGTTCTGGCGTAAGCGTACACTTTCATCAGGTGGTTGATATCATGATGATTTCCCTGGGAATATGCGATCATTTTGCACATGATCTGTGATACGTTCATCTCATGCCTCCTTCTGTCAAGTCCGTTCCACGCGCCGTTATTTCCGCGGGTTCTCTCTGCCCCCGGCCCCGGCATTGACAAAAACATTGTAGCAACTCTTTCCTGTTTCGTCCAGTGTCTTACCTCTTCCGAAAAATGTCTCTCGGTCCTTTTGTCTTCTACATCTTTTTGTACCCTTAAAAAATTATTGGAAACGATAAATTATTAACGTTAATCATTAACTCTTTCTTGTATAATATCTGTTTCCCTGCTATAATGACCGTATAGAGAACAAGATTTCAAATCATCCTGCCGCACTCTGTGCGGAAGAGTCAAAGAACAGGAGGGGCCAATATGAAAAGAATGAAAAAAATTGCTTCCATACTGGATATGATCTTCCGAATCGTGTACTATTTAACCATTGCAGCCTTCGTTTTCTCCTGCATGATGCTTCTTATCTTATGGTGGCTGTATCTGGTCGACTCGGATATTCTGGAGTTGTTTCGTACAGATCTGACTTTCGGCCCCATCAGTTTTACGATAGCCGACAGCGTGAAGTCCTCCAGAAACACCGGTTTTTTCTTTATGCTGTCCAGTACATTCTACATACTTGTGGAGCTCCCTGTCTTCTGGATGACCTTTTCCGCCATCCGGGGAATCCTCGCCCCCATGAAAGAAGGAAAACCCTTTGACCACAATAATGTGCTGACCGGAAACACACTGACCGGATATAATCTGAATGAACTGTTTCTCAGCGACAAAATTACAGGTGTCAGTGTTACACACAGTTGTGATCTCAGTTTCCTGATCTATGCGCTGGTCCTGTTTCTGATGTCTTTCATCTTCCAGTATGGGAGCGAACTGCAGAAACTGTCCGACGAAACACTGTAAGGAGGTGCCTGATCTATGCCGATCATCCTGCGACTTGACCGGGTCATGGCGGACCGCAAGATGTCACTGAAAGAACTTTCTGAGAAAGTGGGGGTGGCAAACGTCAATCTATCCAAACTGAAAAACGGGCATGTCAGCGCCATTCGCTTTTCCACACTGGAAGCCATCTGCGAAGCGTTGGACTGTCAACCGGGCGATATCCTGGAATATCGAAAAACGGAAGAAGAAACGTCATAAGCGGCCGGATCCGCCCGAAATGTTTCAGAAAGCAAAAAAGCTGCGGAGATATATCACAGCCGACAACGGCCAGGATAATCTCCTGCAGCTTTTTCTGTTATACACTTTTTCTGTCATACACTTTTTCAGATCATATACATTGCGGATGCATGTCACAGATCTTCAATGGTTTCTTTCAGCTTTCCCATAAAACCTTTCCGTTTTCCCTTTTCTTCCTTAACCGACGCTCCGCCGCGCAGCGTTTTTC
>CASECT010000162.1 GCA_949286525.1 uncultured Eubacteriales bacterium | reverse complement strand
CAGTGCCCGCAGGTGTGGATGGAACGTATGATATTTATCTGCAGGCAGGGAAGGCCACCAGCATGGTAGGAACAACCATTTACGACCTGGTAATCAACGGGACAGAGCGCTATGTACTTCCCATTCAGGTAGTCCGGGCGGACGCGGAACACACGGATCTCTATGACATGGGCGTCTTTCTCATGGCGGAGGATGTAAAATTGAAGGAGGGGGATGAAATTGCGGTTATCGGGAAGGATGGCTATACGACGGTTTACGGGGAAAACGTGTTTGCATCCATTCCGGCGATAGGAGATATGCTCCTTTTCCGGGCGGGCACAGAAGTCCCCATCGGGTACGGGGACGGCGAACTTTCGAAAGAGGAAACGGGAGATCCCTCGGATCCTTTTTCCGGAAAAACCATCTGCTGGCTGGGATCTTCCGTGACGTACGGGGCGAAAGCCGAGGGGTATTCCATGGCGGATGCCATTGCGGAAAATCATCCGGGAACTACCTGCCTGAAATATACGATTTCCGGGACAACCCTGGCGGACAACGGATCCTCCTCCTATGTGGAACGGCTGAAAAAGGATATCGATCCCTCGCGTCCTCTGGATCTTATGGTGGTTCAGCTCTCCACCAACGACGCGAAGGCGGAAGCAGGGCTGGAACTCGGAACGGTGTCGGAGAGCAGGGATCCGGCGGATTTCGACGCGTCGACCATCATCGGGGGGATGGAGACCATCATCGCTTACACCCGCAATACCTGGGACTGCCCGGTGGTATTTTATACCGGAACCAGATATGACAGCGAGACCTATGAGCAGATGGTAAACGCGCTCTATCAGCTGCGGGACAAATGGGGGATCGGTATTGTGGATCTCTGGGGCAATCAGGAAATGACGGATATCATCGGTACCGATCAATACAATGCCTATATGGCGGATGCGACCCACCCCACAGAGCTGGGTTACCGCGAGTGGTGGACGCCGGAGTTTGAGAAGGTGTTGCCGGAGTATTTGATGGATTAGTGAAGGAGAACCGGCAGCAGACATCGAAAAGTAAAATATATTGTTGAGTTTCTTAAAAAGATTTGAGTTTTTTACGAGATCATTTAAGTTTCTTGTAAGAAACTCAAATTTTCTTGCAATAACTCAAATAGAATGTTAAAATATTAAACAAAAAGCAGGAGAAACTCAAATGACAACGGAAGAATTAAAAGATAAATTAAAACTAATTCAAAAAACGAAATGTGAAACAGGGATATTAGAATTAAAAAGTGCACATATTGACTGCCCCAAGCGACTATACGATACATTGTCCAGTTTTTCCAATCAGGACGAAGGGGGAACAATCATATTTGGCGTGGATGAAAAGAGGGATTATGAGGAATGTGGTGTGTATGATCCACAGGATTTACAGAAAAAAATTAACGAACAATGTCTACAGATGGAGCCGATTATTCGACCGCTTTTGACTGTGGTGGAAAAGGAGGGGAAATTCTTTGTTTCTGCTGAGATACCGGGGGTAGATCTTGCGGAACGGCCGGTATTTTACAAGGGAAAAGGGCGTTTAAAAGGATCATATACCCGTGTCGGAGACAGCGACGAGCCCATGACGGAATATGAGGTGTATAGTTATGAGGCCTACAGAAAAAAATATCAGGACGATGTGAGAAGTGTATCGAGAGCGACGTTTACCGCATTGGTCAAAAATGATGTGACGCGCTATATTGAGCTTCTGAAGGCAGGGAAACCGCATCTGGCGGATCTGGATGATGAAGAGATATGTGAATTGATGAGTATTACGAGAGATCATCAGATAACCTTGAGTACGGTTATGATTTTCAGCCCTTATCCCCAGGCATATTTTCCCCAGTTGTGTATCACTGCGATTTCGGTTCCGGGACGGGAATTGGGCGAGGTAGGGGAGATGGGAGAACGTTTTCTGGACAACGAGAGGATTGAGGGAAACATTGCCAATATGTTGGAAGAGGCACTCCGATTTGTAAAGAGAAATATGAAGACCAAAACGATCATTCGTGACGGAGAGCGGGAGGACAGAACAGAGTATCCGCTGACTGCAGTGAGGGAAGCGGTAATCAATGCTCTGGTTCACCGGGATTACAGTATTCATACGGAGGGAATGCCGATACAGATACAGATGTTTGAGGATAGAATGGAAATCCGAAATCCCGGTGGGATTTATGGGCGTCTTCGTATCGATCAGCTGGGAAAAATGCAGCCGGATACAAGAAATCCTGTGCTTGCCTCCGCATTGGAGGTATTGGGAATTACGGAAAATCGTTATTCCGGAATCCCCACTATTCGAAAAGAGATGGAAAAGTATCATTTGAGAGAACCAGTGTTTCTGGATGAACGAGGGAATTTTGCTGTAATTTTCTATAAGGAACAGAAAGAAACGATTGATGAATCGAGCGATGCGGCTGAGGGCTTAGAACTGTTTTGCAGGACACCGAGAACACGAAAAGAAATATGTGAATATCTGGGATTATCCTCAGCGTCCTATGCGATCCAGAAGTATGTCACTCCGCTGGTGGACAGTGGAAAAATCAAATTGAGTATACCGGAAAAACCGCGAAGCCCGAAGCAATTATATTACAGCGAATAGAAAAGCCTTCGCTTACAGGCGATTTTTCTCTCCCCACTCGCATATGCTGTCTAGGATCGGAATCAATGATTTCCCGCGTTCTGTCAGGCTGTATTCCACTTTGGGAGGAATCTGTGCCGAGGATATGGTCGCTCTGAATCTGGAGGCCGAGCATAAGACGGTGGCCAATCTGGAAACAAGGAAGCCTTTTTTGTGCGATACGCCCGGAGGAGTGCTGCGCGCCAGTGGTATGCGTTCAGCACCGACCGAAGCGGAGCGTAGACTTGCAATAATTCAAATAAATGTTAAAATTTTTATACAATATGAAAGAACAGGAGAGTATCTGTCATGAGAGATCTTGCACCGAAAAAAATCAGTGCTTCCATGATTGAACATGTATATCAGATCCGGCCGGAGCACTTGAACGGCGCCGGGCGTCTGTTCGGCGGCCGTCTGATGGAGTGGATCGACGAGATTGCCGGGCTGGTGGGTATGCGTCACGCGCAGACCGACATTATTACCGCCTCGGTGGACAACCTGAAATTCATCCACGGAGCTTATCAGAATGATCTGATTGTGCTGATCGCCCGCCTTACCTATGTGGGCAATACCTCGATGGAGGTGCGGGTGGATACCTATATGGAAGGGTATGACGGCATTCGAAAACCCATTAACAGGGCTCATGTGACTTTGGTTGCTATGGACGAGAACGACCGTCCAACAAAGGTGCCCGGGCTGATCCTTGAGACGGAGGCGGAGCGGGCCGAGTGGGAAGCCGGGGAGAAGCGCCGTCAGATGCGAAAGCAGCGGGAGCGGGAAGGCTTTTAGGAGAATGTAAAAGAATTTTGACAGAGGTTTTCCGGAATGTAAAAAAGATTGGATGGTCTTCTGCTGCCGGATGTCTCATACTGTAGATAGGCAGCAGAATAGAGAAAAACAGCAGCGATGACACAAGGCGGCCCGCTCGGAAGAACAAGCGCAGAGGATCACTCAGAGAAGCAGGGGGAGAGGAATATGGCAGGAAAGGAAAATATCGGACGGAAACTGCGGGATGCCCGCAAAAATTCCGGCCTGACCCAGGAGAGCGCGGCGGAGCGCCTCGGCGTCAGCCGACAGACCGTCTCCAACTGGGAAAACAGCCGTTCCTTCCCGGACATTGGCAGCGTGGTAAAGATGAGCGATCTCTATTCCGTCAGCCTCGACAAACTGTTGAAGGGGGATGAGGCTATGATGAGACATCTGGAAATGAGCACCAATGTGGTAAAGAGCAGGCAGAGATTTTCCAGAATGATCCTGGTGCTGGTCTACCTTCTGATCTGGACGGTAACGATTGTTTCCTTCTGGTGGACCAGCGGATCGGACGCCATGGGATATGGACTGCTGGCGTTCTACATCGTACTGCCCCTGGCGACGCTGGTCATCTCCGTCTTTATCGGGAAGGACGAGAGCTGGTCCGGCAGCAGGTGGCTGATGATGCTGTTCTTCGGTGTGATGTATATGCTGGGACCATTTGCCACTTTTTCCATGGCAAATAACCTGGCCTTTGACCACAGGAATCTGCCGCAGCTGGCGGATATGCTGCCGGGGATCCTGTGTTCCGCGGTTGGCATCGGTATCGGGGCGCTGATACGCCGGGCCGGGGGAAAACGTTAGCGGATTTTGAAAAAGGAGATAGACAGCAGGAACGGAGGGCCGATGTTTCCGGCCCTTGTTTTTTTCCCCACTATCCTTTATGATAGAAAAAAATGCGGTAACAAGTAACGGAAGGAATGGGTTTGCTATGTCGGACAAGGGCTGGGAAGCGCTGGGGGAACAGGTAAAGGATGCGGTCAACTCGGCGATTTCCTCAGGAGATTATCAGAATCTGAGCCGGTCTATCGGCAGTCTGGTCAATGACGCGCTGGATCTGGCCGGAAAAAACAGAAATCAGTGGAGAGATGCCCGCCCGGGAGCGGGTTCCGGGCGAAGGAACACACCGCCCCGTCCCGTGCTCTACAACAAGAAGCCCGGGGGAATGGGCGGAAGTATCGCCATGATGGTTTTCGGCTATACGCTTCTTACGGTGGGAGCGGTCTTTGCGCTGATGTTTCTGGCCCTTGGCATGGCGGCGCCGGTATTTTTTGTGCCGTCGGCAGTCTTTTTTGTTCTGCTGGGAGTGGGGCTGTGGCTCGGACTTACGGGGACAGGCAGATATCAGTTTCTGCGCCGTTTTCGAACATATACCAGTCAGCTGGGATGGCAGCTATGCGTGCCGCTGGATGCGCTGGCGGAGCGGGCGGGCAGACCGGTAAAGAAAGTCGCGAGAGACTTGCGGAAAATGATCGATCAGAGACTGTTCTACGAGGCGCACCTGGATGCGGAAAACGGATATCTGCTCCTTACGGACAGAGCCTATGAGGAATATCAGAAGACGAAAGAGGAGGCTTTCCGCCGGCAAAAGGAACAGAAGCGCCGGGAAGAACAGCAACGGGAACGTCGGGAGGCGGAGCGAAGAGCGCAGGAGCAGCTCTCCCCCGAATGCCGCGGCATGATAGAGAAAGGCGAGTCCTATGTGAAATATATCCGCAAATGCAACGACGATATCCCCGGCAGGGAAATTTCCGCAAAACTGGACAAACTGGAAGAGCTGGTAAAGCGGATTTTTGAGGAGGTAAAGCGAAATCCGGAACAGGTATCCGAACTGGATAAAATGATCGAGTACTATCTTCCCACAACGGCAAAACTTCTGGACGCCTACCGGGAACTGGATGATCAGCCGGATCCGGGAGAAAATGTTTCGCGAACCAAGAAGGAGATCGAGAACGCGGTGGACACGTTGAATATTGCCTTTGAAAAGCTGCTGGACAGTCTGTTTGCCGATCGGGCATGGGATATTTCCTCTGATATTTCAGTGCTGAATACCGTGCTGGCGCAGGATGGACTGACCGGCGGAGATTTTTCCACGGACAAAGCCAATACCCCGTAGCGGGACTGCCGTGCGGGAGGAACTGACCGGACAGCTGCTTGCGGGAAAAAACATAGAAAAAGGAGAGGCGTATGAGTGAGAGAATAGAAGATATGGACATTACCCCCACGCTTGTTTTTGACGAGGTTCTGGACGGTCAGGATGCTTCGGAGGAATTGCCGGCAGGAGCGCAAAATGGGATGGACCGGAAACCGGATCCGGAATTTGACGAGAGCCGCCTGACTGCGGAAGAGCGGAAGATGGTGGATGATTTTTCCGCGAAGATCGATCTGCATAATTCCCAGGCTATTCTGCAGTACGGTGTGGGCACACAGAAAAAGATGGCGGATTTTTCGGAAAGCGCGCTCAAGAATGTGCGTACCAAGGACCTGGGGGAAGTGGGAGAGATGCTGTCTTCCCTTGTCACGGAACTGAAAAGCTTTGACGTGGACGAGGAGGAAAAGGGGATTTTCAAGCTGTTTAAGAAATCCTCCAACCGTATCACTGCTATGAAAGCCAGGTATGACAAGACGGAGGCGAATATCAATCAGGTCTGTCAGGCCCTGGAAAAGCATCAGATGACGCTGATGAAGGATATGGCCATGCTGGATAAGATGTATGAAGTAAATCTCGCTTATTTCAAGGAGCTTTCCATGTACATTCTTGCCGGAAAGAAAAAGCTGGAGGAAGTACGCGGGCAGGAGCTGACGGAGGCGGTGGACAGAGCGCAGAAGAGCGGTCTTCCGGAGGACGCCCAGGCCGCGCGGGATCTGCAGGCGCTCTGCGACCGGTTTGAGAAGAAGATCCACGATCTGGAGCTGACCCGCATGATCTCTATCCAGACCGGCCCCCAGATCCGGCTGGTGCAGAACAACGATACACTTATGGCGGAAAAGATCCAGTCCACCATCGTCAATACGATTCCCCTGTGGAAGAGCCAGATGGTGCTGGCACTGGGAATCGAGCATTCGGCCCAGGCGGCAAAGGCCCAGAGGGAAGTGACGGATATGACTAACGAACTGCTGCGCAAGAATGCGGATGTCTTAAAGACGGCTTCCGTGGAGAGCGCCCGGGAATCAGAGCGGGGAATCGTGGATATGGAGACGCTGAAGCATACCAACGAGATGCTGATCAGCACCTTCGATGAGGTCCTGGAAATCCAGAGCGAAGGGCGGCGCAAGCGCCGGGAAGCTGAGACGGAAATGCAGCGCCTTGAGACGGAGTTGAAACAGAAGCTTTTGGAGATACAGAAATAAAAAATTAAAATTATTAGCACTCACACTTGACGAGTGCTAATAAAAGTGGTATAACATAGTCAGAACAAGAAAGGAGCGATGACTTATGTTAATGCCGAGCATTTTTGGAGATAGTTTTATGGATGATTTCTTTGATTTCCCGGAGGTACGTCCCGCAAGGACCTATCATCAGAACCAGCTGATGAAGACCGATATTTTCCAGACGAAGGACGGCTATGAGATTACCATGGATCTGCCGGGATATAAGAAGGAAGATGTGACCGCGGAGTTGAAGGACGGTTATCTGGTGGTTACCGCCAGCACGAACCAGAACAACAACGAGAAGGACGCCCAGGGCAGGTACCTGCGCCGGGAGCGTTACAGCGGAAGCTGCAGCAGAAGCTTCTATGTGGGCGAGGATCTGACTCAGGAGGATATCAAGGCGAAGTTCGAGCACGGAACACTGAAACTGATGGTGCCGAACAAGGAAAACCGGCCGAAGGTGGAAGAGACAAAACACATTACCATCGAGGGCTAAGGATGCGAAGGACCTATGGGCCTTCCCGGTAAGAATACGATGGGGCTGACTGCACGGGGAGGTGCGGTCAGCCTCTTTTTAGAGACTGGGAAATGTTGTCTCTGATACGATAAAAAGCCCCTATGGGGGCGAGGGCATATCTTGGAATGGAGGTGAGAGAAGATGGCCGCAAAGAGAGATTATTACGAGGTTCTGGGTGTGAGCAAAGACGCCGACCAGGCCGCGATCAAAAGGGCATACCGGAAACTTGCGAAAAAATATCATCCGGATACCAACGCCGGAGATCCCGGGGCGGAGGAAAAGTTCAAGGAAGTGACGGAGGCGTATCAGGTCCTCGGGGACGAGGAGAAGAAGAAACTGTACGACGAGTTCGGCCACGCCGCCTTTCAGGAGGGATTTGACCCGGAATATGCCAGAAGGGCAGCCCAGGGTGGATTTGGCGGAAATGGAAATTTCCGGGAGTTTCATTTTGAAAACGGAAATATGGATGACATTTTTGACGATCTGTTCGGAAATATTTTCCGCGGCGGACAGGATGCGGGAGGCGGCGGTTTCCGCAGCAGAGGCTTTGGCGGCGGCTTTCACGGAGATGGGTTCGGAGGCGGCGCGGGCTCTTACAGGCGAGGCTCCTATGGCGGCAGCTATACCATGAAAGGCCAGGATGCCGAGACTCAGATGGATGTGACCTTCGATGAGGCGGCGTTTGGCTGTGACAAGGTTATCACGCTGCAGAATGGCGAGGGAACCAGCCAGCCGCTGAAGGTGCACATTCCCGCGGGAATCGACACCGGAAAGAAGATTCGTCTGAAGGGCAAGGGACATCCGGGATATGGCGGCGGAGAAGCCGGGGATCTCTATCTGAAGGTAAACGTGTTGCCAAAGCCCGGTTTTGAGCGGAAGGGTATGGATGTCTACACTACCGCGGAGATTCCTTTTACCACTGCGGCGCTGGGCGGAACCATCCGTGTGCACACTCTCTATGGGGATGTGGAGTGCAGGGTAAAGGAGGGAACGCAATCCGGAAGCAAGATCCGGCTGAAAAACAAGGGAATTGTTTCCATGAAAAATGCTTCCCTTCATGGGGATCAGTATGTTACCATACAGATACAGGTGCCCAGACATTTAAACCCTGAGGCCAAGAGGAAACTCCGGGAATATCAGGCTGCCTGCGGATACAGACGGACGACGGCCTGAAAAGAGATTTCGGGCCGCGGAGCAGCATAAAGGGAAAAGATTTCATGGCAGCAGTTCGAAGGAGAAGAGGCGGCAGGAAAAGAGGCCGCCGGAACATGAGCAACAGAAGAAGATATGGCGGCAGGAGAGGAAGTTTCCTGCTGGCTTTGGCCGTGACGGCGGCGCTGACCGCTGCCGCGGCATTTTTTCCGGAACTCTGGGAGACGCCCCAGAGTGTTCCGCCTGGGACGGAAAGCGCAGGGACGGTCTATGGGTTGGAGGATCTGCCGGCCTACAATGGAACGCCCTATGTGGAGATCAACGGCGGAACGCCTTTTTTTGCCGAGAGCGACTACACGACGGACTCCTTTGAGCGTTACAGCCCGCTGGATGAACTGGGCAGATGCGGCGTAGCATACGCCTGTGTGGGACGGGATCTGATGCCCACGGAGGAGCGGGGCGCCATCGGGGATGTGCGGCCCGCCGGCTGGCACACGGTCAAGTATGACATTGTGGACGGAAATTATCTGTACAACCGCTGTCATCTGATCGGTTACCAGCTCAGCGGGGAGAATGCCAACGAGGAGAATCTGATTACCGGCACCCGATACCTGAATGTGGAGGGGATGCTGCCCTTTGAAAATCAGGTGGCGGAGTATGTGGAGGGGACGGGAAATCATGTGCTTTACCGGGTAACGCCGGTGTTTAGCGGGACGAACCTTCTGGCGGACGGCGTGCTGATGGAGGCGCTTTCCGTGGAGGACGGAGGCGCGGGCGTGCGCTTCTGCGTTTTCTGTTACAACGTGCAGCCGGGCATTGTCATCGACTATGCCACGGGCGAGAGCGCGCCGGCTTGATTCAGAACGGGCAGTCACTGCTTACATGCGAGCATGACGCGGCGACTGCCCGTTCTGAATCGGCTGCGAATAGTAACAAGAAGTGAGACAATTTCCGGAAATGTATTGACAAATCAAAGAACAGTATTGTATATTAAAATAGTTCACTAGCGAACAAATGAGGGCGGAGTGGGATAAGGATATGGACATTGATGAAATGATGCTTCAGGGAATCTGTCTGAAAAAGCTTCTGGAGAAGAAGATGGCACCTCTGATGCAGGAGTACGGCCTGCGGCCGGTGGAACTGGATATACTTTTTTTCCTCGATATGCAAAAAGGAGTAGATACTGCCAGAGAACTGATCAGGATCCGGCATCTGTCCAAGGCGCATATTTCAAAATCGGTGGATAATCTCAGGAAAAGAGGATTTATCACACTGATGGAGGATGGAGAGGATCACAGACTGATGCATATTCGATGCACCGAGAGAGCGAAAGAAGCCGCGGCCAGGGTTCGCAGCGTTTATCAGGAGTGCCAAAACATTGTGATGAAGGATATAACCGCGGAAGAATACCGTCAGATGGAGATTGTCCTCGGGAAGATCAGCCGCAATGTGGAAAGGGAACTGGGCTAGTGTTTTTACGCGCGGAATCTGATAAAAGCTGCGGGAAAGGAGAGTGAGACTATTAAGTTAAAAAGAGAAAAAATAGCGGAAAGTCGGTTGGCTTTTGCGGAGAAAATGAAGGAGTCCATTGTCAGCGTGCTGCCAATCATGGCGATTGTCATGATTCTTTGCCTGACGATATCGCCGATTCAGACGGATCTTATGCTGTGTTTCCTTCTGGGAACGTTGCTTTTGATCTTTGGAATGGGAATGTTTTCTTTGGGAGCGGATATCTCCATGACGCCTATCGGTAACAAGATAGGAACAGCCATGACGAAGACGAAGAATCTTCCATTCATCCTGATAGTAAGCTTTGCTCTGGGAGTGGCGGTAACAGTGGCGGAGCCCGATCTGCAGGTTCTGGCAGAGACCGTACCCCATATTGACAACAGTGTGCTGTTGATTACGGTAGGGGTTGGCGTTGGATTTTTTCTGGCGGTCTGCATGCTTCGTATCGTGACCGGCGTGAAGCTGCGGTGGCTTCTTATCGCGTTCTACGGGGTGGTTTTCGTGTTGGCGGCTTTTACTCCGGGGGATTTTCTGGGAGTTGCCTTTGATTCAGGCGGCGTGACTACCGGCCCGATGACGGTTCCCTTTATCCTTGCATTGGGTATGGGGGTGTCAAATATTCGAAGCGATAAAAAAGCGGAAGCCGACAGTTTCGGTCTGGTGGCTCTCTGCTCTATCGGCCCGATTCTTGCGGTACTTATTCTGGGATTTTTCTATTCGAACGGCGACGCGGTGGTGTCGGTAAGCACTTCCTCTTTCACGGATACAGCGGAGATTGGGAAGGCATATCTTCTGGCGGTAGGCCAGTATATGGAGGAGATGGCGGTGGCGCTGCTCCCCATCGCAACAATCTTTTTCCTGTTTCAGATTTTTTTCCTGAAGATGAGCGGGCGCAGCCTGGCAAAGATTATCATCGGTATTTTTTACACTTATGTGGGGTTGGTATTTTTCCTGACAGGCGTCAATGTGGGGTTTTCATCTCTGGGGTCCGTGCTGGGAGCGGAACTGGCTTCCGGGCCGACGCGGTGGATTCTTGTGCCGTTGTCAATGCTGCTGGGATGGTTCATTATCTCCGCGGAGCCGGCTGTGGCGGTTCTGGAAAAACAGATTGAGGAAGTGAGCGCGGGAGCGATTCCCGGGAAATCCATCAAACTGAGCCTCTCCATCGCTATCGCGCTGGCAATGGGATTTTCCATGCTGCGGGTTATGACAGGTATTTCCATTCTGTGGTTTCTGATACCGGGATATATCGTTGCCCTGGTGTTGACCTTCTTTGTGCCGGATATCTATACGGCGATTGCTTTCGACTCAGGCGGTGTCGCTTCCGGTCCCATGACGGCTACCTTTATGCTGCAGTTTATGATTGGAGCCAGCATGGCTTGGGGGGGAAATGTGCTGACGGACGCTTTCGGTCTGGTGGCTATGGTGGCGATGATGCCTCTGTTGTCCATTCAAATGGTGGGATTCCTGTACGAGAGGAAGAAGAAAACCATTGTGGAAGAGCCCGTCCTGTATGGCGATGACGAGATCGTGGAACTGTGGGAGGTGGATGCCGGTTGAATTATGTGATATCGATTGTAAATCCGAAAGAGATGAAAAAGCTGGTGGAAATCAGCAGGAGATTGGAGATTGCCGCGGGGGTTGTTTTTCTGGGACATGGAACCGCTGTTCAGAGTATGCTGGATTTGCTCGGGATAGAGTCAGATGAGAAACGGATAGCGGTCATGATTGCCTCCCCGGAAAAAGCACGGAAACTGATCAGGGAAGAGAAGAGACAGATGTTTATCGGAGTGCCCGGCCACGGTATTGCGGTGTCGGTGCCCATTAAGAGTATCGGAGGTGGAAAGACAATGGCGTATTTGAACGGAGACCAGCAGTCGGCAAAGTATGTTCCGGAACTGAATTATTCCTATGAACTGATTCTGGCCATTGCCAATGAGGGGAGAACAGATATGGTAATGAACGCCGCCAGATCGGCAGGGGCGACGGGCGGCACGGTGCTGCACGGTAAAGGTACCGGTCGGGAGGAGGAGGCGAAATTTTACAACGTCTCCATAGCCCAGGAAAAGGAAGTTATCATGATCGTGGCCAGAACGGAACAGAAATCGGCGATTATGCAGGCGATTCTCCGCAAGGCCGGACCGGATTCGGAGGCGGGAACGATTGTGTTCTCCCTGCCGGTCAGCGAGGTGGCGGGGTTTGGCATGTTCGACGAGGAATAAAAATAAAGAATAAAACAGAAACAGCGGATCAGGAAGGGGATCCGCTGTCTCCATTATGTTTTGGGGAGTGCCCCGGGATTGTTCATCCCGGAGCTGAGTTATGAAAAATATATTAGCTCATCAGCTAGTACAGTTAAGATAATAACGGGCAAATGTGTCAACTGTGTGAATAAAAAATGAAAAGAATCTTAAGAAAATGAAAAAAAGAAAAACAGGAAATATTTGGGAGGAAAATGGGAAAAATCCATTGAAAATTGGAAGTAATTGTATATAATTAAGAATAGATTGCAAAACTGTCATTAGGTACATTATGTCTTTTTATAGATAGCGATTGATAGGTGGATAAGGAAAGGAGAAACGAAATGGTTTCAACAGATATCGGAATTGATCTGGGTACAGCGAGCATCCTGGTCTATGTAAAAGGTAAGGGTGTGGTTCTCAAGGAGCCGTCCGTTGTAGCCTTTGATCGGGATACCAATAAGATAAAAGCCATCGGCGAGGAGGCGCGGCTGATGCTGGGAAGAACGCCCGGCAATATTGTGGCGGTTCGGCCGCTGCGTCAGGGGGTTATCTCTGACTATACGGTTACGGAGAAGATGATCAAGTATTTTATTCAGAAGGCCATCGGAAAGCGAAGCTACCGGAAACCGAGAATCAGTGTCTGTGTGCCCAGCGGGGTTACGGAGGTGGAGAAGCGTGCCGTTGAGGACGCCACCTATGCCGCCGGAGCCAGAGAGGTTTCCATTATCGAGGAACCGATTGCCGCAGCCATCGGCGCGGGCATTGATATCGGAAGGCCCTGCGGCAATATGATCGTGGATATCGGTGGGGGTACCGCGGACATTGCGGTTATTTCGCTGGGGGGGTCTGTGGTCAGCACTTCCATCAAAATAGCCGGCGATGACTTTGACGAGGCGATTGTGCGCTATATGCGCAAGAAACATAACCTGCTGATCGGAGAGCGGACAGCGGAGGATATTAAGATCAAGATTGGAACCTGTTATCCCCTGGCACAGCCGGAGACGATGGATGTGCGCGGGCGGAACCTGGTAACCGGACTGCCGAAGACAATTCAGGTCTCTTCCGAGGAGACGGAGGAAGCTCTGCGGGAAGCTACGCTGCAGATCGTGGAGGCGATTCATTCCGTTTTGGAGAAGACACCGCCTGAGCTGGCCGCGGACGTGGCGGATCGCGGGATTGTGCTTACCGGAGGCGGAGCGCTGCTGCGCGGATTGGAGGAACTGATCGAGGATCGGACAGGCATCAATACTATGACGGCTGAGGAACCTATGACCTGTGTGGCCATCGGTACCGGAAAATATGTGGAGTTTCTGGCCGGCGAGGGTATGGAGGACTGAGAACTCAGCCGGAAGTCAGACAAAGTTCCGCCAAGGGCGGCATGAGAAAAGGAAACAGACAGTTGCTGAAGGCATGCGTATCCCGCATGCCTTTTGTATCCTGAGGCAGAAGGCAAAAGCATGGTAAAAGGACGGCGCCGAAAGGGCAGAATGGAAAGGACAGAAGATGGAAGAGATTGAGGGATATGTGGAACATATCATTTTCCGAAACGCGGATAATGGCTACACAGTCTTTGTCTTTATCTGCGGGGAAGAGGAGATTACCTGTGTGGGAACGCTCCCGGCGGTAAGCGAGGGGGAGAGCCTTTTGCTTCAGGGACAGTATACCAGCCATCCCACTTACGGGGATCAGTTTCAGATCCGCTCCTTCCAGGTAAAGGCTCCCGAGGATGCCCAGTCCATGGAACGCTATCTGGCCTCCGGCGCCATCAAGGGGATCGGCGTGGCGCTGGCCGCCCGGATTGTAAGGAGGTTTAAGGGAGATACTTTCCGGATTATGGAGGAGGAGCCGGAGCGTCTGGCGGAAGTAAAAGGCATCAGTGAGCGTATGGCCATGGACATTTCCACCCAGATGATGGAGAAGCGGGATCTTCGTGACGCCATGATTTTTCTGGAGCAGTATGGGATTCATACCAATCTTGCTGTTCGGATATATCAGCAGTACGGTCCGATGATTTACAGTGTGATCCGTGAAAATCCTTACCGTATGGCGGATGAGGTGCCGGGAATCGGATTTCGGATCGCGGATGAGATCGCTTCCCGGGTGGGCATCCGCACGGATTCGGACTTCCGTATCCGCAGCGGTATTTTGTATGTGCTGTCCCAGGGTGCCGGAGCGGGACATACCTACCTGCCGAGGGAGACGGCGGTGCGGATGACGGTGCAGCTTCTTGGAGTGCCCGAGGAGGCGGTGGAGACACAGCTGATGAATCTGGCCATGGACCGGAAGATCGTGATGAAGGGCGAGCAGGTCTATGCGAAATCCTTTTACCGCATGGAGGAAGTGACCGCCGGAATGCTGCGGGAGCTGGATGTGGTTTATGATGTGCCGGACATCGAACTGGAGGCTGCTCTCCGGCGGATTGAAAAAGAGGAGCACATGGTACTGGATGAACGGCAGGCAGAGGCAGTCAAGGGAGCGGTTACCCACGGCCTGTTTATCCTGACAGGAGGTCCCGGAACGGGAAAGACCACCACAATCCGCGCCATGATACGGTATTTTGAGATGGAGGGATATGACATCCTTCTTGCGGCGCCCACGGGCCGCGCGGCAAAGCGGATGAGCGAGGCCACCGGATATGAAGCCCGGACGATCCATCGCATGCTGGAAGTCTCCGGCGCGCCGGAGAGCCGGGAACAGGGGGCGCAGAGGGAGGGAATGTTTGAGCGAAACGAGAACAATCCGCTGGAGACGGATGTGCTGATTATCGACGAGATGTCTATGGTGGATATCACGCTGATGTATGCCCTGGTAAAGGCGGTAAGCGACGGCACGCGGCTGATTCTGGTGGGAGATGTGAACCAGCTTCCCAGTGTGGGCCCGGGAAATGTGCTTCGCGATCTGATCGCCTCCGAATGTTTTGCGGTGGTGGAATTGCAGAAGGTATTCCGACAGGCCGCTTCCAGCGATATCATCGTAAATGCCCACAAAATCAACGCGGGGGAGGAAGTCGTTCTGGACAATCAGAGCCGGGATTTCTTTTTTCTGAAGCGCTATGACGCGGATGTAATTATCAATGTGGTCCTGCAGCTGGTCCGGGACAAGCTGCCCGGCTATGTGGGCGCATCCAGCTACGATGTCCAGGTACTGACGCCCACCCGCAAGGGTCTGTTGGGAGTGGAACGGCTGAACACGATTCTGCAGCGCTATCTGAATCCGGAGGCTCCCGGAAAGGAACAGAGGGAGTCAGGTACGCGCATTTTCCGGGAAGGGGATAAAGTTATGCAGATTCGCAATAACTATCAGCTGGAGTGGGAGGTGCGCAGCAGATACGGCATCGCCGTGGACAAGGGGACCGGCGTGTTCAACGGGGATGTGGGGATTATCCGGGAGATCAACGAGTTTTCCAGCTCCCTGTGGGTGGAATATGACGAAGGTCGTATGGTGGAGTATCCCTTTGGCAATCTTGAGGAATTGGAACTGGCTTACGCGCTGACCATACATAAATCCCAGGGAAGTGAATACCCGGCGGTGGTTATCCCGCTGCTTCCGGGGCCGAAACTTCTGATGAACCGCAATCTTCTGTACACCGGGGTAACCAGGGCAAAGAAGTGCGTTACCATTGTGGGAGATGAGCGGACATTCTCTGATATGATAAAAAATGCAGCCCAGCAGAAAAGATACTCCGGGCTGCAGGATAGACTTTCTCAGCTTACCGTGTGAGGGTTATTCCTCCTCGGTGGGCTCTATGCGCTCCGTGTTGGAGCCGATCACATAAGTTTCCAGATATTCATGAATTTCATTGAAAGACTTCGGAAAACTCAATCCGAGTGTAGCGGCTACGTCGCCGTTGTAGAGTTTGACGCTGTCGTCGGCAGCCACGTCGTCGATGGCGATCGCCCCGGGGTCATCCCCGTCTACCAGAATGCGGTAAGCCTGTTTTCCGGCGGCGTATCCCTGGGCGTAGGGGTCGGTGTACATGCTAACCAGAGTAGACTGTCCTAAAACGGCGTCTCCGCCAACGGTTATTTTACCGGCGGCGGTGGCGGCAGAGGCGATGGTGCCGATCTGATCGGTCAGCATGCTGCCGGCGGAAATGTAGAGCACACTGCACTCCGCTGCGGCGTACGCGGCGATCTGATCGGTTGTGGCATCTTCCGGCAGAGGAGTCAGACCCTCCGGTGTCAGATCATCGCTCCAGTTGGAGGAAATCTGGGGAGTGCGGACGCTGGCCGGCGAATTGATGCCGGTGGACTGACTGTTTTCGCCGAAGGTTACCACATCGGTATTTGCCCCCTCTTTTCCGGAAGCAGCAGAAAATCTGGAAGGGATGATTACGTTGGCGGGATTTTCTCCGCTGCTGCTGATGTCCGCCGCCTGGGATGTGGACGGGATGGCGTACTCCTTCCAGGGAATGCCCGCCTCATCCAGATAGGTCTCCAGGAGCTCGTTCTGGAAAACGGCGTCCTGATCTTCGGTGCAGTAGAGAATGCCCACGGACCGGAGATCCTTTGTGGTTTCGATCAACATAGATGTCTGGTCTGGAATGGAGGTCAGACTGCTGACTCCGGTAATATTGCGTCCGGTGGTTTCGTCCCACTCTTCGCCCTGGGGTGTGATAATGTGGAGGACCCGCTCGAAATCCATGACGTTGGCGGCCACAATGGGGAGATCGGAAATGTTCTCGGAAGCGGCCGTGAGGGAGTTTTCTCCGTTGGTAAAGATCAGCTGGGCGCCATCTGCGGCGAAAGATGTGCAGATATCAGACGCGCTGTTTTCGCTGTCGGGAATCCTCACTTCCAGATGAATATGCTCCTGGCCGAACAGGTCGATCAGAGCATCTGTAAATCCCTGGGTAATGGCGTTGGCGGTATCGCTGTTGTCGTCCTGGCAGACACGAATGTCGTAGCTTCTGGTATCTTCCTCCGGCAACGGCTCGTAGGAAGAACTGTTATCGGAACCGCAGGACGCG
This sequence comes from uncultured Eubacteriales bacterium, assembly GCA_949286525.1. Lineage (GTDB taxonomy): Bacteria > Bacillota > Clostridia > Lachnospirales > Lachnospiraceae > Pullilachnospira_A. The sequence continues at coordinate 6,649 of CASECT010000162.1, read as the reverse complement.
AAACTCAAAGCGCAGGTCAATGTCAGACCAATGGCGAGATATTTTCGAAAATTTATCATAATTGCAGCATCCTTTCGTTTGATATTCTAGATCTGATGTGCCGATTTTTCATATAACATCTAAATTTTAAAAGTATCGGAAGGGAAAGTCAATAAAAATCAGGAGGAGAAGAATGAAGAAAATATGGATCAAACTCTTATTTCCGCCCAGATGTCCGGGGTGTGACCGCATTCTGGAGCCCTGGGAGGAGAAGCAGGGATTTTGCCCGGAATGTCGAAAGAACGTGCAGGCAGTGGGAGACCGCTGCTGTATGAAGTGCGGGAAATTTTTTCGGGATGACGGGCAGGAATGTGGCAAAGAGTATTGCGGCGACTGCAGGAAAAATCGGCATGCCTTCGCTCAGGGCCGGGGAGTGTACGTCTACCGTGGACCCATGAAGAGCAGTATGTACCGCTTTAAATATGGAAATCGCAGATGCTATGCCGGAGTTTTTGCCACGGATGCTGAGAGAACGTTGGGAGATTGGATCCGCAGGAAAAATCCACAGGTCATTGTCCCTGTGCCGTTGTATTTTCGGAAACGAAAAAAACGGGGCTATAACCAGGCGGAAGTCTGGGCCGGGGCTCTGGGAAAACAGATGGGGATCCCGGTGGAGAGAAGGGCGCTGTTTCGCCTGAGGGCTACCCGCCCACAGAAGGAATTGAATCCTGCGGGGCGGATGTATAATCTTGACAGGGCGTTTTGCGTCAGGGGAGAGTTGGTGCGGGGGAAACGGATTCTGCTTGCAGATGATATCTATACCACGGGCAGCACTATGGATTCCGCGGCCGAAGAACTTCTCGCCGCCGGAGCGGCAGAGGTTTTCTGTATCAGTATCTGTACCGGAATGGAAAAAAGCGCTTTTTGAGGCATTCGATTCGCGGGCGTTTTTTCTGGGAAACATTTGCTTCTAATGTGGAATGTGGTATAATGTGCACGAAAGCATCGAGCAGTGCAAAATCGCAGGACAGCCCACCGCCTGCTGGCAGGCGGGTGGGATGGCGTGTGATTTTATAGGGCGAGAGCCCGTGAGCGACCGCGCGAAGCGAGGGAGCGGCACTGCGAGAAGAGCGGGGGAGGAGAACTGCGCGAGAGCAAAGGAAGCGAAACGTATGCTGAATGAGGAACGTGTAAAGCAGATGACAAAAATCGCTATGTTTGAGCAGCGTGAGAAGAGGGATCTTCTTCCGATGATGCACTATGGGAAGAGAGATTATCTGACGCTCCATATCATTTTGTGTTTTCTTGCGGGAACGGTTTTCTATCTGCTGCTCTACGGGGGGGCCGCGGTGCTGTTGATCTGGTTCGTGATTCCCAACCTTAGCACAATGCTGCTGATTTTGGGCGTAATAATTGGAATTTTGGGATATATTACCTATCTCTATTTTTATCTGCGGCTGATGTATCAGAAGGCCCAGAAGCGTTACCGGAAGGGAAGACAGAAAATAAAAAAGCTGGCAGCGGAATACAGGATTCTGGAAGAAATGTACCAGCAGGAAGAGGAGACGGAGACGCCGGAAGGCTGGAAGTGATATGGCATTTTTTGTTCAGTTACGGGAAAAAATCAGACACTTTGTGGCAAAGCGGGAAAAGAAGGTTCTGCGGTTGTGGTACTTTGTGCTCAGTCTGGCCGCAATGTTGACGATAAACGAAGCTTTTGGGTATCAGGACGCTCTGAATCACTGGTGGGTAGCGGTAATTATTGCCCTGGTGTGCTCTTTTCTGCCGCCTCAGGGTACGACAGTTGTGCTGCTTTCTATGGTTCTGCTTCATTTCATGGCGCTGTCTACAGATCTGGCGGTAACTACGCTTCTGCTGATCTTTGTCTGTTACGGAGTATGCGGGTATTTTCGATCCGAGAGTACCTATCATCTGATCGCAATTCCGGTTCTGCATCAGCTGCAGATACCTTACGCGATTCCCATGGGGGCGGCGTTGATGCGGAATATCAATGAGATTGCCGTGGTCATATGCGGATCTTTTCTCTCGTGCTTTTTGAAGACGGTGCGGGATAACGCCTCGCTGTTTCTGGATCCTACATCCCAGATAACCGCGCTGGATCTGATGCAGAGCCAGATGCTGAGCCGCCCGCTGTTCTATTTTTTCCTGGCGGCAATGGTGGCCATGTTTCTGGTGGTCTATAGTATTCGCAATCGGAATCTGGAGTATGCCTGGCTGATCGGAGTTCTGGCCGGATGCCTGACAGAGTTTGTCATTCTGCTGACCGGTTACCTGTTTACCGGCAATTACGGCAGAGTCCCGGCGCTGATTATCGGCAACGTGATTACGTTTTTGGCCGGGTGTATTGTAAATTACATCTTTCTGAATCTGGATTACAGCCGCACGGAACAGGTACAGTTTGAAGACGATGAATATTATTATTATGTGACGGCGGTGCCGAAACTTCATATCGCGGAGGAGGAGAAGGAGATCAAGACCATTACCAGGGAGTCTCTGGACGAGAAAGAACGGAGACGCCGTTTCCGTTGGAACCGCAAAAAAACCAAAAAATAATATGGGTACGCGGTAAGAAAATAAGAGGAAAAGAAGGGAAGTGAGCAGATGGAGCATATAGAGAATGCGGTGGACGCGTTTTTGCAGGATTATTTTGGATTCAATATACCGACCATTCAGCCGACGGATGTGGTGGAAATTATTATTATCGCTTTTTTTATCTACCAGGTGCTGGTTTGGATTAAAAACACGAGAACCTGGATCCTTTTCCGCGGTATTATGGTAATTGTAGCTTTTTTGCTCCTGGCTGCCATTTTCCAGATGCACACGATCCTCTGGCTGGGGGACCGCCTGTTTTCCGCCGGCTTTATCGCCATTATTATTCTGTTCCAGCCGGAGCTGCGAAAAGCATTGGAACAGCTGGGGAGAAACAAGGTTTTCAATGCGTTGCTCTCCATCAATTTTTCCAGAAATATTGGCGACCGTTTTACGGAAAAAACCATTACCGATATGGTCAAGGCTTCCTTTGAGATGGGTGCGGTAAAAACGGGGGCGCTGATTGTGATAGAATTGAACGATGAGTTGACGGAGTACGAGAGAACGGGGATAACCTTGGATTCTCTGGTGTCCCGGCAGCTTTTGATCAATATTTTCGAGAAGAATACGCCGCTCCACGACGGCGCTGTACTTGTACGGGGCGACCGTATTGTTTCCGCCACCTGTTATCTGCCCTTGTCGGACAATATGGAGCTGAGCAAGGATTTGGGAACCAGACATCGGGCTGCCGTGGGAATCAGTGAGGTATGCGACGCGATGACGATCGTGGTGTCTGAGGAGACCGGAGCGGTTTCTATCGCCAGGGAAGGCAAGCTGATGCGGGATGTAACGGAAGAAGTTCTTGAGGATGAGCTGCGCCGTATACAGAAACCGGAGGAAGTAAAGGCAGAGCAGGAGCATGGTAAATTTTTCCGGGGAAGGAGGTCCGGGCATGTGGATGAAGATAAAGAAAGCGCTGACCGCTAATATCGGATTCAAAATTCTGGCCCTGGTTTTTTCCATCGCTCTGTGGATGATTGTGGTCAATGTGGATGATCCGGAACAAACAAAAACATTTACCGCTACTGTGCAGGTCATCAATGAAAATGTGTTGACGGAACAGGGAAAATATTACACACTTACAGATGGGAATACGGTATCTTTCCGCGTGACGGCTCAGCGTTCCGTGCTGGAAAGATTATCCAGTTCGGACTTTACCGCCACCGCAGACATGAATTATCTGGAGGATGACGAGAGAATACCGGTGGAAATTACAGTAAATCGGTACGCCAGTTCCGTGAGGATTTCTGCTCAGAGAATATATCTGGGCGTTGAGGTAGGGGAGGAAATGGACGCCCGTTTCTCCGTTCGGGGAATGACTACCGGCGATACGGCAGAGGGATTTGCCGTGGATGCGGTAACGGTGGCCCCAAATGTTATTTCTGTGCGTGGACCGGCGGAGTCTGTGTCTAAGATTGAGAGTGTCCGGGCTTACTGTGATGTGTCAGGAAGGAATATGGATACAAGCGAGACGGTGGTGCCCGTATTTTATGACGCGGATGGAAAGGAAGTGGACACGACACGGCTGCAGGTCAGCGTGGATACCGTGGACATTTATGTGGAAATTGTGAGTGTCAAAGAAGTGCCGATTACGGTGGAGACCAGCGGAAATCTGGCGGATGGTCTGGAACTGACCGGCATTACAACGGATCCGTCCACCGTTATGATCAAGGGAGAGAGCAGTGAACTGAATCAGGTAACCAGTATTACGATCCCGTCTTCCGTCATTTCCCTGTCGGATATTACGCAGGATCTGACGACGACGGTGGACATTACGTCCTATCTGCCGGAAGGGGTAACGCTTTTGGATTCCCAGGATGCTCAGGTAAGCGTCAAAGTTGGAGTCGCGGGCGAGACGACACAGGAATTTGATGTGCCGGCGGGAAATATTTCCGTGCGGAATCTGGAACGGGGCTATACCACCAGCTTCAGCGCGCCCACGGTCAGAGTCGGCATTACCGCGCTGCAGTCGGAACTGGCGAGGCTTTCGGCAGATTCTATAACCGGATATGTGGATGTGAACGGTCTTGTGCCGGGAACATACAACCTGCCGGTTACATTAAATCTGGACGAAGATTACCAAATGGGACCTGCAACCATACAGATTACAATAACAGCATCAGAATAGAGAGACTGAAATCAGAGGAGGTAGAGGCATGGTTAGCAAAAAGGTACAGATCACCAATCCTACGGGATTACATCTGAGACCTGCGGGAATTTTTTGCGAGGAGGCAATGAAATTTCAGTGTCATGTGACATTTCATTATGGGGACAGCGGGACAGCCAACGCCAAAAGCGTGTTGAGTGTCCTGGGCGCCTGCATAAAGGCCGGCGATTATATCGAACTGGTCTGTGACGGCGAGGATGAGGAGAAAGCGCTGGAAACGCTGGTCGCGTTGATTGAAGATGGATTTGGGGAATAAAGACAGGAGGAAGCAAGCGTGTTGAACTATCAGAGATATAAGAGAAATCCGGTACTGCGTTATCCGGAGCGGGAGTGGCCTGATAAGGAGATTGAAAAGGCGCCGATCTGGTGCAGCGTGGATCTGCGGGACGGCAATCAGGCATTGATTGAACCGATGAATGTGGAGGAGAAGATGGAAATGTTTGAACTTCTCCTCAAGCTGGGGTTTAAGGAGATTGAGATCGGGTTTCCCTCCGCGTCCCAGATTGAGTACGACTTCCTCCGAAAACTGGTAGAGGAGAACCGGATCCCGGATGATGTGAAGGTGCAGGTGCTGACCCAGTGCAGGGAAGAATTGATTGACAAGACCTTCGAGGCCATCCAGGGCATCAAGAAGGTGGTAATGCATATTTACAACTCCACATCGACGCTGCAGAGGGATGTGGTGTTCCATAAGAGCCAGGATGAGATTATTGATATCGCGGTGGCAGGGACAAAGATGGTAAAGGAGCGTCTGAAAGATTTTGACGGGGATATTCAGCTGGAGTATTCTCCGGAGAGTTTTACCGGAACAGAGGTGGAGTTTGCCCTGCGCATCTGTACGGCAGTGCAGAAAGCCTGGGATCACGCCAATGACAATCCGATTATCTTCAACCTTCCGGCGACGGTGGAAATGAATACGCCCAATGTCTATGCAGATCAGATTGAGTGGATGAACAAACATTTTGAGGATCGGGAGAATATTATTCTGAGTATCCATCCCCACAACGACCGGGGAACAGGTGTCGCCATCACGGAACTGGCGCTGCTGGCCGGGGCGGACCGGGTGGAGGGAACGCTGCTTGGCAACGGGGAGCGGACCGGAAATGTGGATATCCTGACCGTGGCCTACAATATGTTTTCTCAGGGGATTGACCCGAAACTGAACATTGAAAATATCAACGAGATTGTGGAGACCTATGAGCGTTGCTGCAAGATGCAGGTGGATATGCGCCATCCTTATGCGGGGAAACTGGTGTTTACCGCTTTTTCCGGCTCTCATCAGGATGCCATCAACAAGGGCGTCCATGCCATGCAGGAGCGCCGCGATCCGTATTGGGAAGTGCCTTATCTGCCTATCGACCCTGCGGATATCGGCAGGAAGTACGAGCCGGTGGTCCGTATTAACAGTCAGTCCGGCAAGGGAGGAGTGGCCTTTGTCATGGATACGGTTTACGGTTACAAGCTTCCAAAGAAGATGCAGCGTGAATTTGCCGATGTGATTCAGTATATGTCCGAGAAAGAAGGCGGAGAGATTCCGCCCCAGGAGATCATGGCGGCATTTAAGCGTGAGTACCTGGAAGCAAAGGAACCGTTCCGGCTGATTTTTGTGGACATTGACGACAACATGGCCAGCGATGAGACCCATATCTCCGTGGACTTTGAATACCAGGGAGAAAAAATTCACTCTGAGGCGGATGGCAACGGTCCCATTGACGCACTGAAGCTGGCGATCCGCCAGTGCGTGCCGGCTATTGATTTTACTGTGTTGGATTACTCCGAGCATGCGCTGGGAGAGGGATCCCATGCGAAGGCGGCCGCCTATATCGAGATGCGGGATAACCGATCCGGAAATATAACCTTCGGTGTGGGTGTGAGTTCCAATATTACCAGAGC
>CASECT010000161.1 GCA_949286525.1 uncultured Eubacteriales bacterium | reverse complement strand
CTATGACTTTTGTACCGTGACATACCGCTCCGCGGAAGCGGTGCTTTCCGGGACACTGCCGGATATCCTGCTTCTCGATATTGAGATGGAGGGTATGAGCGGCATTGAGCTGAAAGATCTCCTGGGAGAACGTGAGAAGAGAGTGCGGATTTGCTTTATTACCAGTCACAGTGAGCTGGCCGTAGAGGGCTATGGGGACGGCGTTTTCGGTTTTCTGGTAAAGCCGCTGGAGTATGAGCGTTTTGCCGTGAAGATGAAGCTGATGGTAAGGGATCTGGAAAACGCCAACCGTTATATCGTTATCGAGAGGAAAAAGGGCGACAGCAGGAAGGTACATCTGTCGGATGTGATCTATCTGCGCGCCAGCGATAAATACGTATATCTGTATTTGAAGGCCGGGGCGGCGCCTTGTTTTGACGGGCGGGGCATCGGCTTTTGGACGGAGGAACTGGCGGATAAGGGATTTGCCCTGTGCCACAGAAGCTGTCTGGTCAACCTGGCATGGGTGTCGGGGATAGAGGGAAACAGGGTCAGACTGTTAAATGGAGAAGAACTTCCGATCAGCCGGCGGGCGCGGAAGGATTTTCAGGAGCGGTACAACCGGCATCTCTTCCGAAACGCGAAACGATAGGAAACAGGGGGATGAGGGATGCAGGATGTTGTGATGCAGATGTTGTATACGGCGGAAGAATGGGTCTGGATGACGGGTGTTATGCAGATGAGGGTTGTGAAAAGTAAAGCGCGTATTGGCGTGGCGGCGGCTCTTTTGGCCGCGGCTTTTCTGTTTGAAGGCATGGCGGGATTTGGCTTCAACGGGCCGCCAATCTGGCTATTAATACGGGCGGCGACAACGGTAATATTTTTTTCCGGCAGTATTCTGAAGAATCTTCTGAAATATTTTTTTGCCGTGTTTAATATGGGGATTGTTGTGGATCCGGTCAGAGTTATTTTCGGTATAGTCTGCAGACATTGGTCAGTTGATGTTGGAGAGTGGCCGTTTGCCATTTACAACGAAGCCGTGCAGATCATGGCGCTTCTGCTTGTTGCCTTATTTCTGACCGGAAAAACGGTCTGGAGAGAAAAGATCGCTCAAATTCCGTCTGTTTATTTTGTGATTGGCATTATGCTGGGGATTTCCGCCAGCGGGGTCACGGAGTGGGGAGGAAAGATGGTTGAGGGTTATCCGGTAGGAATTCAGGACGTCTATGCCCTTTTCAGTCTTGGCTTCGCAGAACTGATCTATTTCTTCGGGGTAGGGCTCATCATATTGGATGATCTTCGGAAGAGATATATGGAAGAGAGCCGTCTGAAAGATCAGTATATCTCAATGGAAAAGGAACATTACCTTTCGCTGGAAAATCATGTGAAAGAAGTGCGACGGATTCGCCATGATATGAAGGTCCATCTGTCAGCGGTCAGCCATTATCTCTCAGAGGGGCAGGTGGAGAAGGCGCGGGAATATCTGGAGAAGGAGAACGCGAAGATCTCAGCGACAGACGATCTCGCGATGGACGTGGGGAATCCGTTGATCAATGCCGTTATCGCACACGAGAAAAGGAAGATGGGAAAAGAGGTTTCTTTCTTTTGCGAGGGAGCTTTTCCGGAGGGACGGCTTCCGGTTTCCGAGTATGATCTGTGCGCGATTTTTTCCAATCTTCTGGCAAATGCAGGGGAAGCCTGCGGGCGGCTGCGGGAAAAGAAAAAAGAAATCTTTCTCTGGATCGGAGAGAGTAACGGAAAACTGCTGATTCAGGTGGAAAATCCGATCGAGTGGGAGATCGACAAGGAAAAACTGTTTTCTTATACTTCCAAAAAAGACGCAAAGGAGCACGGCTATGGGCTGTTGAATGTGAAGGAGAGTGTAGAACAAAACGGGGGAGAGATGGAAATTGATACGGAAGATGAAAAATTTTCTGTGCGGATTTCATTTGCCATGACCGGTGCAGGTCAATCTGAGCAGGATTCTTGACCGTTCCTTCCGAAAAAACGACCGCTTATTCCAATATGCTTGAAAGGACAGGCGGGAGCTGTCATAATTAAAATATCAATTATGACAGGAGGGATGGGTAATGTCAGAAAACGGTATAGCGGGAGCTGATCCAACGATTTTTGAGTGGTTATGGGAACTGCTCTTTGGGAAAAAAGATTAAGAGGTGTTTTCATAACCTTCGAAAGACAACGGAATACGGGGAATAACAAAAAACTTAAGAGGGAGGAGAAACAATATGATGAAATCATGGAAAAGATTACTATGTATGGTATTGGCAGGGGCTATGCTTTTCTCGACAGGGGTTGTAACGCAGGCAGCGCCGGCGTTACAGTCGATAGAAGAAAAGGAGACGGTGTATTTTACGAATCAGGATTTTCTTAATGCTGCAGGGCAGGCATATGAAAAAGGATATATTTCAGAAGAGGAATACAATTATGTTTTTAGCAGACTGTCTGCACGCGTAGGCATCCATGGTGTAAACAAATGTGTTACAGTGGGGCCGAACCTTTATGATTATTATTTTAACAGCTTGGTTTGGAGTATCATGGTGGGTCTTGGTACAGGAGCCGCAGGCTATATTATTGGCTTGATACCGGGACTTAATGCCGGTGTGGCAGCGGCAATAGGGACAGCGGTAGGAGCTGCATCAGATAGTTTGCTAAACGATAATACAGGGGTCATTATCCGAGTAAGAGCAATTGATACGCTTGTAGGAACAGGCCCTACTCCAAATTATATTTATCAATTTGTCAGTATAAGGAATCAATAAGATATGTCGGATCTGTTGTTCAAATTAGAAGACCGGTGGGGAAGCATTTTAGGAATATGCATTGGTGTGTCTGCCATTATAGCGTTTCATTATCTGATTGTATGGCTGCGAAAGGAGAACAAGCAAGGAAAAGGCAGGAAAGAAAGTATTATGAAAGGCATTCTCGAAAAGAAAAAGCTTTGGCTTATATTATATGTTCTGGCCTTGGTGTTGGGAGGTTGTGTCGGGCTTCTGGGAGGATTTCTCGGGGATGATTCGGTGGGGGTTCTGATAGTGTCGATTCTCTGCCTGGCGGTTGAGGGGATCTATCTTTTATACCGTTTGTTGTATTTTTACAGAGGAACGGAGGGAGCAGTAAAATGGAGCCTGATTGCGATGGTGGGTTATGTGTTTTGGTTGATTGATTTTGCATTTAAAGATGATATGAATCCCATAGGACATTCTCTGATTGGTATGTTGGGAAGCCTTGGAGGCATTTTGATTTTCGTGGGTATCGTGCATGACTTCCGCATGATTACCGTAAAGAAAGATTGATCGTTTCAAGGTCTGTCGCATCTGTGATTTTTATCAAACGGATGCGGCAGACCTTTTTTCGGAGATGGAAAGAAATGTATTACAGTTTCCCGTTTCGTAATGAAAAAAAGTTATTGGAAAGGTTAGGAGGAGCTTGATATGGAGAAAGCTATTCCGCCAATTTCTAAAAAGTTTTAAGTGCAGCAAAACTAAATATGGGAAATAACAAAAAACTTAATATGTAGAAAAAGGCCAGGAGGATGCAACACCGGCAAGCGCCAGGATTGCGGGAAATGTCCAGGACATGAGATATGGTCTTACTGTGGGCATTGATTTTCAGGTTCGAGTTGGTGGAAATGCGGCAAGAGTATATGTGGGCGGAGTTGAAATATAAGTCTGACAAGGCTTAGTTTATAGTGAAAAATCTAGGGCTGTCAGATGACAGCCCTGATCTGTTTGGGAGGGAAAATATGAGTAAGAGAAAAAAGAATACGTTGATTGGTCTCGCAATCGGTGCTGTCATGATAGCATTCATAGTAGGTCTGAATCTTTGGAATTTTCGCACTCGCATGGAGAGAGAAGCCTATGACAGTGATACTTTATATCATAATTTCCGGGTGGCTGCAGAGACAAAATATGGCGGTTATGGAGAGCTGCCCTATGTGATTACAAAGGAAGAAGAACCTGTACTGGTGTATTTTGGCTATGCTTCTTATGAGGAGGAGGGGTATTATGAAATTTATGTACTTTCCAGAAAATATGCTGACGATCATCTGTGGAACGGCCCTGTAGCAAAGGGAGAAGTTGCATTGAGTGAGGGGAGCAAAACGATAGAGGTTGATGCACGAAATAAGGAGAAGTATCAGGTGACAATATCTGTTACGGAAGATGGAAAAAGTGAGATTAAAATCGAACAGATTTCCTGAGACTTACCGCCTGATGTGAAAAAGGACTGTGTAGCGAAAAAGCTTGTAATATGTATAGAAGATGATACAATGAAACTAACAGAAACCTGACATGGTAAAGAAGGGAGTGAATAGTATGAGGTCGGACAGCGCAAAGAAGAAATGGGTATGGGCTTACATTTATGTAAAGCTGGTGGAACTGGCGTTGATAGCTGTTGTGGCAGTGGGAGGTGGTATTGTGATGTCCACCGGAATCGGGTGGGAACCGTTTATCCCGATCCTTCGGGTTCTGATTTACGCGGCCTTTGCCTGGGAGGTGGTATACTGGTTCTATCGGATAATTTTCCTGTATGAGGGTCAGCGTTTCCGGATTCCGATGACACTCCTGGTCATCCCTTCGATCCCCGGATGGTATAGTTTGTTCAGTGAACTGACGGGAATCCAGAATATGTACATGGAACGGGTCAATGCGCATCTGTGGGTGCTGCCGTCTTTCTTCCTGATGATTGCCATTTTACTGTTCTTTTATGATTATAATGTCGTCAGCAAGATCAATGAGAAGGAGGCTATGCAGGCAAAAGGGGGAGTTAGTCAGCAACCGGAGAAAAAATAATAATGAAAGAGAATTTGGATTTTCATTTGTTACAGGGCGAGAGCAACTCCATAAGCCATCAAAAGTTAATATGTAACGGGTGGTTTCTGCCACCTAAACCTGCATGGCATACACAGCAGAATTGACAATGCGGACAGTGTTTCCCTCAACGATAAAAGTGACCCGATCGCTATTTGATACACCAAGCACATCACGGACATCCCTCGGAATTGTGATTTGTCCTTTGGCCATGACTTTGGCATGATTAGCGGAAAGAAATATTGACAGGTCTGAACTGCAGGGCGATTTGCCCTGCGGTTCTTTTTTTGCCGGGAACAATCATGGAAAAGAAAGCGGAGAAGACTACTGCATAAAATGTAAAATCCCGGCCATACTATGACCGGGTTATTTTACATAGATTTAACAAAAGGCCGATAATGGATTTTACATTTGATCGGTATGATGGATCTGTAAACAAGAGAAAAGAAAAATTTCAAAATCTCAAAAAAGCAAAATCACGAAGTGAAGTAAGGAGAGAAAGATTATGAAGTTGAAGAAAGCGGCAGCCATTCTGATGGCAGCGACACTGGTAATGGGAGCTTTCGCAGGATGCGGATCCTCATCTGATGACGGCGGCGACGCGGCTACCGGAGCTACCGGCGAGATCACGGTAAATACCAGAGAGGACGGATCCGGAACAAGAGGAGCTTTCACGGAGCTGTTTGGCATTATTGAGGAAGTTGACGGCGAAGAGGTTGATATGACCACGCAGGGTGCGAAGGTTACCAACAGCACTTCCGTTATGATGCAGACGGTAGCGGAGGATGTAAACTCCATCGGATATATTTCCCTTGGATCTCTGGATGAAAGCGTTACCGCGGTAAAGATCGACGGTGTGGAAGCAACCGCCGAGAATGTTGCGAATGGTACTTACAAGGTGTCCCGTCCGTTCAATATCGCGACCAAAGAAGGTCTGAGCGACGCGGCGCAGGATTTCATGAATTATATTATGAGCGCCGAGGGGCAGCAGGTAATCGAGGATGAGGGTTACATCAAGGCCGATGATGCGGCTGCTGCATTTACCAGCAACGGAGCAAGCGGTTCTGTGACAGTTGCAGGTTCCTCTTCCGTAACACCGGTTATGGAGAAGCTGGTTGAGGCTTATCAGGCAGTGAACCCCAACGTGACCATCGAGGTACAGGAGTCTGACTCTACCACAGGTATGCAGAATGCTATTGACGGCCTGTGCGACATCGGTATGGCTTCCCGTGATCTGAAGGACAGCGAGACCGGAGCGGGCCTGACCGGTACGGTTATCGCTCAGGATGGTATCGCGGTAATCGTGAACAACGACAGCGGTATCACGGAGCTGACTTCCGATCAGGTAAAGCAGGTTTACCTTGGCGAGATTACCCAGTGGGAGGATCTCAAGTAATCAGGAAAAACCTGAAACAGAAAGCAACATATCTGCAGGAGGCAAAGCCTTCCGGAGGTTTCCGGAAGGCTTTCTGCGGAAAAACAGTTAGAGAAAGGGTAGTGGGTATTACTCATGAATCGTATCTTGGAAACAGGTATGAAAATCCTCTTTTTGATAGCGGCGTGCACCTCTGTGATAGCGGTGGCGCTGATCTGTGTCTTCCTCTTTGCCAACGGAGTCCCGGCAATGCGGGAGATCGGAGTGTGGGATTTTTTGAGCGGTCAGCTGTGGCGGCCGGCCAATAATATTTTCGGTATTCTTCCCATGATCATGGGGAGTATTTATGTGACGGCGGGGGCAATTGTCGTGGGAGTTCCCATCGGATTGTTTACCGCTGTGTTTATGGCTCATTACTGCCCGAAACGGATCTATGGTATCTGCAAGACGGCGGTAAACCTGATGGCGGGCGTGCCTTCCGTTGTATATGGATTCTTCGGCCTGGTATGTATTGTTCCGCTGATGCGGGATATTACCGGACGGGATGGAAGTACGATGCTGACGGCGTCGATCCTTCTGGGAATTATGATCCTGCCTACCATCGTCAGCGTTTGCGAGGCGTCGATCCGCAGCGTGCCGGTTCCCTACTATGAGGGAGCGCTGGCTCTGGGAGCCACAAAAGAACGCAGCATTTTCGCTACAGTGCTCCCGGCGGCGAAATCCGGTATTGTGGCCGGCGTGGTGCTGGGAATCGGACGCGCCATCGGCGAGACCATGGCGGTGGTTATGGTAGCCGGAAATCAGGCCTGGATGCCGCAGGGGCTGTTGAAAGGCGTACGGACGATGACATCCAACATCGTGTTGGAAATGGGTTATGCTGCCGACCTTCACAGAGAAGCGCTGATTGCCACCGGTGTGGTGCTGTTTATATTTATTCTGATTATCAATCTCTGCGTTGCGCTGCTGAAGAGGAGGAGTGAGAATGAAAATTAATTTGTTGGAAATAAAGCGGCATCCCTTTTCTTTTCTGGTGCGGATGCTGGTATGGCTCGCGGCGGCCGCGACGCTGGCGGTTCTTCTGTTCATGATTATTTTTATTGTGGTAAATGGAGTGCCGTATATCCGGCCAAGTTTGTTTGCGCTGGAATACAACTCGGACAACGTATCGCTGTTCCCGGCGTTGGTAAATACGCTGATCATGACTGCGCTGTGCCTTCTTATCGCATTGCCCCTTGGAATGTTCTCGGCAATATATCTGGTGGAATACGCGAAGAAGGGGAGCAAGATTGTTCGGATTATCCGAATGACGGCGGAAACCTTGTCCGGAATTCCGTCTATTATCTACGGTCTGTTTGGTATGCTGTTCTTCTGTACGGCTTTTGGGGGCTATTCCATTCTGGCAGGTACACTGACCATGGCGATTATGGTTCTGCCTCTGATTATGCGTACTACGGAGGAGGCGCTGATCGCTGTGCCGGATATGTACCGTGAGGCCAGTTTCGGACTCGGGGCGGGAAAACTTCGTACCATTTTCCGCATTATTCTTCCGGCGGCGGTTCCCGGAATCCTTTCCGGCGTTATTCTGGCGATCGGACGTGTGGTAGGCGAGACGGCCGCGCTGATTTACACCGCCGGTACGGTGGCCGGCATCCCCGAAAACCTGTTCAAGTCGGGACGTACCCTGGCTATTCATATGTACAGCCTGTCCCGTGAGGGAATGCATATGAATGAGGCGTATGCCACCGCGGTTATTCTGCTGGTGGTCGTTATACTGATCAACTGGGTATCCGACCGGATCGCGAAAAAACTGGAAAAAACCAGCTAGTAGGAGAGAGAGGAACAAAATGGATAAGATTACGATTACAGGCATGGATCTGTATTACGGCGATTTCCATGCATTAAAAGATATCAATATGAATATTCCTGAAAAGGAGATCACTGCGTTCATCGGGCCCAGCGGATGCGGAAAATCCACCCTGCTGAAGTCTATCAACCGGATGAACGATCTGGTGGAGGGCTGCAGGATTACCGGAAGCCTGAAGCTGGACGATGAGGATATTTACGGCAACATGGATGTAAACCTGCTCAGGAAGCGCGTGGGCATGGTGTTCCAGAAACCAAATCCCTTCCCTATGAGCGTGTATGACAATATCGCGTACGGCCCCAGAACCCATGGTATCCGCTCCAAGGGAAAACTGGATCAGATTGTGGAGGAGTCCCTGCGGCAGGCGGCCATCTGGGATGAGGTAAAGGATCGCCTGAAGAAGAGCGCCATGGGTCTTTCCGGCGGGCAGCAGCAGAGACTGTGCATCGCCCGGGCGCTGGCGGTGCATCCGGAGGTGCTTCTGATGGATGAGCCCACTTCCGCTTTGGATCCGATCTCCACTTCCAAGATCGAGGATCTTGCCCTCGAATTGAAGAAGGATTATACTATTGTCATGGTAACCCACAATATGCAGCAGGCGGTTCGTGTGTCTGATAACACGGCGTTCTTCCTGCTGGGCGAGGTGGTAGAGTACGGCAATACCGAGGGCCTCTTCTCCATGCCTAAGGATAAACGGACAGAAGATTACATTACCGGACGTTTCGGTTAAAGAAAAAAGATAACATTAAACAGGAAAGGAAGAGAGAAATGAGAAATCGTTTTGATCGTCAACTGGAACAGCTTCATGTAGAGCTGATGGAGATGGGAAGTATGTGCGAGGAGGTCATCCGCAAGACCAGCCGTGTTCTTGAGACCGGAGAGAAGGAGATGGCCAGGGACATCCGCAAGGAGGACGCCAGGATCGACGAGCAGGAGCGCCTGATCGAGAGCCTCTGCCTGAAATTGCTGCTGCAGCAGCAGCCGGTGGCAAAGGATCTGCGCAAGGTTTCCGCGGCCTTGAAGATGATCACGGATATGGAGCGGATCGGAGACCAGGCTTCCGACATCGCGGAGATCGTGGAGACCGGAAAGCTGGTAGCGTCTCAGCAGCAGACAAAGCTGGCGCAGATGGCGGAGACCACCATCAACATGGTTACCGGCAGCGTGGACGCTTATGTAAAACAGGATCTGGAACTGGTCAAGGAAGTGATCGCCATGGATGATAAGGTGGATGAGCTGTTTCTGGAGGTTCGCGACGAAATCGCCGGCCTGCTGAAAAGCGACGCGGTTGCTCAGCTGGATTGTATGGATATGTTGATGATCGCGAAATATTACGAGCGGATTGGCGATCATGCCACCAACATTGCCGAGTGGGTGGAATTTTCCATTACCGGTATGCATAAGGACGTGGATGTTTTATGATTTATTGTGTAGAGGACGAGAAAAATATCAGGGAACTGGTGTTGTATGCTCTCTCCGCCAGCGGATTTGAGGCTGTGGGTCTGGAAGATGGGAAGCAGCTGGAACAGCAGCTTGCTCTCCAGCTTCCCGATCTGATCCTGCTGGACATCATGCTGCCTGGAGAGAACGGGCTGGAGATCTTAAAGAAGCTGAAGAGCAATCTTCGCACAAAGAGCATTCCCGTGATTATGGTAACGGCAAAGAGCAGCGAGTATGACAAGGTTATCGGCCTGGACGAGGGGGCGGACGATTACATAGCCAAACCCTTCGGTATGATGGAACTGGTAGCCCGCATCAAGGCTGTGCTGCGCCGTTTGGGCAAGCAGCAGGAGACCGGGGTCATCGAGTATCAGAACATCCGAATGGTACCTTCTTCCCATCAGGTGCATGTGGGAGAGCGGGAGGTGTCTCTGACTCTGAAGGAGTATGAACTGCTGAAATATCTTCTGGAAAATCTGGGAACGGTTCTGACCAGAGACCAGCTTTTGAATTACGTTTGGGGATATGATTTTGACGGCGAAACCCGAACCGTGGATGTACACATTCGTACGCTGCGGCAGAAATTGGGGGAAGCCGGGGATATGATCAAAACCATCCGCGGCGTCGGATATCGGATCGGAGAGTAGACAAAGGGAGTTATGAAGAAAAAAATTTTTATCAATTCCAGCGTTCTGGTAGCGGTCGCGATGTTGATTACCTTTTTGGTTTCAGCGCTCTTCATGTACCAGAAACTGGCGGAAAATCTGCAGCAGCAGGTGCAGGAGGAAGCGGTTTATTTAAGCGACATTGTGGATGATGTCGGAACCGAGAGTCTGGAATCCGGCCTGCTTTCCGATTTTACGGGACGGGTAACGCTGGTGGACGCCGCGGGCAACGTAGTGTTCGATTCCTATGAAGATGAAGATACTATGGAAAATCACGCGGATCGGCCGGAAATCATCCAGGCCTTTGAGACGGGCAGCGGATCGGCAGCCCGCTATTCGGAAACGCTGGCGACAAGAAGCTTTTACGCGGCACGCCTGCTGGACAACGGCATGGTTCTGCGGGTGGGAAACACGGTGGACAGCGTCTATGCCATGCTCTTTTCCGGAGTGGGGGTCGTGCTGCTGATTTTCTTCCTTATCCTTGTGGCGGGGATGTTTTTCATCAGCAAGACCACGGACCGTATGCTGTCTACGATCAACCAGATGGATCTGGAACATCCATTGGATAATGTGGTGTACGACGAGCTGCTTCCGCTGTTGAAGCGGATCGGCGAGCAGAAGACCCAGCTTCAGGAACAGATGCGGGAGATCCGCAGCCAGAGGCAGGAGTATCTGACGATAACGGAAAACATGAAGGACGGACTGATTGTCACGAGCCTTTACCGGGTGCTGTCCATCAACCGGGCAGCTCTGGAGACCTTCCATATCACGGAGGAGGAGTGCGTCGGGCAGGATATCATTGTGGTACATCGTCATCCGATCCTCAAGGAAATCGTTACCGGCGCTCTTGAGGGACGGGAAATGGAACGTATCATGGAGATCGACGGGCGCAATTACCAGCTTCTGGGCAACCCGGTGCTGGTATCCGGCCGCATTACCGGCGCGGTTGTCTTTGTGCTGGATGTGACGGAGAGGAAGAAGGCGGAGCAGATGCGCCAGGAATTTTCCGCCAATGTATCTCACGAACTGAAGACGCCTCTGATGTCCATTTCCGGTTACGCGGAGCTGATCAAAAACGGAATGGTACGCACTGAGGATATTCCGGAGTTTGCCGGTCGCATTTACAGCGAGGCGGCCCGCCTGACAACGCTGGTACAGGACATCATACGTCTTTCGAAGCTGGATGACGAACATCTTCAGCTGGAGATGGAGGAACAGGATCTCTATGATATGACCATGGAGATTATCAATATCCTGAAGCCGGAAGCGGATAAAATGCAGGTATCCATGTCCTTTTACGGGAAAAGATGCAGTGTACAGGGCATGCGTCAGATTGTCTATGAGATGCTGTACAATGTCTGCGACAATGCGGTGCATTACAATGTGACAGGAGGAACGGTAAAGATTTCCACTGAGGTGCGGGATGACGGTATTCTGTGGCAGGCGAAGGATACAGGAATCGGTATCCCGAAAGAGGAGCAGGAGCGTATTTTCGAGCGTTTTTACCGGGTGGATAAGAGCCATTCAAGGGCCACCGGCGGTACCGGTCTGGGGCTTTCCATTGTAAAACATGGCGCTGTGCTTCATCACGCGAAGATTACGGTGGACAGCCAGCCGGGCCAGGGAACCTGTATCGGCATCCTGTTTCCGAAGGAAGTCCCCTGAGCATTTACATATCCAGAAGTTTCTTTACTGCGGGCAGCATTTCCGGATGCGTCCGCAGTCTTACGATCAGATCCTGTTCGAAGGCTGTGATCTGCAGCGGTTCATCTTCCGTATATCCGAAGGCTCCCAGAATGTCGTTGATGCGGTAAATTTCACAAAGCAGAAGAAGAGTGTCGGCATCGGGCTGCGCCTGACCGCTCTCCCAGCCATAGACCGTTTTCTCCGCGACTTTGCAGGAATGGTCGGCCAGACGCGTGACAACATCCCCCACGGACAGACGGTTGCGCTTTCTGGATTCTTTTAGGACTTTTGCGATCTTTTCGTTCTTCATGGACATGTTCCTTCTCTTTCTCTGCATTCTATCGTATAGTATCAGATTTTTGATGTCAAACTATTCTGCTGATCCGAGAAAATATGCTGTTGAAATTCTTTGTACCTGAGAATATAATAAGATTAAACGGGGGAAAATTCTCATATAATAAGAATGGTGGCGAATGGATATGGAAGATGTAACGGCATGTGTGAGAGAATATATTGCGCAGAATGACATCTCCGTTGCACAGATGTCATCGGATCTGGGAATCGAGGAGAGCAGACTGAGGCCCGGAGACGGCGGAAAGTTTTCTGCCGAGGAGTTCCTGGATATCTGCGTATATCTTCATATCCGCCCGGAACAGTTCAAGAATAGGAGGATTGGCGTGTGACGCAGTGGGAGCGACTGGAGATTGAGATGGGAGAGCGGACAGTCACGTTCGTGCCGGATCAGATATGGGAAGAGTCCCCTGACAGCGAGCTGTACAGGCGGGCTGTCGAGGAAGTGGACCGGGTTATTGGGAGAAAGGCAGGTACTGCCTTTCTTCTTTTGTCTGCCCGGGGACAGGAGACAGAAAAAGATACGCGGGCCGCGGCCGGAAAGCTGCACAGAGACCTTGGCAGAAGATATCGCTACTATCTGGAGGGAAAGGTCCTGCGTATTTTTCTGTTTTATTACGGAAATGGAATGCTGTTGGGGAAGGAGGTCCAGGCAGAGGGGCTTCCCGACCCGTCTCTGCTTCCCTGCGACGAAGGCGTTTTTTCCGGCGGGACAGCCGTGTTTCCCTGTCGGTATTTTCCGCCGGGAACAGGGAGGGAGCGCCGCATGCCCGTCATGCTGCGGCTGTACCGGGAGAAGCGCTGTTCTCAGGGAGAGGAAACTTTCCTCCCCGGGGAGCTGGCAGAGAGGGGAAGCGTGGCTCTGCTCCATGAAGGCAGGGAAATCGGGTGCGGACATCTGGAGTTTTCAGGGGAGAGGCAATCGGCCGCGAAAGGAAAATTTTTCTGTGAGCTGGTGTTTTGAGCGTGTGTTGATCACATATTCTCAGTAAAATACAATTTTCCCCTTAAAAAGCCGGAGAAAATCTGCTAAGATAGTAGCGGAAAAAACTGTCCATTATTTTCATCAGGAGGATTAGAAAGATGTTTGTTACAGATGACATTCGATATGCAGGTGTGGATGACACCACACTGGATCTGTTTGAGAGCCAGTACCCCGTGCCCTATGGAGTATCTTACAACTCCTATGTGATTCTGGATGAGAAGACAGCGATCATGGATACGGTGGACGCCCGGGCGACAGAGGAGTGGCTTAAAAATATTTCCGGGATTCTGGGAGATAGGGAACCGGATTATCTGGTCATTTCCCATCTGGAGCCGGACCATGCGGCAAATATCGGCCGGCTGGCAGAGATGTATCCGGAGATGAAGCTTGTGGGAAACGCCAAGACCTTTTCCATGCTGCCCCAGTTCTTTGAAATGGACCTTACCGGTCGTACGGTTGTGGCAAAGGAGGGAGACGAGCTTTCCCTTGGAAGCCATACGCTGAAATTCTTTCTTGCGCCCATGGTACACTGGCCGGAAGTGATGGTAACTTATGATGAGAAGGACAAGGTCCTGTTTTCCGCGGACGGATTCGGAACCTTCGGCGCTCTCTCCGAAAAGCTGCCCTGGATTCAGGAGGCCCGCAGATACTATGTCAATATCGTCGGGAAGTACGGACCTTCCGTACAGATGCTGCTGAAAAAGACGGCCGGATTGGATGTCGCTATGATCTGTCCGCTGCACGGACCGGTGCTGAAGGAGGATCTTTCCTTCTATCTGGACAAGTACAATACCTGGAGCAGTTATGCCCCCGAAGATCAGGGCGTGCTTGTGGCCTACGCTTCCATGCACGGTAATACAAAGGACGCGGCGCTCTGCATTGCGCAGCAGCTTCGAGACGCGGGAGAGAAGGTTATCGCCCTTGACCTGTCAAGAGACGATGTATCCTACGCAGTGGAGGCGGCGTTCCGCCTGGATCGTATGGTGCTTGCGGCGCCGACCTATGACGGAGGACTTTTCCCTCCTATGGAGGACTTTCTCTATCATCTGAAAGCCAAGAATTTCCAGAACCGCAGAATCGCGCTGGTGGAGAACGGTTCCTGGGGTCCCATGGCCGCGAAGAAGATGCGTGAAATCCTGGACACCATGAAGAACCTGACGATCTGTGATACGACGGTAACGATCCGCTCCGCCATGAAAGAGGCGGACAAGGAGACCATCGCGAAGATGCTGGAGGAGCTGAAAGCGTAATTTCCAAAAGCGCAGCCGTCAATACGGAAACAGATGTTTGTAAATGAAAAATCTCCGATGCAAAGTGGAAATGCATCGGAGATTTTTTGTGATGGAGCGCCGGGGGACATTCTCTTTACTGTCAGGAACGGACCAGCCGGCGCAGGCGTCTGGTCAGAAACAGGGCCAGAGCGATCTTGCACAGATCCGGGATGATGAAAGGGAATACACACCATCCCAGAACAGCAGCAAGGCCAACCGGACCGGTAGACCGGGTATAGACCAGCATGAACCACAGGGTGCCGAAAGCGTAGCAGGCGATCAGGCCCAGTACCATGGACAGGGCAAGGACCCAGAGTTTTTCGCCGAGGACCTTCGTCACGCCCCACATGATCAGCGCGGTAAAGATGAAGCCGATGATGTAGCCGCCGCTCTGACCAAGCAGCGCTCCGGGGCCTCCGGAAAAACCGGAAAATACCGGGGCGCCGACAGCGCCGAGAAAGATATAGGCGCAGACGGCGATGGTGCCGCGTTTTCCTCCCAGAAGCCCTGCAGCCAGAAAGACCGCGAAGGTCTGAAGGGTAAAGGGAACCACCAGGGGGATGGAAATCCAGGAACAGATGGCCATGGCAGCCACAAAGAGCCCGATATAAGCGATGTCCGTGGCGCGAAGCGCGGAAGTATGAGTCTTTTGAGGCATAGTGACAATTTCTCCATTTCTTTTTTCTGACAATATTCAGAATAGGGTATCCATGAAAAAAAGTCAACAGAGTTTCGAACAGAGAAGCCCGGTGGAGCGGTTGGCGGATAATTCGAATAAAAAGCCGGGTTTTTCACAATATAAACAAATACGGGAATGCAATTTTGTGAAATATTTGTGACTGAAAATGATTGAAAATGACGGAAAATGGGTCTATAATGCAATCATCAAGTGACTGAAAATGACTGAAAATGAATGGAAGTGACAGAATGCTTACAGAAGAACGATTTCGACTGATATTGTCCGAACTGGAAGAACGGGGCAGCGTTACCGTGCAGGAACTGATGGAACGCCTGGATGCCTCGGAGTCCACGATCCGCAGGGACCTGAACGCGCTGGCGGCCAGAGGAAGCCTGCGGAAGGTTCACGGCGGGGCGGTAGCCAGGGGCGGAAATTTTGCTGCCAGAGACGCCCAGGTGGATCTGAGAAAGCAGCTGAACCGGCAGGAAAAGAGGGCCATTGCCAGCTACGCGGCGAGCCTGATCGAAGAGGATGATTTCGTCTATGTGGATGCCGGGACCACGACGGAACTCTTGACTGATTTCCTGGAGAACCGGGAGGCAGTCTATGTGACGAACGCCGTGACCCACGCCAAGCTGCTGGCGGCCAAGGGGTGCCGGGTCTATCTGCTGGGCGGGGAGTTCAAGGGGACGACGGAGGCTATTGTGGGCGAGGAGGCGGTCGCCTCAGTGGAAAAATACCATTTTACCAAGGGATTTTTCGGCGCCAACGGTATTACGACAGAACAGGGATTTACCACACCGGAAGTCCGGGAGGCCATGATCAAGAGAAAGGCCATGGAACATACGAAGGAGCGCTACATTCTGGCGGACCCATCCAAATTTGACGCCGTATCGGCGGTTACGTTCGGAAGTTTCGGGGATGCCGTGATTCTTACCACGGCAAAAGCTCCGGAATTATATAAGAAGCAGAAAAACGTGAGGGAGGTGCAGGAGATATGATCTATACTGTGACATTCAATCCGTCGCTGGATTATATTGTCACTGTCCCGGATTTCACTCTCGGTGTGGTCAACCGGACGGAGAGGGAGATCATTTTTCCGGGAGGCAAGGGTATCAACGTTTCCATGGTGCTCAAAAATCTCGGGTTTGACAGCAGGGCGCTGGGATTTATGGCCGGTTTTACCGGAAATGAGATCGCGCGGCTTCTGGAGGAGCGGGGGATCGCTTCTGATTTTATCCATGTCCGGGAGGGGATCAGCCGCATCAATGTAAAGATCCGCGGACGGGAAGAGTCGGAGATCAACGGTCAGGGGCCCGCAATCAGAAAAGAGGACATTGACAGACTCTACCGGCAGATGGACGGTCTGGAGGACGGGGATGTACTTGTTCTGGCGGGAAGCATTCCCGATGTGATGCCTCATTCCATGTATATGGATATCATGGAATATGTACGGAATCGGGACCTTCTGGTAGCTGTGGATGCCACAAGAGATCTGCTGGTCAATGTGCTGCGGTATCATCCGTTTCTGATTAAGCCCAACAATCATGAACTGGGAGAGATTTTTGATGTGGAAATTACATCCAAACAGGACGTTGTATTCTATGCGGAAAAGCTTCAGAAGCAGGGCGCGAAAAATGTGCTGGTGTCCATGGCAGGCGACGGAGCGGTTCTGGTGGCGGAAGACGGCAGAGTTTTCGAGACGCTGCCCCCGAAGGGGAAGGTGGTCAATTCCGTGGGGGCCGGAGATTCCATGGTGGCCGGATTCCTGGCAGGATATCTGGAGACAGGAGATTATGAGAGAGCCTTTTATATGGGCGTCTGTACCGGAAGCGCTTCGGCGTTTTCCGAGGGACTGGCAAATCGGGACGATGTATACGCGCTGCTTGAGACAATGAAGAAATAGAGGGAGGCGAAAAGTATGAAAGTAAGAGATCTGCTGAGCGCAGAGAGCATTGAGCTGCAGGGAAAGGCATCTGCAAAGAAGGAAGTCATTGAGCAGATGGTACGGCTCATGGCAAAGCGAGGAAATATCAATGATGTGGAGAAATATGAGAGAGGTGTTTTCGCGAGGGAGGAAGAGGGCACCACGGGAATCGGAGAGGGGATCGCGATTCCCCATTGCAAATCCGACGCGGTAAGCGCGCCGGGGCTGGCTGCCATGGTATTGCCCCAGGGCGTGGATTATGACGCGCTGGATGGACAGCCGGTACACATTATCTTCCTGATCGCGGCGCCGGATACCAAGGACAATGTTCATCTGGATGTTTTAAGCAGGCTGAGCGTTTTGCTGATGGATGAGGAATTTACGAAGGCGCTGCAGAAGGCATCCACACCGGAGGAATTCCTGGAGGTCATCGACCGGGCGGAGAAGGCAAAGGACGAGGAAGAAGAGAAAAAGCAGGAACAGAAAGCGGCTGCGGCAAAAAAGAAGATTGTGGCGGTAACCGGATGTCCTACAGGCATTGCCCACACCTATATGGCGGCTGAGGCATTGGAGAAAGCCGGCGAGAAGATGGGCATCGACATCAAGGTGGAGACCAGAGGTTCCGGCGGAGCGAAGAATGTGCTTACGGAACAGGAGATCGCTGAGGCAGAAGGCATTATTGTGGCGGCGGACACCAAGGTTCCCATGGAGCGGTTTGACGGCAGGCAGACGCTGATCGTCAAAGTGGCGGACGGCATCAGCAAACCGGAAGAACTGATCGAGACCATTCTCGGGAAAAAGGCGGAGATTTATCATGCTGCGGGCGGACACTCGGAAAAAGAGGAAAGCTCCACAGAGGAGAAGGCCGGTGTAGGTCATATGATATACACGCATCTGATGAGCGGCGTTTCCCATATGCTGCCTTTCGTCATTGGCGGAGGTATCATGACGGCCCTGGCATTTTTGATTGATACCCTGCTGGGATACGGCACCGTGGGCGGAGCGGCCTTCGGGACCTGTACGCCCATCTCGGCTTTCTTCAAATATGTGGGAGGCCTTTCCATGGGACTGATGGTTCCGGTGCTGGCCGGCTATATCGCCTACTCTATCGCGGATCGGCCGGGCCTCGCGGTAGGTTTTACCGGCGGACTTCTGGCCGCCAACGGCAATGCCCTCGCGGTAGATTATGACTGGGGTTCTCTGAACGGATTTCAGCAGTTCGTGGCAAATTTCGCGTTTCAGGGGGAGAACGGAGGAACCACGGTGTCCGGTTTCCTGGGCGGAATTCTGGTGGGATTTTTGGCAGGTTTTGTGGTGTTGATGCTGAAGAAACTGTGCAGTAAGCTGCCGGATTCGCTGGAAGGCATCAAGCCGACCCTGATTTATCCGCTGGTGGGTATCCTGATTGTCAGCATCCTGATGTGCTTCATCTTCAATCCGTTGATCGGTCTGATCAATACGGGACTGAGCGCAATGCTGTCGGCGCTGGCGGCGGCAGGGCTCATTACGCTGCTGGGCGTCCTGCTGGGCGCAATGATGGCGATCGACATGGGAGGTCCTATCAACAAAGCTGCCTATGTATTCGGAACCGGTATGCTGGCGACGGCTTCGGATCTGATGGCAAGCGGCGCCCAGGCCGGCGATCCCACGGTACAGGCATGTTATATTGCCATGGCTTCCATTATGGTCGGAGGTATGGTGCCGCCCATTGGTATCGCGCTGGCATGCCAGTTTTTCCCGAAGAAATTTACCGCCGCGGAGCGTGACTCCAGGGTATCCAACCTGGTTATGGGATGCTCCTTTATCACGGAGGGCGCGATTCCCTTCGCGGCCAGCGACCCCGTGCATGTGATTCCCTGTACGCTGGTGGGTGCGGGCATCGCGGGAGGATTAAGCGCATTCTTCGGATGTACGTTGATGGCGCCCCACGGAGGAATCTTTGTGTTCGCTACGGTCGGCAAACCGTTTCTGTACATTCTGGCGTGGATCATCGGTTCCATCGTCACGGCGGTTATGCTGGGATTCATCAAGAGGGATGCGTCAAAGAGATGATTTTCGTACAGAGTGCCCATGGTAAATGTGTCGGCGCGCAGAGGGTATTCATCCCTGTACGCTGCCATGAAAATAAAGTAGAATACAGATATGTGGTCAGATGATAGGAAGGAGAGTGACCGAAAATGAAAGAATTTATTTACACGATTACGGATCCCCAGGGAGTTCACGCCAGGCCGGCGGGACTTTTCGTCAAGGAAGCAGCAAAATTCCCCTGTAGCGTTATCATTGATAAGGAGGGAAAATCGGTGGACGGAAAGCGTCTGCTGGCACTGATGGGGCTGGGCATTAAGCAGGGGCAGGAGATTACCCTGCGCTGTGAGGGCGAACAGGAGGCGGAGGCCATGGCGGTTCTGAGCGATTTCCTGCAGAAGAATCTGTAGAGCGGCGTTTGCCGGAGGGATATCCCCGGACTGCTGGGAGTTGAAAGTCAGAGGGACAGGAGCGAAAAACGGAACCGGAAGGAGATGGAGACATGGTATTAGAGGGAAAAAGTGTGTTCGGCGGCATTGCCATTGGACCCATATCTCTTTATCACAGGCAGGATCATGTGGTTAAGAGGACGAAAGTGGAGGATACCGCCGCGGAGATCAGCCGTTTCGAGGCGGCCAGAGAGAAGGCGAAGGAGCAGTTGCAGGCGCTGTATGAGAAGGCGCTGAAAGAGGTGGGCGAGACCAATGCCATGATTTTTGAAGTGCATCAGATGATGCTGGACGATCTGGATTATGTGGAGTCTGTGACCAACATGATTTCCTCCCAGAAGATCAACGCGGAGTACGCGGTGGCTACCACCGGAGACAATTTCGCGAATATGTTCGCGGCTATGGACGATGAGTATATGAAGGCCAGAGCTGCGGATGTGAAGGATATCTCCAACCGGTTGATCATGGTGCTTTCCGGCCATGAAGCCGGAGCTATGACCGGGGAGGAACCGGTTATTCTGGTGGCGGATGATCTCGCTCCCAGCGAGACGGTGCAGCTGGATAAGAGCCGGGTGCTCTCCTTTGTGACCAGACATGGCTCCACCAATTCCCACACCGCGATCCTGGCCCGCACCATGAATATTCCCGCGCTGATCGGCGTGGATTACAGCGACGATATCGATGGAAAGATGGGAATCGTGGACGGATACAAGGGACGGTTTCTCATCGATCCGTCGGAGGAGGAGCTGGAGGAGTATCGGAAGGCTCAGGAGCAGGACCGGGAAAAACAGCGTCTGCTTCAGGAGCTGAAGGGGAAAGAAAATGTGACGCTGGATGGAAAGAAGATCAACCTCTACGCCAACATCGGCGGTGTGGGCGACGTGGCCAGCGCTCTGCAGAACGACGCGGGAGGCATCGGCCTGTTCCGCAGCGAGTTTTTGTATCTGGAGTCGGAGACATTTCCCACCGAGGAGGAGCAGTTTAACGCCTACCGGACTGTGGCGGAGAATATGGCCGGAAAGAAGGTCATCATTCGCACCCTGGACATCGGCGCGGACAAACAGGTGGACTATTTCGGGTTGGATAAGGAGGAAAATCCGGCGATGGGTTATCGGGCCATCCGTATCTGCCTGGATCGGAAAAATATTTTCAAGACTCAGCTGCGGGCTGTTTATCGGGCGAGCTACTATGGCACCATCTCCGTAATGTTTCCCATGATTACATCCGTGGAGGAGGTGCGGGAGGCGAAGGCCGTGGTGGATGAAGTGAAGGCGGAGCTGGACGCGGAGGGCATCCCCTACGGCGATGTGGAGACCGGCATCATGATCGAGACGCCGGCAGCGGCGATGATCTCGGACCTGCTGGCGAAGGAAGTGGATTTCTTCTCCGTGGGCACCAACGATCTGACCCAGTATACCCTGGCCATCGACCGCCAGAACCCCAAGCTGGATCGCTTTTATAATCCCCATCATGAGGCGATTTTGCGCATGCTGCGCATGATTGTGGAGAATGGTCATGCCGGCGGCTGCTGGGTGGGCATCTGCGGCGAACTGGGCGCGGATACGGAGCTGACAGAGACCTTCCTTCGGATGGGTGTGGATGAACTCTCCGTGAGTCCGTCCATGATTCTGAGGGTTCGGGAGAAGATCCGCAACAGCAGAAGCTGCTGAGGGCGGTTCGCAGTGCCGGAGAAAAGACGAGAACGGAAAGGAGACGGGACAGCATGAAGGTTTTGATGATTAACGGAAGTCCCCGCTTGAACGGGAACACTACCATAGCGCTGAAAGAGATGGAAAAAATTTTTGCAGAAGAGGGCGTGGAGAGCGAAACTATACAGATCGGAAACAAGGATATCCGGGGCTGTATCGCCTGCGGCACCTGCGCCACCAGGGGCAGCTGTGTGTTTGACGATCTGGTCAACGAGATCGCGCCGAAGTTTCAGGAGGCGGACGGACTGGTGGTGGCAAGTCCTGTCTACTATGCGTCGGCCAACGGGACCCTGATCTCTTTCCTGGATCGCCTGTTTTACAGCACACCCTTTGACAAGACTATGAAAGTGGGGGCCAGTGTGGCGGTGGCCCGCCGGGGCGGATGTTCCGCCACCTATGACGAGCTGAACAAATACTTTACGATTTGCGGCATGCCGGTGGCTTCCAGCCAGTACTGGAACAGTGTTCACGGCCGGGCGGCAGGCGAGGCTGTGGAAGATCCCGAGGGGCTGCAGACTATGCGTACCCTGGCCCGCAACATGTCCTTTTTGATGAAGAGTATCGCGCTGGGCAGAGAGAAATACGGTATGCCAAAGCAGGAAGCAGAACATATTTTTACCAATTTTGTGAGATAGAAGCATGAAAAAAATTCTGATCATAGAGGATGATGAAAATCTCTGCCGGGAACTGGCGGATCTTTTGACTAATTCCGGCTATGAGGCGGCGGTGCTGAAGGATTTTTCGGACGCGCTGGGGGAGATCCGCCGGGCGGAACCGGATCTGATTCTTCTGGATATCAACATCCCCGTCTGTAATGGGGAAATGCTGCTCAAAGATCTTCGAAAGGAATCCGATGTCCCGGTAATCATGGTGACCAGCCGCAGCGGAGAGGCGGATGAGGTGCTCTCCATGAGCTACGGCGCTGACGATTACATCACAAAGCCTTACAATCCGACGATTCTTCTGCTGCGGATTGGGGCGATTCTCCGAAGGACTGAGAGCAGCCAGGAGGTCGTCTCCTACCGGGGGCTCAAGGTCAATCTGGCAAAGGCCTGCCTTTTATGCGGCGAGGAGGAGATCGGCCTGACGAAAAATGAGATGCTGATTTTCCGCATGCTGCTTGCAAACCGGGAGCGGATTGTCAGCAGGGATGAGCTGATGACGGAGCTGTGGAATAACAGCGAGTTTATCAACGACAATGCGCTGACCGTCAATATCAGTCGGCTGCGGGCAAAACTGGCAGAGGCGGGCTGCGAAGAGGCCATCGTCACAAGGAAAGGACAGGGATATCTGCTGGTATGAATTTTTTGAGTTATCTGAAAGATCGAAGCGTTTCCATGGGCCTGCAGCTGCTGGCGTGTCTGCTGGTCCTTCTTTTTATGTACGCTTTTGCGGTGCCCATGTCCCTGGCGGCGGCCTCGGTGGGTATCATTTTTTCCTTTACACTGCTCTCCTGGATTCTGGACTATTTGAAACGAAGGACCTTTTACCGGGAACTGACCGGGGTGCTGGAGCAGCTCAGTGAGAAGTATCTGGTTTCCGAGATGGTGGAAAAACCGGATTTTTACGAGGGGGAGCTTCTCTGGGATGCGCTCTATATGACCAACAAGTCCATGCTGGAAAATATTACGGAGCGGGAGATGAAGACCAGGGAGTTTACCGATTATGTGGAGGCATGGATTCACGAGGTAAAGATTCCGCTCGCCTCCCTGAATCTGATGTGCCGGGATCTGGATCGGAAATACGTCCGTCAGCTGGAGCGCATTGACCGCCAGCTGGATCAGATTCTTTACTATATCCGCAGCGGCAACGCGGAGAAAGATTATCTGATCCGACGGGTTTCTCTGACGGAGACGGTAAAGAATGTGGCGCTGAAAAACAAGGACGATCTTCTGGAGCGGGGAATCGATCTGGAGGTAAATCTGGAGAGCGATTCCGTTATGACCGACGGAAAATGGCTGGAATTCATGCTGAACCAGATCATAAACAACAGTGTGAAGTACGCAAAGCGTGGGATGGCCGGAAAATCCGGGGAGATGCCCTGCATCCGCATCACAAGCGGCCGGACGGAGGGCGGCGTCTTCCTGCGTGTGTGGGATAACGGCATCGGCATTCCGGCGGAGGATCTTCCCATGGTTTGCAGAAAGACTTTTACCGGACAGAATGGCCGGAGAGGCGCAAAGTCCACCGGCATGGGGCTCTATATTGTCAAGAGTCTCTGCGATAAGCTGGGACACCGGCTGGATATTTCCTCCCGGCAGGGGGAGTTTACCGGCGTGACCATTACCTTCGGGGAAAACGATTTCTATTTCGGCGGGAACCTTTCAGAAATGTAACCTTCTGCAAGATTGAAAAAGCGACCGGGAAAGAGGAAGATGGTAATATCTTTCCCAGAAAGGAGAGAAATTCTTATGGGAAACATATTATCGGTACAGAAGGTACAGAAGTATTACGGAAACAAGGCGAGCCTGACCAGGGCGCTGGACGTGATTTCCTTTGACGTGGAGCAGGGGGAGTTCCTTGCCATCATGGGGGCCTCCGGCAGCGGGAAGACCACGCTGTTAAACTGCATTTCCACTATCGATAAAGTGACAGCGGGCCATATTTTTGTGGCGGGGCAGGATATCACGGAACTGAAGGGAAAAGAGCTGAACCGCTTCCGTCGGGAGGAGCTGGGTTTCATTTTCCAGGATTTCAATTTGCTGGATACCCTGACGGCCTACGAGAATATCGCGCTGGCCCTGTCCATCCAAAAGGCTCCGGTAAAGGAGATGGATGAGAGAATCCGGCAGGCGGCGGAGGAATTGGGGATCGGGGATGTGCTGAACAAGTATCCTTACCAGATGTCCGGCGGACAGAAGCAGAGGGTGGCGTCGGCCCGGGCTATCATTACCAATCCGAAACTGATTCTGGCAGATGAGCCCACCGGGGCGCTGGATTCCAAGTCGGCGCGGCTTTTGCTGGAGCGGTTCGGATATCTGAACCATATGCTGGGAGCCACGATTCTGATGGTAACCCATGACGCCTTCACCGCAAGCTACGCCTCCCGGGTCATTTTCATCAAGGACGGACGGCTGTTTTCGGAGATACAGAGGGGCAATCAGACAAGGAAGGAATTTTTCGACAAGATCATCGAGGTGGTTACCCTGTTAGGAGGCGATTTGAATGACGCTCTTTAAATTGTCTCTGAAAAATCTGAGAAAAAGCGTCCGGGATTACGCAATCTATTTTCTGACGCTGGTGTTAGGCGTGGCGATTTTCTATGTGTTCAACGCCATCGAGGACCAGACGGTCATGCTGGAAATCACGGCGACAGCCAGGGAACTGATCAATCTGATGCTGGGTGTTCTGTCCGGAGTCAGTGTGTTTGTGGCTTTCATCCTGGGATTTCTGATCATCTATGCCAGCCGATTCCTGATGAAGCGGCGGGGACGGGAATTTGCCATCTATATGACGTTGGGTATGGGAAAGGGGCAGATTTCACGGCTTCTTCTGACGGAGACACTGATGATCGGCGTCGTGTCTCTCGTGGTGGGGCTGGTGCTGGGGGTTGGTCTCTCACAGATTATGAGCGCGCTGGTGGTCAATATGTTCCAGGGGGATATGACGGAATACGGGTTTGTCTTTTCTCCGGGAGCCTGCGTGAGAAGCTGCATCTACTTCGGCATTATGTATCTGATCGTCATGATGTTTCAGACTTTTTCTGTTGGGAAATGTCAGCTCATCGACCTTTTGCGCATTCGGCAGAAGGCCGAGAAAGTAAGGATGAAAAATCCTTCCCTCAGTGTGATCGCCTTTCTGGCGGCGGTGGGAATGCTGGCCTACGCCTATTATGTGGTAACGAGGGATCCGACAGAGATTACCGCGGATATGATCCGGCTGCCGATGATGCTCGGGTGTGTCGGAACGTTTCTGGTTTTCTGGTCCGTGTCCGGTTTTCTCCTGCAGCTTTTCATGGCAGTAAAGCGGGTATATTTCCGGGGGCTGAACTGCTTTGTGCTGCGTCAGATCAGCAGCAAGATCAACACCACGGTCTGGTCCATGACCGTCATCTGCCTGATGCTGTTTGTTGCCGTCTGCGCCATGTCCGCCTGCCTGTCCATCAACAATTCCATGAACCGGAATCTGGACAATCTGGCTCCGGTCAGTATTCAGCTCAAGGCGGCGGTCAATCTGGATGAAAGCGACCTGGCAGCGGGATACACCCAGGAACAGATCGACAATTCCAACCTGACCATTCCCCAGAGACTGGAGATGATGGATGTGGATATCATGGACGATCTGAAGGAGGTGCTGACGGTTTATACCTATGAGTCGCCGGATGTTACCATGGCCGCCAGTGTCGGAGAAGAGGGGATGGCGGTGCTCGCCCAGAACTATCGTTACATGACGGCGGAGACCCCGGAGGATCTGATGAAAATCAGCGATTACAACCGGGTGGCGCAGCTGTACGGCAAGCCCACCTACACCCTGGCCGAGGACGAGTATATGGTCATCGCCAATATGGAGGTGGTAATGGAAACCAGAAACGAGGGCCTTGCGGCGGGGCGGACCATCACGGTAAGCGGGCAGACACTGCACACGAAATATCCCCGATGCCAGGACGGGATTCTGGAGATGGCGGTCAATCCGGTCAACAACGGCATCATTCTGGTGCCCGACGACCTGCTGACACCGGATATGGCCACGGAGGAGTATCTGATTGCCAATTACAAGGCGACAACCAGGGAAGCTCAGATTGCTGTGGAGGATAAGCTGACCAATGTATCCGAGGAAGGCATGGCAAATGCCGCAAAGTTCCCGGAGCCGGAGGGCAGCACGCGGATCTCCCTGGCGGAGGGAAGCATGGGCTTCGGCGCGATGGTAACTTTCATCGGACTTTATCTGGGGATTGTGTTCCTGATCTCCGGGGCGGCGATCCTGGCATTGAAGGAGATGTCCGACAGTGAGGACAACCGGGAGCGTTATCAGATGCTGCGGGAGCTGGGAGCCGAGGAGAGCCAGATCGGAAGAGCGCTCTTTGTCCAGATCGGCATTTTCTTCCTCTGCCCGTTGGCTCTGGCGGTCATTCATTCCGTATTCGGGTTGAAGTTCTGCGAGCTTCTGCTGGTTACCATGGGAGATCCGAGACTTCTGGAGTCGGTGGCTCAGGCCGGCGGCATCATCGTCGCGGTCTATGGAGGCTATTTCTTGCTGACCTATCTGTGCAGCAGGCGGATGATCCGGGAGCGGAGATAAGAAGGATGGAAAAGCGTCGGATTTTGTGTTATGATAGCGTCGGTGTACAAGGGGCGACCGTATTGTCCCTTTGTACACCGACGCCAGGCACGGAGTCCGGCGTTTTGCCGTTTGATTAGCTGCAGCGGAGGAGGCTGAGACATCATGAAATACCATACCATTCTGTTTGATCTGGACGGAACACTGTTAAATACCCTGGAGGACCTGACCGACGCGGTCAACTATGTTATGGAGTCCTTCGATTTTCCGAGGCATTCCATTGAGGATGTGCGCTGTTTTGTGGGAAACGGTATCCGGGTGCTGATGCAGCGGGCGATCCCGGAGGGAGAAGAAAATCCGCGGTTTGACGAGGCCTTCGAGCTGTTTAAAAGCTATTATCTGGCGCATAATAAAATAAAGACCCGCCCCTACGACGGCATTATGGAGCTTCTGGGAGAGCTGAAAAAGCGCGGCGTATCTATGGCCATTGTCTCCAACAAGAATCAGCCAACGGTGGAGGCCCTCTGTGAGGAGGAATTTCAGGGGCTGATTTCCGTGGCGGTTGGCGACGGGGAGGGGAGGGCCCGAAAACCGGCGCCCGACGGCCCTATGGAAGCCATCCGCAGACTGGGACTCTCCGGGACTGACGGCGTTCTCTATGTGGGCGATTCCGAGGTGGACGCCCAGACGGCGGAAAACGCGGGCCTGGGATGCGTGTTGGTAACCTGGGGATTTCGGACAAGGCAGGAGATGGCGCCCTATGCCGCCTTCTCCTTTATCGACCGGCCCGAGGAGCTGCTGGAGTTCGTGTGAGGGGACGGCTTTTCGGGGTATTTCGGATGATCGGGCTCCCGGGCGAGCAGGCGAAAGCAAAATTTTTGTAAAATCGGGAAAATCCTTTTCCCGCCTCTTGACAGAGGCAAAAAACGCGACTAACATAGATATGTATGGGATTCACGGGCAGATGAATCCCAAAAATTTGTAAGGAAAGAGGTGGCGGTTCATGGACGGCGACAGTTGTATACCGAGGAAAATTTCAGCAAAATCCAGTGGAGCGCACCTTTTTTATCTGATAAAAGCGGTCTGAGCACATTTTTCATGGAGCGTTCCACCGGACGGTATTCGGACAGGAGGAGCGAGAAAAATGAAAACATTGTATAAGACAGACGACCGTATTATCCGGGAGATCGGAGCTTTTGAGCCCGGCGCCTGGATCAATCTCACGGCGCCGACCCTGGAGGAGTGCGCCGATATCAGCGAGCAGTTCAGTATGGATATCGCGGATGTCCGGGCGGCGCTGGATGATGAGGAGAGTTCCCGAATCAGCATCGAAGACACCTACACGCTGGTGCTGGTGGATATCCCTTCGGCGGAGGTGCGCAATAACCGACACAGCTACACCACTATCCCTCTGGGCATTCTGATGACCGAGGAGGTGGTTATTACCGTCTGCGCCGAGGAGACAGCCGTGCTTCGCACCTTCGTGGAGCAGAGAGTGCGGGAATTTTCCACAAAAAAACAGATGCGATTTACCTATCAGATTCTGTACAATGCCTGCATGGTTTACCAGAGCCTGCTGCGGAGCATCGACCACAAGCGGACTGAGATCGAGGAGCGGATCGACCAGAATACCGAGGATGTGGACCTGATCGACCTGCACGAGCTGGAGTCCAACCTGGTGTATTTCGCCACATCCCTGCGGGCCAACGGCGTAGTGCTGGACCGCCTGAGCCGCTATGGCAGCCTGCGGAAGTACAACGAGGACCTGGAGCTTCTGGAGGACGTGGTTATCGAGAACAAGCAGGCAATCGAGATGACCCAGATTTACCGTGACATCATCAAAGGTACCCGGGAACTGATGTCCACAGTCATCAACAACCGGTTGAACAATGCCATGAAATACCTGGCGGCCATTACCATCGTCATGTCCATCCCCACGATTATTTCGGGACTCTGGGGTATGAA
>CASECT010000160.1 GCA_949286525.1 uncultured Eubacteriales bacterium | reverse complement strand
GATCAGGTGGATTTTTTCATCCTTCATCTCCTGCACAAAACCGGCGAAATCAGGGAAGTTTTCCTTGTTTACGGTAAAGTCCTTGTAGTGGTCCATGTAGTCGATGTCCATGTAGACCATGTCCAGGGGAACGTGGTGCTCACGGTGCTCCCGGACTACTTTGCGGAAGTCGTCCGGTGTCACATAGCCCCAGCGGCTCTGGCCGAATCCAAAAGCGTATTTTGGTGGAATATAGCTCTGGCCAATGCTTTTTCGGAACTGTTTTACAATGTCCAGAGGATTTTCCCCGTCGATTACATAGAGGGTAAGGTCTGCGTCCTCGCAGGTAACTGTCAGAAGATCGCTTTTGGTATATCCGATGTCAAAGGTAATGACGGAAGGGTAGTCGAAGTACATGCCAAAGCTCCGCGCCGTGTTGGAGATGAGGATAAAGTTATGAGCGCCGTAAAGGGAAACTTTTCCCTCAGTGTGCATGTTGTCGTCGGTGCAGTTGCTGACGTAGCGAAAGCCTCGCTTGTTGATGCCCCGATTGGCTTCTCCCAGACCGTAGACGATGTCGTCGGGCTCCATGGAGAAAGAGAAAGAAAATCCCTTTTCGATGTTGATGGCTCCGTATGCGGGTGCCCCTGCCGCTGCCGGGATATTTTCCACAACAGACTCGGTGTCAAAGGGCGTTCCGTAGACATATTTCTGTATCATAATGACCTCCTTCATGGAACATGTTTTGTTTCCTTGATTATAACACAGAAAAAAGGCCGGAAATCTATCATTTTTCTTGGAATTTTTATCAGAAAATGCCAAAATTTCGAAGGACCAATACTCATTGACAAAGTATCGTGGACAGGGGTAAAATAAATTATGTTATTTTAATGATTATGAAGGTGGACATAGACATATGAGAAGCTTTGGAATGTCCCTGTTTGGGGGCTACAAAAGGGATGAAGTTGACAGGTACATAGAAAATCTCCTCGATGGTCTGGAGGAACTGAAAGAGGAACAGGAGGATTCCGTACAGCAACTTCAGGAAGAAGTGGAACAGTTGCGGCAGCAGATCGCTCAGCAGGAACAGCAGCTCCAGGAAAAGGAACAGCAGCTGAATGCGGGAGAAGAGGAAAGACGGCAGCTGAAAGATCAGGTAAAGCAGTTGAGGGAGCAGCCGGAAGAGGATCCGCAAACCGCCGAGAAGGTTGAAGAACTTCAGAAGAAAGTGCGAGAGTATGAGGATCGTTACGATTCGGTAAACCGGGTGCTGTCTCTGGCGGAGAAGACTGTCCGCGACGCCCAGGTGGAGGCGGCGGGGATCGTGACCAGCGGTAAGAGCGAGGTGGACGAGTATCGAGTCCAGGCAGAGCGTGATCTGGAGAAGACGCGCAAAAAGAATGAGGACGATTTCATGCTGGCAAAGTACAAGCTGATGAATTACCTCAAGGCGTTGAATGATACGCAGAACAAGTTGGTTGCAACGTATCATGAGTTGGGAGAGCTGGTGGAGAAACTGCCGCTGCGCATCGGAGATATTCTTTCGGAGGAGCCTTTTGATCTTCTGGAGAATGAATCCTCCGTCCGACAGCAGACATCGGATGGTAGGACATCTATGGAATTTCCGGAGAATGAAATAAAATGAAACGGCAGGGAAATATGTGAGATGATTATTACCAGAACACCGATGAGGATCTCCTTTTTTGGGGGAGGTACAGATTTTAAGGAATTTTATCAGGAATACGGCGGAGCGGTTCTATCTACAACTTTTGATAAATATTGTTATGTTACAGTGCGCCATCTGCCGCGTTTTTTTGATTATGTCACAGAACTCTGTTACAGTGATATCGAGCGCGTCCGCAGTACGGAGGATATCCGGCATCCCTTGATCCGGGAGGCTATGAAATATCTGGATATGCACGAGATCCGGCTGACCTATGAGGCGGATCTGCCGGCAAGGTCAGGACTGGGAACCAGCAGTTCTTTTGCGGTGGGGATGCTCCATGCGTTTCACTCTATCAAAGGCCAGTATGTGAGTAAGCGCCAGCTGGCGGATGAAGCGATCTGGCTGGAGAGAGGTCTTTGTTGTGAGGCGGGCGGTATCCAGGATCAGATTGCCGCAGCTTACGGAGGTCTGAATAAGATCAGTTTCGGGCCGGATGGATACGAGGTAAATCCTTTGATTATATATCCCATCAGAAAGCGTAAACTGAATGCCAGTCTGTTGTTGTTCTTTACCGGCTTGTCCCGGAATTCCTTTGAAATCCAGTCCAGAACGCAGGGGAAGATCTCAGAGCGCGTAAAAGAGTTGCGCGAGCTGACATCCCTGGTAGAGGAGGCAGAGAAGATCCTCACGGATAAGGAGCGGGATCTGAATGAGTTCGGAAGGCTGTTGGACTACAGTTGGCAGCTGAAAAAGAGACTCAGCGATGAGATCTCCACGTCCTACGTGGATGATATCTACCGCAGGGCGAGAGCAGCCGGAGCGTTGGGCGGCAAACTTCTGGGAGCCGGAGGAGGGGGATTTATTCTGTTCTATGTGGAATTGGAGAAGCAGGACGCGGTAAGAGAAGCTCTGAGTGATCTGATGAACGTTCCTTTTCAGTTTGAAAATGAGGGGGCAAAGGTCATTTACTATTCTCCGGAAACTTATATCCCCAAAAGCGGAAACAAGATAATTCCGGACGATGTTCGGTATGATGATTTTCGCGGGCAGTGGATCCGGCAGGCGGATGGATCTGATCTGTGGAGGAGCACTCCGGAATGAAGGGGCAATGTTTTGAAAGTACAATCGTTAAAGAGGGAGAATATCATTTGAATCTGAAAGCTGTGATCATGGCTGGGGGAAAAGGGACACGGATCGCGTCTGTAAACAGCGAGATTCCGAAACCTATGATTCCCATGGAGGGAAAACCCGTTCTGGAGCATCAGATCGAATGCCTGAGGGCCCATGGCATCACGGAGTACATTTTTGTTGTGGGTCATTTATATCATGCCATTAAAGGTTATTTTGGTGACGGCAGAAAGTTTTCTGTTCATATAGATTATCTGATAGAGGATTCTCCCCTTGGCACAGCCGGAGCACTGTTCGATTTGCAAGATAGGCTGCAGGGGGATTTTCTGCTTTTAAATGGAGATATCATATTTGATATCAATGTGGAGCGTTTTCTCGCGTACCACAGGGCGAAGGGTGGCCTTGCCACAATCTTTACACACCCCAACGACCATCCCTATGACAGCGCACTGGTGGAAGTGAACGGGGAGGGCCTGGTAACAGGCTGGCGCCATAAGGAAGAGGAGAGAGGCTGGTATCAGAACCGGGTAAATGCGGGGCTTCATCTCTTTTCCGACGATCTGTTTTCATGGATGCGGGAGAAAGGACTCCTCTCGGAACGCCGGAGGATGGATCTGGATCGGGATATCTTAAAATGCCTGCTGCCGGAGAGAAAACTTTATGCCTATGACTCTCCGGAATATGTGAAGGACATGGGAACGCCGGAACGCTGGCGCAGCGTATCGGAGGATATCCATCTGGACCGGGTAAGGGCGAAAAACCTGTCACTCCCCCAACGGGCAGTGTTTCTGGATCGTGACGGCACGATCAACGAGTATCGAGGATTTCTTACCGATATCGAAGAATTTCATCTGCTGCCCGGGGCTGGCGAGGCCATTCGCCTGTTGAATCGGACGGGGGTTCTTGTGATCCTGGTTACCAATCAGCCGGTAATCGCCAGAGGGGAGGTCACAGAAGAGCAGCTGGAGGAGATCCATCGGAAGATGGAGACGCTTCTGGGGGCGGAGGGAGCCTATGTGGACGCTATTTATTACTGTCCTCATCATCCGGACAGCGGGTTTGCCGGGGAGATTCCGGAACTGAAGAGAGCTTGTGACTGCAGGAAACCAAAGCCTGGTATGCTGCTGCAGGCGGCAGACGATTATCACATCGATCTGGCGGTATCCTGGATGGTGGGGGATCAGAAGACAGATATGCAGGCAGGGAAAAATGCCGGATGCCATACGGCGGGTGTTTATGGAGCGCAGGGGGAGAACGGAACCTTTCCCGATTTGCTCTCCTTTGCCCGATGGTTCTCGGAACAGGATGGCCCGCCACGGAAATGTTTGCTGTAAGGATTTTTCACAAGAGCAGAGGATATAAAAAACATGGATGGATATTCTGACATGAG
This sequence comes from uncultured Eubacteriales bacterium, assembly GCA_949286525.1. Lineage (GTDB taxonomy): Bacteria > Bacillota > Clostridia > Lachnospirales > Lachnospiraceae > Pullilachnospira_A. Next base: position 8,557 of record CASECT010000160.1, on the reverse strand, counting down.
GGATGCGTACACAGGTAAGAAAACAGAGGAAATGCTGGGAAATCTGTTGGAACGGTATCCGGCACTGGAGGAATGTAAAACACAGATTGCGCGGGCATATGAGACCATGGCGGCGTGTTTTTCCTCCGGGAGAAAACTGTTGATCGCCGGGAATGGCGGGAGCTGTTCTGACGCCCAGCACATGGTGGGAGAATTGATGAAGGGGCTTGCGCGGCAGCGGCATCTGCCGCAGGCAGAAAAGAGAAAACTTCAGCAGATTGGCGGCGCGCGGGGAGAGATACTGGCACAGCAGTTGCAGCGGGCGCTCCCGGCGATGGCGTTGGACGGCCATACGTCACTGAACACAGCTTTTGCCAACGATGTGAACGGAACGTTTGTTTACGCTCAGCAAGTATACGGATACGGGAGAGCGGGGGATGCGTTTCTGGCTATTACTACTTCCGGAAATTCGGAAAATATTCTCTGCGCTGCAGTGGCCGCAAAGGCCAGGGGGATGCAGGTAATCGGCCTGACCGGCAAGGATGGCGGAGAGCTGAAGGAGCTGGCAGACTTGATGGTCATGGTGCCGGAAAAAGAGTGTATGTTTGCCCAGGAGCTGCATCTGCCTATCTATCACTGCTGGTGCATGATGCTGGAAGATTATTTTTTCGGGGAGTGACTGTGGATGACGGAGGAAAAAAGATTACAGAGAGTGACCTTGATGAATGCAAGGTACAGCAATGTTGATATGCAAGAGTTGCTTTCGGCGGCATTTACAGAAATAGAGAAAAAGAGTGGCGGATATATCGTCTTCGTCAATGTGGACGTGGTAATGAAGATTGAAAAAGATCCTGCATTGGAACAGGCGATAAGTGAGGCTTCCTGTGTGGTGGCTGACGGAATGCCGATCCTCTGGATTTCCAGACTGTTTCATCGCCCGTTGAAGGAGAAGATTTCCGGGTCGGATTTTGTGCCGGCGCTCTGCCGCAGGGCTGCTGAAAGGGGAAAGACGTTGTTCTTTGCCGGTGGACAGGAGGAAGTCCTGAAAAAGGCCAGAGAAAATCTGGAGAGGGAGATCCCCGGGGTCTCCATTGTCGGAACCTACGCTCCACCCTTCGGATTTGAGGAGACTCCGGGCGAGGTTGAAAAGATGAATGCGATCATTCGGGCCGCGCATCCCGACATTCTGGTCATGTGTCTGGGATGTCCGAAACAGGAGAAATATATTGCCGCCAACCGTGAAAAGTATGAAGCAGGACTTTCGGTGTGCGCAGGGGCCACCATCGACTTTCTCGGTGGAAATGTGCGCCGGTGCCCTCAGTGGATGAGCAGACACGGCCTGGAGTGGTTTTATCGTTTCCTGCAGGAGCCGAAAAGACTGTTTAAGAGATATTTTATCGATGATATGCAGATCGCGCGTCTAATATGGAAATACCGCGGACAGCGGCGGACGGAGGGACGCGGATGAGAAAGATACAAGTGCTGATGTGCTGTTCGGATGTGGACAGTGTCAGGGGCGGTATGGTCACGGTAGTAAAAAATTATCTGATATGCAGGGCTTGGAAAAATGTGGAACTGAGTTTTATTCCTACCCATCGGGAAGGAAATAAACTGACAAAGAGTCTCTTCTTTGCGATGGCTTATCTGCGTGTGGGAGTCAGGTTGATTGAGAAAAAAGTGGATCTGGTTCATCTCCATATGGCGGAACGGGGGAGTTTTTACCGCAAGGCTTATCTGGTAAGACTTTGCAGACGGCTGGAGATCCCGGTAGTTCTGCATCACCACGCGGCGGAGTTTGAAGAGTTTTACGCAAGCCTGAATGACAGGCAGAAGAGATATGTAAAAGAGATTCTGGAAGCAGCGGACATGAATCTGGTGCTTTCGGATTTTTTGAAGAAAAAACTTCTGGGAAAAGCGCCCCGGGCGGAGGTTGAGATATTGCACAATGCGGTTTCCACGGATAAGCAGTATTGTTACCGGGGAGACAAACCGAGGATTGTTATGTTGGGGAGGATCGGAGAGAGAAAAGGTTCTTATGATCTGTTGACTGCAGTGGCACAGATAAGGGATCGACTTCCCCTGGATACAGAGCTTTGGCTGTGCGGCGACGGGGAAACCCAGAAGGCGAGGCGGCTTGCCGCAGAACTTCACATCGAAGATATGATCGCCCATGTGGGGTGGATCAGCGGCGGCGAGTTGGAGGTATGTCTGAGGGATGCCGCGGTTCATGTGCTTCCTTCCTATCGGGAGGGGCTGCCCATGAGCATTTTGGAAACCATGGGCATGGGGATCCCAAACATCAGCACTCGTATCGCTTCCATTCCGGAGGTAATTCGAGACGGCGAGACAGGATTTCTGTTGGAGCCGGGGGATATTGATGGATTGAAGACTGCGATTTTGGGACTGCTCTCAGATAAAGAGTTGCGACAGAAAATCAGCAGGAGGAGTTATGACTTGATCACAGAAGAATTCTCACTGGAGGCCAGTGTGGCGAAGCTGGAGAGACTCTATATAGGTATTTTGGGAAACTACAGGAGGCTTAAGGGATGAGGAAAGACACGAAAACGGGAGGCGGCGCAGCAGGTCAGATTATCTGGGATGTCGCCTGCCGCAGGATGAGTAAGGTCTTTTCCGAGCGTGTGATGAGAAATTGGATCGAACATTTCACGCTGGAGGAACTGAACGCTGACAGGGCGGCTATCCGATATGACGGAAATCTGGATCTGGAAAATTTTAAAGGCAGGTATCTGGATAAACTGACACAGTGTCTCGCATGGGCTGCGGGGCATGAGCTGAAAGTGGAGCTGTACCAGGGAAAGAAAAAGATACGGGGAGGGGGCAGGCGTCTGTCGGAAGCGGAAGATGTCTCAGGACATCTGTGGAAACCGGGAGGATACGGAAAAAATGTTCCAGAGAAGAAGAACAGGTTTTCCGGGGCGCTCCATGTGTTGGCGGGACTTTTGATCCTGTGCCTGGTAACAGCGGCAGTGGTTGTTGTGGGCAATGCGCTCAAGAACCGGGATTTTAAAGAGACTTATTACCAGGTGGGATCCGGAAAGATCAGCGAGAATATGCGGATTATTCAGATCTCCGATCTGCACGATTCCTCGTACGGGGAACATAATGAAGATCTGGTAAGTCGAATGGAGGAACTGAAACCGGATTTGATTGTGCTTACCGGAGATATTATTGACGAGTCCGGCGACGATGATACGGTGGCGCTGAATCTGTGTGAACAGATGGTGGATCTGGCGCCTGTATATTATGTCTGGGGTAACCATGAGACTATGGCTTCCTTTGATCTCAACGATATGTCGATCGAAGAAATCGACGAACTGCTGGGCTGTGATGAGGACAACCGGAGTTCCGAGGGCTTCTGGGATATGGAGGATGATCTGAAGGATTCTCTGGAGGATCTTGGTGTGCATGTGCTGTGGAATCAGTATGAGACGGTACAGATCGGTCGAAGCCAGGTGGACATTTACGGTGTGCTGACCGGAAACGCTTATGCGTTCTGGCAGTATGCGGAGGACAGCTATACAGAATTCCGGTATGAAAATACCGATCATTTTAAATTGCTTTTATCCCACGAACCCTATATCTTTGAAACGTGGGACGGCGACAGTTGGGCGGATCTGTCTCTGGCCGGGCATACCCATGGCGGAGAGATACGCATTCCCTATATCGGTGGCCTGTATGAGTATCAGTACGGGTTTCTGCCGGAATTCGGGAAAAACGATCATATGATCTCCGGCCAATATGATGTGGAAGGAAGACCGTTGATCATCAGCAACGGGATGTCGAAAGGAGATCTTTTGCGGATCAACAATCAACCGGAACTGGTTGTGGTAGATGTCAATCGTTACTGACATCGGGCGAAGGGGAGTTGTGAGGGAAAGGAGATAGCGTATGTCACCAAATAAAATTTTTCTTCTGTTCGTCCTGATCGTTGTTGTCGTGGGGGCAGTGGCATTTATCAGAATGTATCAGAAGCAGGAACAGCTTTCCTGGGAAGTAATCAAGAAAGAGGTATGCAGACTGCCCAAAATCCGGACATGGCTGCTTATGGTATCGCTGGCCTTTGTACTGGTCTTTACCGCTTTTTATTTTGTGTATGATAATCGGAGAGCCAGTGTGGTAATTACCTTGAATTACGCGGAAGCATATCAGGGATTAAACGCAAACGGAACCAGGTACAATATGAATGAGATCATCTGCGAGGACGTGTTGGAGCGGGTAATCGAAAAAGGCGCTGTGGAGGGCATTACCGCCAAGGGGCTGCAGAGTTGCCTGACTGTGGAGCCTGTGGTGGAAGGAGGGACAGAGACGGAGGAAGATTATCATATTTCCACGGAATTTCGCGTGACGTACCGTGGAAACCGGGCTCTGAATATAGATGCGGAAAGCCTGGTGCGTCTGATCGGATTCGCCTACAAAGAATATTATATCGAGAGGTATGCGGACAACTTTGAATCCCTGGATATCAATATCACGCCGGAGGAGGATTTCGCGGATCTGGATTATCTGGACATTGTGGACTATCTGTCAAACCAGGTGGCTGTAATCCAGAATTATATGTATGGACTGGCGGATGCCAATGCCAGTTTTACCGCGTCCAACGGGGAGACATTCTATTCCCTGGCGGCAAAATGTGAAAATGTGGGACAGGTACAGATTCAGGACAATCTGAAAGCGTATATTCTGGATCAGGGGATCTCCAAGGATGCTGCCGGATACATCGGAAGGCTGGAATATGACAATACCCGTATGGATTATGAACAGCAAAAAGCTCTGGCTGGGTTTAATGTTCGTACGGACGCAATCCAACTGTACGCGGAGGAGATGACCAGGATTGTTCTGGTGCCCACCTGGGATACCGAGGGAGAATACTATATGGGGCGCACAAAAGTGGGTATTGATCAACTGTCCATTGAGGCGGAACAGTACAGCCAGCAGGCGGCGGATTACTCCAAGGAAATGGAGACCAATCGTTCCGTGATCCAGTCATACAGCGCCAGCGGAAGCAGCGGACAGAACGCTTATGTAGATGATATGATCAGTACGATCAGTTCGGAGATCATGAACATTGCAAAAGAGGCGACACTGGCAGGACAGGAATATTCGGAGACCAGGATGAACAAGTGTGTTTCTGTTACAGTGGAGGGAAGTTCCTTTGCGAAATATCTTATCCTGGCAGCAGGACTTTTTGTATTTTTCTATCTGGCGGCGGATTTTCTGTTCTGTCAGTTTGCTGGGCATGAGAGAAAGGAAAGGTAGGATATGCGGGAATTTCAGATATCACGTTACATAAAAAAATGGCTTCCGTGGATCGTGTTGCTCTGCATCGCGTTGACTATCGGTGTTTATCTTTTCCTTTCTACCAGGCAGACCTATGTGGCTTCCGCGGTAATCCAGTTCAATCATGAAGGAGCGGATGAAGGCCTGACACCTTTAGGGACAGAGCTGAACGTGGATGAGATCAAATCATCGGCGATCATGTCGAAGGTATTGGAGAATCTGTCTCTGGGAGAGGACTCCTATTCTGTGGATGACCTGATTTCCAGACTCAGTGTGACGGAAGTGGTGGATGAGGACGAGCAGGCGGCAAAGGACGCTGCCATTGAAAACGGGGAGGAATACACCTATGAGCCTACCGTTTTTATTATTTCTTTTACCGCTCAGTACGATGAGGGGGAGAGTTTTGCACGGGAAGTGCTGGACGAGGTGTTGGATGTTTATTTTGCTGAGTATTCCGAGGAGTACATCAATACCAGTTCCACCGTAAACGCTCTGCAAAATCTGGAAAATGAAAATTATGATTATATCGAGATGATGGAAATTATCGAGGATAACATCAGTGAAACAGTGGAGACACTGAATGATCGAGGAACCAATGATCCCTATTACCGGGCCACGTCCACGGGAAAATCTTTCTCTGATCTGGCCAGTGAATTTTACTATATTCAGTCGGTAAACGTCTCCAAGTTGTATTCGGATATTTTGGAGTACCAGATAACGAAGGATAAAAACCTGCTGCTTTCCAATTATAGGGAGAGGATCAACAATTACCAGATTTCCAACGGCTCGGAACAGGAGAAGATACAGGATGTGGTAACATTGATCAACGCCTATGTGGAAAAGATGCGGGAATCCGGCAATACCAACATCACATACGAATATATCCTGGATGACATTTATGAAAAGAATTTGGTGGATACCTATGGCAAAGTGATCGGAGAAGGAGATCAGACGGTTACTTATGACAAACTGATTTACAGTTGGCGGGATCACAATGAGAGCAAGGAATTCGCACTGATCGACGCGGCGTATTGCAATTACATCATCGGCGTGTTCAGCCAATGCAGCGGAGCGGATGGAGGCACCTGCGCGGCGACGAATGAGACCTGCACCCAGCGGACGAACGCGTCTTACGGACAGAAAGCACAGGAAGTGTCAGAGGGAATCACGGAGCTGGTAGCTTCCCTGCAGGAGGTATATCAGCAGGTGGATGAGACAAATGAAGAGTACAACGAGTACGTGGGAGCTTCAAACATATCGGTACTCTCCACGGTTTCAGTGGAGGAGGGCCTGAATGTGAAGCTGTATACAGCAATCGCAGCAGTTTTCCTTCTGATTGTCTGCTGTTGTGGAGCAATCCTCATCGGCAGGATGGACGATATCGTTCAATATGTGTTCTACACCGATCATATGACCGGACTGAAGAACCGAGCTTCCTTTGACGTGTATCTGAGCAACAACAGCAAAAAACTTTTGAATAAAGGAACTGCGCTGGCTACAGTCAATATTTGCAATCAGGTGGAGATCAACCAGAAATACGGAAGGGACGAGGGAGACCGTCTGATACGATTCTTTGGAGAGCAGTGGAAGGCGGAGTTCGGAAAGACGAAGGCTATTCTGGTGTACAATGGAAACGCACATTTTATCGCAGTGGTGGAAAAGACAGACCGTTCCGATATGGAATATATGCTGGAGCATTTCCGTGTGTCTGTGGATAAGCGGGATATCCTGCAGGATGCCCGGATCGAGTATGAAATCGGCTTGGCTGAGTCGGAGACGGATGATGTTTATCGGATTCGGGGATTGCTGTCCAGAGCATACGGCGCCCAGATGAAGTATACGTCACAGCCGGAAGAATAAAACGGAAAGGGGAAGGTACATGTTTGCGTCGGAAGCCAGAGAAAAGGTGGCAGTGGTCTATTTTGTCGCACTCGCAGCGATGATGTATTATTTTATGGAACAGGTCATTACCATCCCCTATACGATACCGGTGCGTCAGATCGTCGTGGTGCTCATCATTTTTTCGGGGTTTGTATGCTTCCTGATCCGGCCAAATATCGCCAGGGCCAGCGTGGCGCTGAAGTCCGCGCTGGTCTTCGCATTTCCCATGTTGGTAATGGTAACGGTTTCCCTGCCGATCTGGTTTGTGGAGCGGGCCACCACCACGGAACTGTACCGTGAGGCATGGACGTATCTGATCTATATGAACCAACTTTTCGCGGCGCTGGTAGCGGCAGTGTTTTTGTACATGTTTGGGAAAAAAGGAATATGGTATAACCTGGTGGGAATCCTGATTGCAAATGTGGGTTGGATTCTGTCCATTATGGTCCGAAACGGAGTCGGGCCATATATGAGGGAACTGTTTCGCCTGATCGTTACCTTTGCAGGAGAGACGGGAGAGATTATCGGGCAGGCCGAAGTGCATGAGCTGGCCTTCTGCCTGGGAATCTATCTGACCTATATGCTTCTCTTCTGGAGAAAGGATCTGCTCTTTAACTGTCTTCTGGCGCTGGCCACCTTCTGTTTTGTGTCTGCCTTTAAGCGGATTGCCATGGTGTCCATCGCCGCCGCCCTTGTTGTGGGTTTTTTTCTGAAATTCCTTCAGAGAAAGGGAAAGGAGAAAGCAGTAAGGAGATGGATCCGGGTCATCTGGATTCTGACGCTCCTGTGTCTGGTTCTCTATATCGGATTTGTTCGATTCAGCGGTTTCCATCTGTTGGAAGATCTGGGAGTGGATACCATGTCCCGCGCGGATATCTATGATCAGATCAGCGATTACTATGAGTTTTCCCCGACCTACATGGGGCGGGGAATGGGATGGCTCTCCTATTATCTGACCCGTGTGGGCGATCTGTGGGAGAATGCCATTCATAATGATTATCTGCAGTTTTATGTGGATCTGGGATTCTGGGGCTTTATCCTCTGGATTATCTCGCTGACGTTTGTGCGGACGGGGTATTTCGGACGAAAGGGGCGCACTCTGGATTGCATCAATACCTTTGTGGTAATGACGTATCTGCTGCTTCTGTCCACCACGGACAACACGATGAATTATCAGATGGTTTACACCGTCAGTGCCATTATTATCATGGGACATACCTTCGACGAGCAGGTAAAAGAGACAGACGAGAAGCTGTTTGGCTTTGTGGAGGAGCAAAACCGCATCTTGACGGATGAAGATCTGTCCGGGCAGTGGCGGGAACGCCGCCGGAAGAAAAAGGAGAGAAAACGCGAAAAGGAGAGAGCAAAGGAGGCCGGGGCGAAAGAAAGATGGAAAAGA
>CASECT010000159.1 GCA_949286525.1 uncultured Eubacteriales bacterium | reverse complement strand
GCTGATATCGGCAAATCTGGAAAACGGTGGATGCGGCGCCATCAATGAGGGAACCAACTTTGCCATGCCTATGGGGGCTACGGCCACCGGCGATATGGTTAACGGCTATCGTCTCGGAAAGATCAGCTGCCAGGAGGCGGCGTCTGTGGGTGTCAACTGGGGATTCGCCCCCATCGTGGACATTGACAACAATTACCGCAATCCGATTACCAATATCCGGGCCTTCAGCAGTGACAAGGACCAGGTGCTGACCATGGCCAGAGGTTACATCAAGGGAGCGGAGGAGTCCGGTGTGGCGGCAACCATCAAGCATTTCCCGGGAGACGGCTGCGACGAGAGGGATCAGCATCTGCTGGTTTCCGTCAATGACAGGAGCGCGGAGGAGTGGATGGATTCCTACGGGATGATTTATCAGAACCTGATCCATGAGGGCGCCCGTTCCGTGATGATTGGCCATATCGCCCAGCCGGCCATGGCCAGAGCCATCAACCCGGACATTTCCAAGGAGGAGGCGTTCCTTCCGGCGTCCCAGTCTGAGACGCTTCTGACCGGACTGTTGCGTGAAAAACTCGGATTCAACGGTCTCGTGGTAACGGATTCGACCCTGATGGTGGGGTATATGCAGTGCATGCCCAGAAGAGTGGCCATCCCCGAATCTATCCGCTGCGGCTGTGATATGATTCTCTTTAACCGCAGCATCGACGAGGATGTGGAATATATGAAGCAGGGGATCATGGACGGCCGGCTTTCCGTGGAGCGTGTGGATGAGGCGGTAACCAGAGTGCTGGCCACGAAGGCGGCCCTCAACCTCCATAAGAAAAAGCAGGACGGAAGCATTGTGCCTTCGGTGGATCCCATGTCAATTATAGGCAGCCAGGAGACAAAGGACTGGACAAGGGAGTGCGCGGATAAGGCCATTACGCTGGTAAAGGACAACCGGCATCTGCTGCCTTTAAGCCCCAAGAAGACCAAACGGGTTTATCTGAACGTGATCGAGAATTATGTTTCCAATAAATCGCCTTTCGCGGCCAATATCAAAGAACGTTTGGAAAAGGAGGGATTCGCGGTTACCCTGCGCAAGCGGAAGATGGATCTGAACATGGATCTTCTGAACAAGGGCATTCCGACGCCTACGCTGCTGAAGGTCATGAAGGAGATTCAGGCCAACACCCGGGATTTTGTCTGCCAGTACGACATGTGCATGATTGTGCTGAATATGGAGACGGTTTCCAACGCCACGGTGGTCCGCGTCAACTGGAAGGTCATGTTCGGCCTTGGCAACGATATTCCCTGGTACGCCGGAGAGATGCCGCTGGTGGTTATCAGCACGGCCAACCCCTACCATCTGCTGGACATTCCCATGGCGCATACATATATAAACGCCTACACCGGGACGCAGACGGTGCTGGACGCGCTGTTTGACAAGCTTATGGGGCGCAGCGAGTTCAAGGGTGTTTCCCCGGTGGATCCCTTCTGCGGCCATGAGGATACAACGCTGTAGAGGCGGAAGCAAAGAAGGCAGCGCCGCCGCGTATCCTGCCGAAGGCAGGCGCCGGGAAAAGATTGCGCGAGAGGAGAAAACATATGTACAAGGGCATTATTTTTGATTTGGACGGGGTAATCTGCTTTACGGATCGGTACCATTATCAGGCATGGAAGAAACTGGCGGATGAGAGAGGCATTCCTTTTGACGAGGAGGATAATAAGCGTCTGCGGGGCGTCAGCCGCATGGACAGTCTGGACATTATTCTGGAGAAGGCTGACCGGGCTTATACAGATGAGGAGAAAGCGCGGATGGCGGAGGAGAAGAACGATACCTACCGCGCGCTGCTGGAACAGATGGGCCCGGCGGATCTTTCCGACGAGGTGCGCAATACGCTGCGGGAATTGCGGAATCGCGGCTACAAGCTGGCCATCGGCTCCTCCAGCAAGAATACAAAAACGATTCTTGCCCGTATCGGCCTTTCGGATTTCTTTGACGCCATCAGCGACGGCACCAACATTACCCGGTCCAAACCGGATCCGGAGGTTTTCCTGAAGGCGGCGGAGTTTATCGGGGAAGATCCGAAGGACTGTATGGTAGTGGAGGACGCTGACGCCGGGATCGAAGCGGCCTGTGCCGGCGGATTTGACAGCGCAGGCATCGGCGACGCGGCGGCCAACGCGAAAGCGACGTACAGGATGAGGAAGTTTTCCGATCTTCTGGAGATCGCGAAGTAAAGCCGGCTCACAGCGCCGGGGAGAGCGGGGACGTAAACAGGTATGCGAAAAGAGAAGCATGAGGACAGGTATCTGCCCTTTCTTGCAGAACTGGTATGGAAAAACTGGCAGACCCTTCTGTATGCCTTTGACAGGGAAGGAAAGATGCGTTACTTCCCGAAGTTTTGCGCGGAGGCGGAAAAGGCGGTGCTGCCGTCAGACGCGGCGCTGTTTTGGAAGGAAATTCAAGGGCAGGAACATCCGATTGTCCATATTGAAAAGCAGGGCAGTATCTACGGATGGGTGTTCCGGCAGGAGGATATGCTTTTTTATCTGGGACCTATGCGCTCGGAGCCGCTGCCCTTTGCCCAGGAAAGAGGATTTCTTCATCAGAGGAAGATCCGGCGGAAGGATTTTCCGATCCGGGAATGTACCGTTATGAAGTCGATTCCCATGGTTTCCATTGTATATCTGACAGTGACCGGAAAAGTATTTGACGAAAGAGACCTGTATGGACAGGCGGAGAGCTGGCAGGATTTGAGTCATGACGCTGGCAGGGGGAAATTGCGGATGGGAGAGGGCGAGCGTGAGCATCTCCCTTACCGTTTTGAGCAGGAATGGTATCAGAGTATTCAGGAGGGAAAAAGTTTTTCTGACGAGTGGCTGCGGCGGGAAAAAGCATCGGAGGTTATGGATCGTGTGGGGATCCTGGCGGAGGGTAACGCGCTGAAACAGGTAGAGTATACGATCGCCGCGGAGATTACCCTGGCGGCCAGAGCGGCGATTGCGGGCGGCGTGTCGCCGGTTCGGGCTTATGGGCTGTCGGATCTTTTTTTCAGAAAGCTGGCTTCGTGCGATCGCCTGACGGAGATACTGAAACTGGCCGACACGGTTCAGGAAAGTTTTTCCGGTATGGTAAGGGAGACGCGGGCGGGGGAAAAACGGGACGCGGATGTGGAGCGATGCAAGGATTATATTGCCATGCATCTGACGGAGAAGATTTCTGTGAACCGCATGGCGGAGGAACTGCGGATCAGCTATTCTTATCTGGCGGCAAAGTTTCAGAAGACAACCGGAACCGGTATCAAAAAGTATATTGTCCAAGAAAAGCTGCATGCGGCGGCCAACCAGTTAAAATATTCCGATTTCAGCGTCGGGGAGATCGCGGACTATTTTTCCTTTACATCTTCCAGCAGCATGGGCGCGGCTTTCCGCGCGGCCTATGGGATGACGCCTGTGGAATACCGGAAGAAATATAAAGCGGCTGATTTTTCCTCTTCCGACGCTATGTGAAAATGAAAAGACAAAAAAGAGAATTTTGATATAATTAAGAGAAAAGAGATATTGAGTTCCTGTCTGTTTTTATATAATGGACAGGAACTTTTACATAAGGGAGGGTTATCGAGATGAGGAAAAACAAAGTGAAAAATCCGGAGGCGGTGGGCGCGAAGGAATGCGTCGGCGTGACCGCCCTCTCCACCATGGGCGGCGTAGCCGCGATTTTTATGTCTACGATGTTTATGCAGTACATGACGGATTACGCCGGCCTGGGAGCTTGGGGCGCGTCACTGGCGACGATCCTGCTTCTGGTGGCGAGACTTTTTGACGCTGTGGACGATCCGATCCAGGGATTTATTATGGACAGCGGAAAAGTCGGAAAGCACGGCAAGTACAAGCCGTTTTTCATGATCAGCATTATTATGACCGCCGCGGGAACTATCTTTTTGTACATCATGCCCGACGGCGTCGCCGCGAACCCGGTGCTGGTTACCGTGTGGGTCATCTTTTTCTACCTGGTGTATGATATCGGCACATCCTTCAACAATGGAAATCTTCTGTACCGTACCATGACCGACGATGTGAACGAGCGTTCCAAGCTGGTTATCGGCCCGAGACTCTGGGTTATGGTCATCGGTATGCTGGGATCCGCCATGATGATGGTAATCGTCACAGTCAATTCTTTTACCGGAAGCTACAAGAAATCCTACGCGCTGGTCGCGACAGCAGCTTCCCTGATCGCGGCGCTGATTTCCGTGATCGGATGGCTGATGGTAAAAGAGAAGCATGTGGTGCAGCAGGATGAGGAGGAGAAGGTCAGAATCCGGGACTTCTTTGAACTTTTCAAGGTCAATAAGGCCATGGTGGTGCATTTCTGCAAGAATATTTTCGCCGGCTTTATCTGGACGCTGCTGTTTGCCACGCCGACCTACTATGTCAAGTGGGGATTCTGTACCGACCTTTCCACCGGAGAGGTAGACATGGCGCTGTTGGGAACCTATTCCCTGATTGTGTCCATGATGATGCTTCTTCCGCTGCTTTTCGGTACTTTTATCGCCACTCCGTTAATGAAACTGTTGAAATCCCCGATTCGTCTGACCAGGCTGAATCTGCTGCTGCAGGCCATCGGCGGGGGCGTGCTGTTCGTAGCCCAGATCCTTGGAGTTCTTCAGAATATGCCCTGGCTGTTTTTCCTTGGCATGTTTATCATGGCTTTGGCTATCGGCGTGGATTTCGTTCCCCAGTCTACGGTTGAGATGGAAATTATGGACTACACCATCTATAAGACAGGAAAGGATCGTTCCGCGTTATCCGGCGTGGTCAGCAAATTCCTGGAGAAAGCCCAGACGGCGCTGTCCTCGGCTCTGGTTGGAGCGATTCTGATCGCGATCGGCTACAATGTAGATTCCGTAACCGGAGATTACGCGGGCGACATCGCTAATATCCCCACGATGCTGAACTGGTTCATCGTGGTTATGGGACTGGTTCCCTGTATTTTGGGTATCATCGCGTTTGTGATTTATCGTTTCTATCCGATTGACAATGAAGTTCGTGCGGAGATGAGAACATATCTGGAAGAGCACAACCGGAATGTGGAGTAGTATATAGCGGACGCGTTCGGAGCAGCGACGGAAGAGCGGTCTTTCCCCTTTTGGGAAAGACCGCTTTTTTGCGCGGTATCCGGTTGTATTTCAAAGATATTTCTTTTATAATGATAAATATAAAAGACGGAGCCGGCGCATCCGACGAACGGCGCCGCGAAAGGGGGTAATACGATGGGAAAGGAGAAGGTAATCTCGCCCGAAAAGGCGGCGAAAAAGAGGGAAAAGGAGGCCAGGCAGCTGGCGAGGCTGGAGAGGGAGCAGACAAAATCCAAACCGGCCGGGTACATGGCGTATTTCATGCTGATCATCAGCGTTATCTACATCGCGGATGAAGTGACGTCCCAGATCGGTACGCAGATGCAGTCTGTGATCGCGAATCAGGTTTTCGCGCCGGTGGTGGGAGCGGAATTCGCGGTTGCGCGCATGAGTACTTTTGGTATGGCGGCGCTGCCCTTTACCGTTGTGGCGATGTTTCTTTACAATCCGCTGTCAGACCGTTACGGAAGAAAGATTTTCCTTGTGATCAATACGCTGGGCATGGGCGTGGCGACCATGCTGATCTCCGTTGCCACCAACATCCCGGTGTATATTTTGGGAACCTGCCTGGTTTCCTTTTTTATTCCGCATGACATGCAGGCGGTTTATATTTATGAGAGCACGCCGGCACAGCACCGGGCAAAAATTTATTCGGTAGTAAAGGCGGTGGCCACATTGGGAATGATGATCATTCCGCTGCTGCGGAGCGCGTTTATACCGGGAACGGACCTGTCCGAGTGGCGTATGGTATATCGCGTGCCGTCGATCATTGCCCTTGCGGTGGCGATCGCCGCGCTGTTTCTGATCCGCGAGTCCGACGCGTTTATGGAGAGCAGGATCCGCCAGCTGAAGATGACGGACGAAGAGCGGGAGGCGGCGAAGGAGAAAAAGCAGGTAACGGGAGAGAAAATCGGCGTGGTGGAAGGATTGAAATATATTCTTTCCCATAAACAGAGACTCTGGATCGGAATCGCCAACGGTTTTACCATCTGCGGCATGGTTATTACGATGTATTATGAATCCACCATGACCCACGGGTTCGCTCAGCATTTCGTGTCTTCGGGCATGGATCTGGAGACGGCGAAACTGGAAGCGAACGCGTATGTGTCCATGGCTTTGATGCTGTTTCCTATAGGAAGCGCGCTCTTCCAGGCGGTGCAGGGATTTTTCTCGGATGCCTGGGGACGGAAACCGACCGCGATTCTGATGAGCGCGGTTTCCATGATCAGTTTTCTGATTTTTTATATTGGGGCAAATCAGTTCTGGAATCCCTATCTGGTGGGATTTCTCGCGGGAGCCGCGGTTGGGAGTTACTGGGCCTCCGGCGATATTGTCGGTTTGATTGCCACGGAATCCACACCGACGACGGTCAGGGCTTCCGTAGGCGCGGCAGGTCCCATTATCCTTGGCATTATCGCGCTGCCGGTATTTGTTATTTTCTTCGTGTTGATGAACATGGTAGGGGATACGATGATCGGGCCTCTGTGCCTGATTTATTCCACGATTGGCCTGGGCATCGGCCTGCTGATCCTCTGGATTAAAGTGAAGGAGACAAAGGGCGTGGATCTGGCAAATCTGAAGGGCGATGAGTTTGAGTAAGAGATTGCGGGCGAAGGCCGGATTTGGGGAAGAGAGACGCGGAAAGCGGGCCGGATGAAGGAATTTTTCCTCCGTCCGGCCCGCCGTGCCCTTCGCGAAAACGCGCGGTCTGGCGCGATACACAGCGATATGGATTCCGTCTGTTCTTGTGTCAGTCTGCCTTCGGAAGTCCCGCGAAACCCTGTGCCAGATCTTCGTCGGAGGGGATGTAATCGCTCATCTCCCCGTCGTTGTATTTCTGGTAAGCGACCATGTCGAAATAGCCGGTTCCGGTCAGCCCGAAGAGGATGGTCTTCTCTTCGCCGGTCTCTTTGCATTTCATCGCTTCATCGATGGCTACCTTAATGGCATGGCTGCTCTCGGGAGCGGGAAGGATGCCCTCCACCCGGGCAAACTGTTCCGCGGCCGCGAAGACAGAAGTCTGTTCTACAGCCCTGGCCTCCATGAGCCCCTCGTCGTAGAGTTCGGAGAGCACGGAATTCATGCCGTGATAGCGAAGCCCTCCCGCATGGTTGGCGGAGGGGATGAAGCCGCTGCCAAGAGTGTACATCTTGGCCAGAGGGCAAACCATACCTGTGTCACAGTAATCGTAGACGTAGCGGCCTCTGGTCAGTGTGGGGCAGGAAGCCGGTTCCACGGCGATGAACTGATAATCCGCTTCGCCCCGGAGCTTTTCGCCCATGAAGGGGGAGATCAGCCCGCCCAGGTTGGAACCGCCGCCGGCGCAGCCGATGATGATGTCGGGTTTGATGCCGTACTTGTCCATGGCGATTTTGGTTTCCACGCCGATGATGGACTGATGAAGCAGCACCTGGTTTAAGACGCTGCCCAGTACATAGCGGTAACCCGGCGTGTGTGTGGCGACTTCCACAGCCTCGGAGATGGCGCAGCCAAGGCTTCCGCCGGTGCCGGGATGTTTCGCGAGGATTTTCCGGCCTACTTCCGTAGTCTCTGACGGGGAAGGGGTTACGCTGGCTCCGTAAGTGCGCATGACTTCCCGGCGGAAGGGCTTCTGCTCGTAAGAGACTTTTACCATGAAGACCTTGCAGTCCAGATCAAAGTAGGAACATGCCATGGACAGGGCCGTACCCCACTGGCCGGCGCCGGTCTCGGTGGTCACGCCCTTTAAGCCCTGCTGTTTCGCGTAGTAGGCCTGGGCGATGGCGGAATTCAGCTTGTGGCTGCCGCTGGTGTTG
>CASECT010000158.1 GCA_949286525.1 uncultured Eubacteriales bacterium | reverse complement strand
CAGATTCTGGATGTGGTCTGCGCCTATGTGAAGCCTGGCGGAAGGCTGCTGTACTCCACCTGCACGATTTCCCCAAGGGAAAATCAGGAGAATGTGGAGGATTTTCTGGAGAGACATCCGGAATTTTCCCGGGGTAAGATGGAGCAGATTCTGCCGCAGGCGGGCGTCTGTGACGGTTTTTTTTACGCGGTGCTCCGCCGCGGGCAGGTCAGAGAGACGGGAAAATCTCAGCCTGACACTTTGGAAAGGCCGGCCTTTGATCCGGAGAAAGGCGGGGGGGATATGACAGCGATGGACGGGAAGAAAACCGATATCAAATCCCTGCCCTTTGCGGCGGTGGAGGAATATATTACAGGGCTGGGCGAGAAAAAATTCCGGGCGAAACAGCTCTATGAGTGGATGCATGTACATAAGGCGGCCTCCTACGGGGAGATGACGAATTTGCCCAAAAGCCTGCGCCGGCAGTTGGATGAGGAGACGGACTACACCTGTCTGCGGCAGGTGGACTGCCAGATTTCCAGGCAGGACGGCACGAGAAAGTATCTGTTCGCCCTGGCGGACGGGAACATGGTGGAGAGCGTTCTGATGCGTTACCACCACGGCAACAGTGTCTGCATTTCCTCCCAGGTGGGATGCCGTATGGGATGCCGGTTCTGCGCCTCCACCCTGGACGGGTTGGAGCGGAATCTGGCCCCGTCGGAGATGCTGGATCAGATTTATCGGATTGAGCGGGATATCGGAGAGCGGGTCTCCAACGTGGTGGTCATGGGAACCGGGGAACCGCTGGACAATTATGACAATCTTCTGACCTTCATCCGTATGCTGACGGACGAGCACGGCTGCCATATCAGCCAGAGAAACGTGACGGTCTCCACCTGCGGGATTGTGCCGAGGATCCGCCAGCTGGCGGAGGAGAAACTGCAGATTACCCTGGCTCTGTCCCTTCACGCCTCCAACCAGGAGAAACGGCTGGAACTGATGCCCATCGCCAGTGCCTACGACATTTCCCAGGTGCTGGAGGCCTGCGCTTTCTATTTTGAGAAGACCGGGCGCAGGGTTACCTTTGAGTACAGTCTGGTAGAGGGCGTCAACGACGCGCCGGAGCAGGCGCTGGAGCTGGCGCATCTTCTTGCGGGTATGCGCGGGCATGTGAATCTGATTCCGGTAAACCCCATCAAAGAGCGCAGTTACGCGGCTTCCAGGCCGGCGTCGGTGCATCGTTTTCAAAATATTCTTGAAAAAAATGGAATAAATGTTACTATAAGAAGAGAATTGGGCGCTGATATCGACGGCGCCTGCGGACAACTGCGAAGGAGATACAAGGAAAGGTAAAAAAGCCAATGAAGTTTCATGCCATTACAGACGTGGGACGCATGCGCAGTCAGAATCAGGATAACGTGTACGGAAGTACGTCTGCCATCGGGCCGCTTCCGAACCTCTTCCTGGTTGCAGACGGCATGGGCGGGCATAACGCCGGGGACTACGCTTCCAAAAGAGCCATTGAGCTGGTGCGGGAGAGCGTGGAAAAGAGCCCGGGAACGGAGCCTGTGGAAGTTCTGCGGACAGCGATTACAACTGCAAATGACATGCTGTATTCCGAGGCCAGTCAGCAGGAAGAGAAATCCGGGATGGGGACT
The DNA here is from genome assembly GCA_949286525.1 of uncultured Eubacteriales bacterium. GTDB lineage: Bacteria > Bacillota > Clostridia > Lachnospirales > Lachnospiraceae > Pullilachnospira_A. The sequence goes on along the minus strand of CASECT010000158.1, from coordinate 2,200 downwards.
ACCTTTGTGGCGGCGACTATCGTGAATGAGGAACTCCTGGTGGCCAATGTGGGAGACAGCCGGCTATATGTGCTGCATGACGGACAACTGAGGCAGATAACGCTGGATCACTCTCTTGTGGAGGAGATGGTGCGCACCGGCAGCATGTCCCAGGAGATGGCATATCATCATCCGAAGAAACATATGATTACCAGGGCAGTGGGGGCAGAAGATAAGGTGGATATCGATTTCTTTGATGTGTCCCTGTTTGGCGACGAAATTATCCTGCTGTGCTCGGACGGACTGAGCAATATGGTGGAGGATGACAGGATCAGAGAGCTGCTTCTCGCAGAGGGAAGCAGCAGGCAGCGGGCGGAGAGCCTGGTGCGGGCGGCCAACCAGAAGGGTGGCAGGGATAATATCACAGTGATTGTAGTAGAACCATTTTCCAGCGAGGTGAAAGCATGTTAGCAAAAGGAACATTTATAGCGGATCGATATGAAATTCTCGATAAAGTCGGCGCCGGCGGTATGTCGGACGTCTACAAGGCGAAGGATCATATTCTGGATCGGGAGGTTGCGGTAAAGGTACTGAAGGCGGAATTTGCCGAGGATGTGACCTTTGTGACGAAATTCCGTTCGGAGGCCCAGTCAGCGGCCCGCCTGGAGCATCCCAACATTGTCAATATCTATGATGTGGGCAGCGAGAACGGCATGTACTATATCGTGATGGAGTATGTGGAGGGCATTACCCTCAAGACCTATATCGAGAAGAAGGGCAGGCTGAATTTCAAGGAAGCTATCAGCATCGCCATCCAGGTGGGGCGGGGCATCGAGGCGGCCCACAACAAGAATATCATCCATCGGGATATCAAACCTCAGAACATCATTATTTCCACAGAAGGAAAAGTAAAGGTAACGGATTTTGGCATTGCCAGAGCAGCCTCCTCCAACACGATCCACGCGGACGTGATGGGATCGGTTCACTACGCTTCCCCGGAACAGGCCAGAAACGGCTATGTGGACGGCAGGAGCGATATCTATTCCCTGGGTATTGTCATGTATGAAATGGTTACCGGCCGGGTGCCTTTCGACGGGGATTCCACGGTGGCTGTGGCAATCCAGCATCTGCAGGAAGAGATGGTGGCGCCCAGCGCTTACGCGGCGGATCTGCCTATCAGCCTGGAAAAGATTATCCTGAAGGCTACTATGAAAAATCCCGATCGCAGATACGCTACCATCGAGGATCTTCTGATGGATCTGAAGAAGGCGCTGGTAAGCCCGAATGAAGATTTTGTGACGATGATCGACGCTGATGAGGCGGAGAAGACCAGGATCGTCTCTCCCGAGGAGCAGGAGCAGATCCGCCAGGAGCTGGCTGACGGGGATGACGAGGAACTTGCAGAGGACGACGAGGAAGATGAGGATGACGAGGAGGATGAGGACGGCGGTCCCGTCAATCCGAAGCTGGAGAAGGCGATCACGATCATGGGAATCGCCGCTGCGGTCATCATCATCGCGCTGGTTGTCTACCTGGTGGGAAGCTTTATGGGCTGGTTCCGTTTCGGCGGCGGCAACAACGAGAATCAGGAGGAAGAGGTCGAGCAGGTGGAGATGATTGATCTTCTCGGCATGACGGAAGACGAGGCGAGAGAAGAGCTGAGTGATATGAATCTGGGCCTTACGGTTGCGGGCACCGCCTCCTCCGAGGATTATCCGGAAGGGCAGATCATCGAGCAGGATGTGGACGAGGGCGATATGGTAGATGTGAACACGACCATCGAGGTTATCGTAAGCAGCGGCCCGGGCGAGATTGATATTCCAAATGTCGTAGGTCAGGAGGAAGACGAGGCCATTTCTACGCTGCAGGACGCGGGATTTTCCTATTCGAGGAACTATGAGTACAGCAACGATGTGGCCCGGGGCAGAGTCATTTCCCAGAACCCCACCGGCCAGGGCAAGGAGGGCGATACCATCACGATCGTGGTAAGCCAGGGTAAACCGACCGCCACTGTGCCGAACGTGACCGGCGATGACCAGGCCACTGCTTCCAGCAAGCTGCAGTCAGCGGGATTGAGCGTGGGAAATGTGACTACGGAGCACAGCAGCAGTGTGGCGGAAGGCAAAGTTATCCGCCAGAGTGTCGGATCGGGTACTACCGTAGATCAGGGAACGCGCGTGGATCTGGTCATCAGCTCCGGCCCGGAGACGGTGTACTACAG
>CASECT010000157.1 GCA_949286525.1 uncultured Eubacteriales bacterium | reverse complement strand
TCCAATTTTTGAGCCAACTGAACCTGACTGATATTTCTGGCCAGTCGAAGTTTTCTGATCTGTTCGCCTAACATGATAGTCTCTCTTTCTAGTATTAGTATATTTCTCATTGTTATTTTGAAGTTTACGTTAAATCGAATGATTTGCAAAATACAAGAGTATTGATATGATAGATTTTCTAACTATACAGTATTGCAATGGCATTATTTTCTATTCGGAAACCTGAGATATTTCGATAAAGCGAAAACACTCTTTGTTTACAAGCGCCGGAAGTATTGCTATAATAGACGTAGGTATTTATATATTTGCCAATAATCAGAGAAAATGAGGGAAAAGGAGAAAACTGAGTATGAAAAGGAAGTTTTTTGCGCTGATTATGGCGGCGGTATTGTGCCTTGGTATGAGTACGACGGCATTTGCCGCTGTCAATGACAGCCCGGAAGCCCCGAATGGGAGTCCGGAGGCCGGCGGGGATCCAACTTTTACAGAGCGGGTGTACAGTAACGCGGAAATTGCCGCGGGGGGCGGATATCTGGAGGAGATTGCTGACGAGGATATGCAGCGGGAAATTCTTGACCGTATTGACGGCGAGCACGAACGCCTGGCGGAATACACATATTCTTACACTTACACCTATACTGATCCTGTGACCGGGCAGGAGTATACGGGCACCCACACTGTCAGACCCTATGCGGGATATTTCTTTGCTTTTGACGTACAGGGAGTGGAGAGCGGACAGGTTACGGTGCACCTGAATGACCAGGGGGATTTTATGGTTTCAGATTTTGTCAACTATCTGGTTTCCGTATCTCACTATAATGTGAAAACCAACGAGTGGGAGGTTATGGATGATTTTGCCGTAATTGATGAAAACGGAAACGTGACTTTTGCGTTTGAATCCTATTCGCCTGTTCTCCTGAGCGTTTTGTATACGGAAACAGAAGATGTGGCAGACGATGAGAACTTTACCATCCTTGAAACTACCTACGATCCGGTACAGACATTGACGTCTGAGCCTCCCGCGGGAAATGGCGGAAACGGAGGACAGGGTGGCAACGGATCCGGGGATAACGGAGCGGGACTCCAGAATGGCGGTACGGCAAATGGAACGACAACAGGAGCCGGAACTGCGCAGACGCAGACAACCGCGCCGAAGACCGGGGACAGTAATCTGGGACAGATTATCCTTTTGGCGGGGGCTGCCGCAGTGTGCGGAGCGTTTTTTACCCGAAAAAAGGAAGCATAGAGACACGGCAAGTTCTGATCGGAGAGGCAAAGTATAGATATTGAAATTCAGAGCGCCTGCAAAAGCAGGCTCTCTTTCAGGAAACGGCGATAGGACAAATATCATGCGACTGCGGGATTATAGAGGGAGACAAAAGAAAATTCAACAAAAAAACTGTCTTCGAAGAGCGCGGATGGAAAAACAGACGGGCCTGCCGGCGGAAAAGGTCAGGGGGAAAGGAATCGACCGGAGGAAGGGGCTTTTGGCGGGACTGACAATTGCGGCAATCGCGCTGATGGTCGCAGTTCTGATTTTTTTTCCCTTTTCATCCGACAGCAGCAGAACGATGATTGTCGGCGGTAAGGTCTATGAGCGGAGAGAGGATATCACGACGATCCTGCTGTTGGGCATCGACAAGAGAAAGACGCTGGAAAATGAATCTGGCCTGCCGGCTGACAATGGGCAGTCGGATATGATCTGGCTTATTGTCGCGGATCATGGGGCAGATCAGATTCAGGTCATTACCATTCCCAGGGAGACGATGGCGGATGTGGAGGAGCATTACAGTGACGGGAGCACGAGGAAGGTATACGAACAGATCTGTCTTCAGTACGCTTACGGAACGACACCGGAGGAGGGATGCGCGTTGACTGCGGATGCGGTTAAAAATCTTCTGGCGGATGCGCCGATCGACTATACCTGCGCGGTCAGTATGGGAGCCGTCACAAAGCTGGTAGATGCTGTGGGCGGTGTGGATATTGCCATGAGTAACAACTACAGTATTCCGGATGAGAATTGGGCAGATTTTATCCATTATGACGCAGGCAGTACCGTGCATATGGACGGGGAGGCGGCCTATCGTTTTATCCATTACCGGGATGTGGAGCATCTGTACACGAATCCGGATCGGATGAACCGGCAGCAGGATTTTTTGACAGCTTTTGCGTCGGCGCTGAAAGAAACAATCAAGTCACGGCCCTGGGAGATTCCGGGACTTTTGAGAGAACTTAATCTCTATTACTATACAGATATTCCATTTACAGCAATGCCGCGGCTTGCCGTGACAGCTTTGTCTGCGGATCTGTCCGGGATCGAGAGAATCCAGATTCCGGGGATAGAGGTTCATATGGGACGCTATGACCAGTATCTGCCTGAGGAAGAGAAGCTGCGGGAAATGATGCTGGAAATTTTTTATGAGAAAAAGAGGTAAGACGGTTATCCTATGAGGAAAAAAAGAGCTATTTTCTATATCTGTATTGTGATAGCGATGATATGCGCGGTCCTTCTTGTACTTTTGGGTGTTCAGCGGATGCGGCAGAGACAGTTGACGGAAAAGGCCCAGGACCAGGCGGCGGTCTCAGAAGAAACGGGGATAGAGTCGGTAGATTTTGCCGCTCTTCGGGAGATCAATCGGGATATTTATGCCTGGATCTATATTCCGGGGACAGAGATTAATTATCCGATTCTTCAGAGCAGCAAGGATGAGGAGGACTATTATCTCAATCATAATCTGGATGGCAGCAGGGGCAAACCGGCCTGCATTTATACGCAAAGGAGAAACAACCGTGATTTTACCGATCCGAATACGGTTATTTACGGCCACAATATGAGGGACGGCTCTATGTTCCGGGCGTTGCATGATTATCAGGACGCGGAATTCTTTGTCTCACATCCCATGATCTATATCAGGACGCCGGAGAAGAAGCTGGCATATCAGGTTTTTGCGGCCTACCGTTACGACAATCGGCTGATCCTCGAAGCTTTTGACGATTTTACTGATCCGGAAGTTTTTGCGGATTATCTCGACGAGGTTCTGAACCAGGACACTTCTATCTGTAATATCAACCGGGATGTGCCGGTTACACCGGAGGATCGGATCATCACGCTGGAAACCTGTATCGGAAATGATGACTATCGCTATATTGTGCAGGCAGTGCTGACAGAAGAAGGTTAGGCGTGGGATGTATCGGTTTGTGAACCGGCGCCGAAGGAAACCGTCCGCACAGACGTTCTCTTTTCTGCTGGATTGCGCGACTTATCTGTGGTATAATGCCCTCGTGTCCCCTGTTGGGGATTTTCGGGAAATGAACGATAATGCGACGCGGATGAGGAGAAACAGACATGAGCATATATGATACCCTAAACGAGCAGCAGAGACAGGGCGTGTTTACCACCGAGGGACCGGTGTTGATTCTGGCGGGAGCCGGCAGCGGGAAAACCCGGGTACTGACCCATCGGGTTGCCTATCTGATTCAGGAAAAAGGGGTGACCCCCTGGCATATCATGGCCATTACTTTTACCAACAAGGCGGCGGGAGAGATGCGTCAGCGGATCGACGACATGATTGATTACGGAGCCGAGAGCATCTGGGTGGCGACCTTTCACTCCTCCTGTGTACGGATTCTGCGGCGGTTCGCGGACCGACTGGGTTATGCGACCAATTTTACGATCTATGACTCGGACGATCAGAAGACCCTTATGAAGGAAATCTGTAAGCGCCTGGAGATCGATACGAAGATGTACAAGGAGCGGACGTTCCTGAACGAGATCTCCGCTGCGAAAAATGAGCTGATTTCCGATCAGGAATTTGCCAATCAGGCCATGGGAGATTTCCGCAAGACCAAGACCGCCCAGGTATATCGGGAGTATCAGGCGAGGCTCAAGCAAAACAACGTCATGGATTTTGACGACCTGATTATGAACACGGTAGAGCTTTTGAAGCTTGACCCGGAGGTGCTGAATTATTATCAGGAGAAATTCCGGTATGTGATGGTGGATGAGTATCAGGATACCAATACCGCCCAGTTTGAGCTGGTGCGCCTGCTGGCCGGCGGGCGGAACAATCTCTGCGTGGTGGGAGACGATGATCAGTCCATCTACAAATTCCGGGGAGCCAACATCTACAATATTCTCAATTTTGAAAAACATTTTCCGGACGCTGCGGTCATCAAGCTGGAGCAGAACTATCGTTCCACGGGAAATATTCTCGAGGCGGCCAATGGTGTGATCGCCAACAATGAGGGTCGGAAGGCAAAGCGCCTGTGGACCGACGCGGGAAAGGGCGACAAGGTTTATTTTGAGCAGTTTGACAGCGCCTACGAGGAGGCGGATTTCA
>CASECT010000156.1 GCA_949286525.1 uncultured Eubacteriales bacterium | reverse complement strand
TGGTATACCCTTTTTTGCCATCCCATCCGGTATAAACATAAGTATAGCCAGCCTCCCCGTCCGTTTCCGCCCCGTGCCAGGCGGCAAAAGCATCGGCCGCTCCCATCTTCATGAGATCTTCCTTTTTCCGTTTTCCATAGCTTTCCCTATGGGAAACGTTGAAATCTCCGATGAAAACAACCTTTTCCTCCATATGCTGCTCATAGGCCGCCAGAATATCCTCCCACATACTGTCCCGGGTAATGTGCAGCCCAATCAGGCGATACCCCCGCAAGAGCATCTCGTTCCACTGCAGCCAGTTCCCCGGGCTCTTCTCCCTGCCACAGGTTCCCTTTACAAAAGCTATCACAATGGAAGTATACCCCGGGGAGACAAAACTCCACCTGTTAGGAAAAACGGGGGAATATCCCCCGTCTTTCATTCTGCGGATAGCCTCCTGGCCCGCGACAGAGCATACATTAAATTCCGAGAAATACACCACGTCCGCATGCTCCTTTAAAATCGCCTCACATACTTTCCCGGCATTTTCCACAGAACCTTCTTCAAAGCTGTTTCCTCTCCCGCTAAAAAAATATCCTCTTTTATCCGCGAGACCACAGAAACCATTTACATTGAGAGAGACAATCCGCATTCCAGTACCCCCCTATCCTTTCATACCACTTTTTCCTTCCCTCTGATCTAACGGCTCGTTCGTTTCTGAAGCAAAACGCCGCCAAGGGAAATTCCGCCTGCGATAATCAGCATTGCCCACGGACCATCAGGCAAATCGCCGGTCTTCGGCGCAGTCTCAGGCAGATCCTCTGCCTTCGTGCCGACAGTCTGACCGCCTCCGGAGTTGCTCCCATCTTTCGCTTTCTTTCCTACACACACCATATATCCGCTGTCGTTGGTGTAATAGAGATTTCCCTCTGTACCAAGAAGGATCTGACCGTTGCTGTAGTTGGCTGTCCCTTCGGGAACCAGGGTGCGAACATCATAGGAATCTGCCGCAGTCTGACCCGACTGATCGGTAAAAGCCACAAAGCTTCCGGGTTGGTCATAGTAAGCGGCATAGCCATAAACCGTACCGGCAGCCGTATCCGCCGCGATCGCTACGTCCGTACACTTGTTGGACCAGGCGTTATCCTGCTTTGCCACAGGAATTTCATAGATCAACGCGAGAGTGGAAGCATCCAGCACGGCGACCGCTCCCTGTACACTGCCGGAAGCGTCCGTGTCAGTACATCCCACATAGACTCTTCCGTTGTAGATTACCGGCGTTGCCGTGGAGTTGGCGGCTGTTGGCGTGATCTTCGCCGAGGACGCTGTCCCAAGACTGCCGTCAGATTCCGAGAAGGCAACCCGCCAGATGCTGCCGTCCGTCATGGTAAACCAGAGATTTCCATCCGCATAAGCGACAGCTCCGCGGATATTTACCATATGATCCGCCGAGGCATCCAATTGACTGACTATTGCCCCGCTATCCTTCGCGAACACATAGACGGTTCCTCCTTCACTTCCGCAGATCACATAATTTCCCACGGCCACCATACCGGAGTATCCTCCGCCCATTGCCCAGCTGCCCTGACCGGCCGCGGTAAAAGGAACTTCCGTCTGCCAGAGATAAACGCCGTTTGCCGCGTCGATGGCAAAGGCTCCCGCAGAACTGCCGGAATAGGATGTGGTCAGGCCGTAAATCACACCATCGGAGAGATACATGGGCGCGTAACCGTCATTTCCATAAGCCACATCTTTGCTGTCGGTCTTCCATACCTGCTCCAGACTGCTGTTGTAGGCCGCCACAATGCTCTGGCTCTGAACAAAAAGCATGGTTTCCCCGTTGACCTTTCCCCCCATCAGATAATAGTTGTAATAATTGTTGATCAGATTCTGGTCAGACGCTGCCTTTATCAACTCGCCGGTAGCCGCGTCAAAGGCTTTCAGGCGGCCATTTGACAACACATAGATAGTTCCATCCACCTCCACCGGGGAAGTGGTGGCATTTGTCCAGTCACTTGGATCATCCGCAACCTGCGTCGTCCACTTTACCTCCGTCTCCTCCAGGCTCTTCGGCACATTTGCCACCGTCTGAGTGTCTGTGAGAATCATCATATTATCGCCGCCCCCGCGATAAGAGCTCTGCCCGCTTCCGTTTCCTGCCGCCTGAAGAGGCACCGCAGGCGCAAGGGCCACAGTAAGAGCCAGCGCCGCCGCCAGCGCCCACGCGCCGGCTGTTTTAACTGTTCTTTTCATCCTGTTTTCTCTTCTCTCTCTCATTCTGTCTCTCCTTTTTACACTCTGTAAAATCCATATTTGATCTTGATTCGCTCCAGTTTTCGAATGATGGGATTTCCGAAAAGCACCATAAACACCGTCGCCCGGAAAGCGTGGAGCAGGTCGAAGGGCACGCCGGTCAGATAGAGGATTTTCAGCTGCTCCCAGGAAAATCCCTCCGCCGTAAAGGCCGCCCCCGTTACCAGTGTGCTGATATTCATGATTCCCCCGTAAATGATAAACACGGCAAGAAAAGTAAAAATCCCCAGCGTAATCTCGTCCGCCGGAAGGCGTTTCCTCTGCAGCAGCACACCTGCCAGAAGCCCTGCCGCCCCGAAGATATAGAGACGCCAGCCCCAGAAAGATGTGTCGCCGCCCGGAAACATCAGGTAGGACAGATAGGCGGCGATCTCCGCCGCAATCACACAGACCACCGGTCCCAACACCACGGTAAAATTCCGGGATTTGATCTTATCCGCCCGCGCGCCCGCAAAAGCCAGCCCCGCCAGGAAGCCCAGCAGCCCCCAGCAGAACATCTGCCAGGGCGTCCACGCCCCCTGCCCCTGAAAAAAATTACAGACAAATCTGGCCAGCGCTCCCACGAGAAAGCCGGCCTCCGGTCCGAAAGAAATCCCCGAGAGGATAACCATGGCTGTCCCCGCCTGAATGGGCAGCGCCGAGAAGGACAGGAGATTTCCCATGACCGTCAGAGCCGACAGCAGCGCCAGCATCACGATCTCCCGGGCCTTCGGCCGCCGATTCTCATAGATCAGGAAAAAGGGTGCCATGGTTTCCGCCAGCACCAACAGACTAACAGGCAGATACCAGCGGCTTCCCGCAGCGATACCCCCGGCAATGGTCAGCGGTATCAAAAGAAAAATACAGACTGCTGCCGTCCCCGTCCGCTTTCGGGCTGCTCTCTGCCGCTGCCGCGCTTTCCCCTGTATCTCATTTTTCTGTATCGGGTTTTCTATTTTTTTCTGTTCCCTCACGACATCTCCTCCCACTGCTCCAGCACCTCCTCACAGGTAATCGCGGCGGGAAACCAGGCCTTCGCGATCCGGTTCGCCGCCGTGGTAAAGAAATAGTTGCCCCGGAAGAAATCATGAATTTCCCCGACTCCCGTCATCTCCCCGTGAAAGAGCATACCGCACCGCCGGACAAACCGGCTGCAGAATTCAATATCGTGGGAGACCGTGACAATCGTCATCCCCTCCCCGCAAAGTCCTGACAAAAACTCTCCCAGCGCCGCCTTTCCCTCCGGATCCAGTCCTTTCGTCGGCTCGTCCAGAAGCAGAATCTTCGGTCGCAGTAAGAGCAGTTTCCCCAGAGCAAGACGCTGCTGCTGCCCGCCGCTCAAATCGTAGGGATGCCTCTTCGCGCAGTCAGAAATCCCCAGCCGGCCCATCATCTCTTCGGCATGCCGCGCTTTCTCTTCCTCTGTCAGAGTCCCCTCCGGCCCGACAACCTGCTCCAAAGCCTCCATCAGCTCCTCTTTTACCGTAATTTCCGTAAAAAGAGCCTTCGGATCCTGGGGCAGGAGCACCATTTTCCCATAGCCGAGGAAATCCGTGCCGCTGCCCGCCGCCCGCTTTCCAAACAGCCGTACCTCCCCCTCCTGCTGCCGGAGATTCCGGCAGAGAATCTGCAGCAGCGTGCTCTTTCCGGCTCCGTTCTGACCGAAAATACCGAACCACTCCCCCGCATTTACCGAGAAGGTCACGTCCCGCAGCACCTGTCGCTCCCCCTCCCCATAGGAAAAGGCGATGCGGCGGCAGGAAAGCATCGGGAGTTTTCCGAAGAGATGCTCTCCCCTGACCGGCGTCTCCGGCATGCCGCCATCCCCGCAGCCGTCTTCATGCCACTGTCTGCCATCATTTTCGTTTTCACGGGCCATCTGCTCTGCCATCCACAGCCGTCCCTCCCGAACGGTAAGCGGAAGGGACATTCCCTCCTGAAAAACCGCTCTTCCGCAGGCAATGCGCAGAGCCGCCGGAAGCCCCTCAAACACCGGTTCCCCCGTCCCCGCCGAACGCCGCAGATACCATTTGGCCACCTGCCGGGGCTCATCAAAAACGCATACCCGGCCCTTTTCCAGCACACAGATCTTATCCGCCATGGCAAAGAGCTCTTCCAATCGGTGATCCGTGAGAATAACGGTGATCCCCAGTTCCCGGTTGACGCGGGAAAGCATCTGAAGAAACTCCCCGGCCGCCAGGGGATCCAGCTGGCTGGTGGGTTCATCCAGAAGCAAAACCTTCGGCTGCATAACCATGACGGAGGCCAGGTTCAGCATCTGCTGCTGTCCCCCGGACAGTTCCGCCGTCGGACGGTCAAACCAGCTCTCCATACCGAAAAAAGCCGCCATCTCCGCCACTCTCCGCCTCATCACATCATTTGGCAGGCCGAGATTTTCCAGGCCGAACGCCAACTCGTGCCAGACCACATCCGTCACAATTGCCTCCGCCGGATTCTGCTGCACGAAACCGACCTCGGCAGCGCAGACAAGATTGTCCATCTCGGAAATCTCCGTTCCCATATATGTCACGCTCCCGGAAAGATCTCCGCCGGGAATCAGATTCTTCTTCATCATCCGAAGCAACGTACTCTTGCCGCTGCCGGAAGGACCGCAGATCAGATAAAAACCGCTCTCCGCAAAGGAAAGATTAATTTCCTCCAGCGCCGCCCTCTCCCCCAGAGCGTAGGTAAAACTCACATTTTCAAGAGTCAGGATGTCCATTTTTTTCCTCCTTGCGCCTCGATAACGTCGGCGTCCAAAAAGCTGCTGCCGGATAAAGCAAAAGTCCCAAATACGCGCCATAGCAGACCGCGCTCTGCCAGGACAGAGGGGGCAGCCAGAGCGTCGGATAATAATAAGCCTTCATCCCCGGCAGAAGCACAGCCATAAGGGCAGCCGTCCCCAGGGGAAAAATGACCGCCAGACGCAGCCCGTCCCGTCCCGTAAAGCGGTAGATCACAAAGCTGGTCCGTTTTCTGCTTCCATAGCCTCTGGACTCCATAGAATCCGCCGTATCAATGGCATTCTCCAGCGACCAGCTGATTAGAATGGAAAATTCCTTTGTCCGCTGGCGAATCTTTCCAAAGAGGCTCACGCCTGATCCGGCGATACCGCGGCCCATGGCATTCTGAGCCTGGCGGATGACGCGGTAACGGCGCTTCAAGAGCGGCAGATACCGCAGCATGGTGGAAATCGTCAGTGTCAGGGATGGGAAAATTCTGCCGGAGATGGCCAGAATTTTGTCCATGGTCAGCACGTTTCCTGCCACGGAAATCCACAGGAGCACGGTAACCAGCACCATTCCCATTGTCATCCCGTAGAGCATCGCCTCCACAGTGATGGCATTGTCCAGGGCGTACCATAGAACCATCTCCCCGTCATGGGAAAGGATCATATTTCCCACCGTCGTGACTGCGGTTACCCCCAGCATCCAGGGAATCTTTTTTCGGTAAGCCCGCCATCCCTGAAACTGCGCCGTCCAGAAACTAACCGCGATAAACTGTGCCGCCACCAGCACAGGATGTACCGTAAACATCGCCGCAACCATCACAGAAAGGACGTACGCAAAGGGTACCAGGGGATGGCATTTATCTATCTCTCTTCTCTTCTGTCTCATGTACCGCTCTCAGGGCCTGTACGCCCCGCCTCCAACATTCTCACGCATACTACCTGCGCACATACTCCCAGACAATCACGTCCCCTTCCGAGAGCTGATAAGAGGACGCACCCACGCTGACAGACTGGCCGTTTACCGTAAAAATCCAACCGCTGCCGGGGCCCGCCTGCCACTCGTAGAGATGGTTGATACCCTGTACATAGTAACTGCCATAGGCAGGCGTGTAACTGCTCTCCAGATGGATGCCTGCGCTTTGGCATGCCTGTAAAAGGACCTCGTAGACGTTGGCTCCCTTCTTTACCTTTACCGCGGTGTTTCCCAGAATGACCGGATTCGCCGCGTAACTCTCCAGCTCGGGATGGCCGTTGGCGGTCAGAATGCCGTTTCCGCTGATGGAATCGCATCGGATCGAGATGGTGCAGGAAATCTCTGCGGGCTCCTGGGTTCCCTGACTCTGTCCTTCGGAATCTGAAAAATTCTGTGACTGTGGCTGATCTCCGGAGGAACTTTGACTATCGGAACCGTTCTGACCGGAAACATTCGCTTCTCCGGCCTGTCCCTGGCTGGCGCCGGTACTCTGCGCGTCATTGCTTCCCTGATTCGAATCGGAGGTTTCCCCGAGACCGTTTTCCGAGGAAGTGTCCGCGTCGAAGACACTCCGGGTTTCATTTCCGTCTGCTGTCACTTCCGTCCCGGCGCCGGATGCCGCTCCTGCCTCCGTCTCCTGCTCCAGGCTGTCTGCCTGCCTTGCTTTCCCGCCATCCTTCTCTTTCGCATCTTCGATGCTCTCTGTCTGTGCGGCATCGAAAGCCCCCGGCACATTTTCCATCAAATACCCCGCAGCCGCCATCCCAACCAGACAAACCGCCACAATCCCGCCCACCAGGATCCGGTGCATGGTCTTTTTATTTTTCAGCAAATTCTTGATCCAGTTTTTTAAATTGTTCATAAAAAAAGCCTCCGCCCGGACACCTGCCGGAACAGAGGATGTAAAAGTACGTCAAAAGAAAGCTTCCCCGATCGGAAACCGCTCTCTACCGCACGGTAATACCACTCCATCTGCCCAAGCGTATGTCCCAAAAGAATATGACAGGTCTCCTGACTTGGGATATAGAGGACCTTCCTCCCCGCGGCGCGCCCCCTTCTCAGGCTGTCTGCCCAATGGTCTCTGGCGCCCCTTCTTCCGATACAGTAATGGCTGTTGCTCCGGATTCACACCGGATTCCCTATTAAGCTCCGGACACCGCGTCATAAAAAGCCGCTGTGTCCTTCGCATCATATTCTGTGCATTCATTTATCAGGCACGGGGATGTCTTCCCCATACCGCCTTACGATTATATAACAACCGGCGGGAAATATCTACCTGTTTTTTCCGTTTCCTTATCGACAGGAAAAATGTTTTTTCGCCGGTTCTATTTTTTATAATGCAGACATATCATTAAGGATACAGCTTTTGCCTGCGAAATGTAAAACAAAAGCGGATTCTTTTTGATACTCCCTTATAACCCCCAAAACCCTTATTTTGTTTCATCGGAACTTCCATGAAGCGAAAGACGGCAGCCCGGACACAGTCTCAGAAAGAGACATCTGGGCTGCCGTTTTTCTATCCATGAAACTCAATGCCATAGGTGTACATCCGATTTTCCCTTGCCTTCAGGGATTCCACACCGGTCTTTTCCGAGAGTTCCCCGTCGAAACCGTCGTCGTCGGTTCTTCCCATCCAGGGTTCCAGGCAGACAAAAGCTCCCTCCGGCTTGGACCAGATGCCCACAAAGGGAAATCCCCCGCAGCGCAGGGTCACACAGGGCGTTTTATCCGGGCGGTCAATCCGCACTACAGCGATCTGCCCCCGCTCAAACACCAGAGCGTCCCGGTCAAACAGATGCTTCTCAATGGGATAAAAGCCGTCTTTCAGCTTCAACTCACAGGTTCTGTCCGTTACCGCCAGCCCGTTTGCCGGATTTAAGAGAAGATACTCAAGCCTCTCCTTTCCGGGAAATTCCAACCAGTACTGATCTCTCCGCTCCCCGGGATCCGCCGGAACGCAGAAAGCCGGGTGCCCGCCGATGGAGTAGTACATGGTCTCGTCGTTCTCGTTGATGACCTCCCAGGAGATCAAAAGTTCCCTGGGATTCTTCTCGCTGAAGCGGTGGGTAATGTAGAGGGTAAAAGCAAAGGGATATTTCTTCAGCGTCTCCTCCGCGGCGGTCAGCCTGTGAATCAGTTTATTCTCCCGCTCGCTGACACAGGTAAACTCCATGTCCCGGGCAAATCCGTGCTGGGTCTTCATCTCGTAGCTTTTGCCCCGATACCGGTAGACACCGCCGTTTACCTTCCCCACAAAAGGAAAGAGAACCGGCGCGTGACGATTCCAGACCGCAGGGTCCGCCTGCCAGATCCGCTCCTGCCCCCGCTCTTTGTCCCACACGCTGATCAGCTCAGCGCCGTGATCCGACACAGTCACTCTCAGAAAATCATTTTCCATCACATGCTCCGCCATAGTCTTCTCCTCCTTTTTCATTTCTCACATTGTTCCGGCCTTGCGGCGGCCTGACACCCCTACCGATTCTTCCAGGTGGACCGGGAGAACAGAATCAGAATCGGGAAAATCTCCAGCCGTCCCGCCAGCATATCCAGAGTCAGCACAATCTTTGAGAACATGCTGTAGCAGTCAAAATTGCGGATGGGGCCCACCGCGTCCAGCCCCGGCCCGATGTTGTTGAAGCAGGAGGCCACCGCCGACAGATTTGTGGTAATGGAATAACCGTCAATGGATACGAGAAAAACGCTCAACCCCAAAATGATCACGTAAGCCGCAAGAAAAACCCGGGTGTTCTCGATAACCTTCTCGTCCACCACTTTCCCGTTGACCCTTACTACCTGCACCTTGCCCGGATGGATCATCCGCTGCACACTCCGGTGCAGCCCCTTGAACATCAAAACAATCCGCGCGCACTTGAAACCGCCTCCGGTACTCCCGGCGCATGCGCCGATCAGCATCAGAAACAGCAGAATGGTTTTGGAAAAATTCGGCCACAGATCAAAATCTGTGGAGGCATATCCTGTAGTGGTCATAATACTGGATACCTGAAACGCCGCATGACGTATCGTCTCCTCCAGCGTGTCATAGCATCCCCGGATATTGACGGCAATCATAGCCGCGCTGGCCACAGCGATACCGATGTAAAGCCGCAGTTCCTCGTCAAAGAGCACGCTTCTGATTTTACGCAGAAGCAGCAGATAAAAACAGGTAAAGTTCATGCCGAAAAGGAACATGAACACGGTTGTCACATTCTGCAGATAGGGGCTGTAGCTGGCCATACTGTCATTTTTCACGCCAAAGCCTCCGGTTCCCGCCGTCCCGTAAGCGGTACAGAGAGAATCAAACAGCGGCATACCTCCAGCCACCAGGAAAATTACATTCAGCACGGTCAGCAGAATATAAATCAGATAAAGAATCTCCGCCGATCTCTTCATCTTCGGCACCAGTTTGCCCACCTCCGGGCCCGGGCTCTCCGCCCGCAGCAGATGCATGGTATACCCCTTCTCTCTCTCTCTTCCCCGGGAGATGGCCAGCAAAAACACCAGTACTCCCATACCGCCCAGCCAGTGACTGAAACTGCGCCAGTAGAGGATTCCCCTGGGAAGGCTCTCCACATCCGGCACAACGGAAGCTCCCGTCGTGGTAAAGCCGGAAACCATCTCAAAGAGAGCGTCCACATAGTTTGGAATTGCCCCCGACAGAAAAGGAGGAAGCGCCCCGAAGGCGCTTAAGAAAATCCAGCAAAGGCCCACACAGACCATACCTTCTCTTGCCCGGAAAGCCTTTTTCGTCCCCTTCGAAGTAGCCATTCCCAGGCCCGCTGCCGCCAGCATAACGCCGATGGTAATCAGGAAAGCCCACACGGATTCCGTCTCTTTGCAATAAATGCTGATCGCCAGGGGCGGCGCCATAAACGCCGCCTCAATCAGCAGAATTTTGCTCACAAATCTCCGTATCATTCTATAGTTCATCTTCTGTCCGCCATCCTATGCCTCAAAAATATCGTTGAGCTGATATATCACTTCATCCCCGTTGGAAACTACAATGACCGTATCGCCCACCTCATAACTGGACTCGCCGTTGGGAATTTCAAACTTCCCCCTGTGGGTAATACAGACAATCAGAATATTTTTTTTCAGGGTCAGATCCTTTAAAGATTCCCCGCAGTGCACCGTCTGCCTGTCCACCCGAAACTCCAGCGCCTCCGCCTGACCGTCGGCGATAGCGTGAACCGCCACTGCGGCTCCGGTCTGATTTTTCATGGCCCGCACATAGCGAATGATGCTGTCGCAGCACAGCTCTTTAGGACTGATC
>CASECT010000155.1 GCA_949286525.1 uncultured Eubacteriales bacterium | reverse complement strand
TGCATCAGCCGGAGCATCTTCTGTGCGGGGTCAGATCAGCAGCCAGTATTTCTATCGTTTCATAATCGGTGATACCGTTGAGGACATGCTTGTTGAGATGAGCCGTTATTTCACGGCTTCATCCGATCTTGACGGATGCTACCTCACGAGAGATGGAAAGAATTATCCGATTTCATTCCGCAACGTCCTTTACGGAGATGACCGGCTTTTCCTGATCTCTCTCAGAAGATCCGGCCCTTTTCTCTTCCGCCGCGCTGGCTATTTGCCCGTTCTCTACACCGGCTCCCGTCTCCTCCTTTTTCAGTGTACTTCCCAGATGGTTTCGTTTCTCCCACTGCTCTTTTAAACGCCTGCGTTTCTTTCGCCGCGCCATTTCCTGCAGCACCATGATGAGCATCGCCGCCAGGCCCACTGCCGCCACGATGCCGATTACCAGCAGGAATTTCTGCAGTCCGCTCATCTCCTGCCACATATGGTGTGTCCCGGTATCAGTACCTGTTCCATTGTCTGTGTCTCCAGGCGAAACGTCCGCCACAGTCTCAGCAGCCTCGGCTTCCCGTGTCACATAGAGGTCATAAACCATCCTCTGGCCCTGATAGGACACCTCCACAGCGATATGATTCTCGCCTGCTGTCAGCGCCGTATCAGAGATGCTGATCCGAGCCGACGCGTCCGCCGCAGTGGCAGTAATACTCGGCTCCGCCGTCTCATAGGGTACTGTCAGATGATACTCACTGGTCTCCGGAGAAAATCCCTCTACCGGCTGCCCATCCATCAAAAGCGCCGACAACTGATTTTGGGGAGCCACCGGCACCCGCACTGCCACATCCACTGCTCCCGAGATCTCAATAGGCTGCGTCCCCTCCTCATCTGCGTACACTTCTAGGCTCTCCACATGGATCATGGAATTTCCCATTACCAGAGTGCGCAGCGCGAGCATCGTCCGGTAGCTTGTCTGCCCGCCGCCTCCGCTGATTTCTATTCTCCCCGGTTCCAGCAGAGTCCCCCCGGATACATACTCCAGCTTTTCCGGATCATAGGTCAGCACCGCCCGGTAGTTTCCAATCGTCTCTCCGTCATTGGTGGCCACATAAACTCCGACAGGGAACTCTCCATTTACCTGCGGGGTATACTCGGCAGATCCATAGGTCAGGCTTCCTGCTGCCTCTGTGTCTGCCGGCGGGATCATCCACAGCATCCCAATCGCCAAAAGCAGAGTCAGTAGTGACAGTCCCCTGTTCTTTTCTCTGCATCGCGTTCTTCTGTTTTCTTTTTGTCCCTGTATCTTATTTTTCGTCTTCATGAAACTCAAACCTTCTGCATTACCTTGTTCTTGCTTACTCGGAAGATCCAATCCCCGACCACATACATTCCGATAGACCACACGACCAGTCGGATCAGTTCCGCCTCTGTTGGCATCGTCTGATACATCATCACGCTTCTTGCGCAGGTAATATAGTTATAAAGAGGATTTTGGATGATAAACTCATGCATCCATCCTGTGATACTGTCAGCCGGATAAAAGATTGCGGAACAGTACATCAATAACGTAAGAAATACCGAATACAGATGTTTAATATCTCCAAAAAACACATACGCCACCGAAAGAATATAAGACACTCCCAATGCGAACAAAAACGCTGCCGCCACTACTACCGGGAAAAACAGCATGGTAAAATCGAGCGGAATCTTAAAAAAAATCAGAATCGCCGCGTAAGCTATACAGGAATACCCAAAATTTACCAGTGCTGTTACTGACCGGGACAACGGAAAAATCTTCATAGGGAACTTTACCTTGATCAGCATCTGCTTGTTGTCCACCAAGGACGTCATCGTCGTGTTGGTTGCGGTAGAAAACAACTGGTAGATAATATTTCCTGTCAGATAGTACACTGGAAAATTCTCAATACTCCGCCGGAACATCGTAGAGAAGATCGCCGACATGACGATCATCATCAGAAGCGGGTTCAGCACGCTCCATAAAATTCCAAGATAAGATCTGGCGTATTTCCGTTTGATTTCCCGGGAAACCAGCTCCCGCACCACAAAAGCGTATTGTTTTAGCGTATTTTTTCGGTTCACTTCCGCAACTTCCTTTCCGCTCCTTTTCTCAGGTAGATGAGGGCTTTATACCGGCGGTAATGCCGCCAGTGCCTGGGCGCCCGCTTACTGTAGAGCGCCGCGCTTCCCTCATACCAGGCGCTCTCCTTTACCGGCAGATCCTTTCTCACATACAGCCGCGCTATCCGTTCCAGAATATGGCTCCCGGACAATTCTTCCTCACTTAAAGGCAGGGCCATGGGATGGGTCCGCTCCTCTGTCACATCATCAGAAAAACGATAATTTCCATACACTTCTGCCTCTTCTATGGAAGGCCGCGCCATAAAGCGGCGCAGCATCTGATAGATCATTCGAACCATCGGCCTGTTATCTGACAGACACCTGATTCCTCTTTTCTCCCCGACAGCCATATTTTTCACTCCTCCGGTCGAGCCCTGGTTTTTCAACCATCTTCGTGTATACTCTAAAATCAATGCTGTCTGATCATCAATCGTCTCCGCCTGCAGCCCCCGCTTTTTGTTGTAATGCGGGGTAAAGCATATATGGCCATTCCTTTCCGTCTTCTCATACCTTACCGTCATGCCATGGGGCGCTGAGAAGATCGCCTCAAACAGACTGTTGGAAAACTCCACTTTCCTTCTCAGATTTGTCTGCCAGGGCAGATTCCCCTTCCAGGAAAAGTAAAACGTATGGTAACGGGATGGATTTGCCTCCCTCGGCAGATCGAACAGGCCCCAGTAAAACCCTTCCACGAAGATTTTTTTCGCAGGATCCTTTACCGCTGAGTTCAACAGTTCTTCCAGCACCTGCTGCGTCGTCCCGGTCCAGCCGCTGTCCACAATAGCCCAGGGAATATCCTCCAAAAGCCCCTCCTGGGAAAAATACCCGATGGCATTCCCGTAGGCTTCCCTCGAAACCCGCTCCATTTTTTCCATAAACAGCGGACAATCTTTCAGCCGCTGAGCATATCGGGGAATCTCATTCAGCGGGATCGGCTCATAAATGTCTATGGCATACCCTACCGCATCCGCTATCTCCCTGGCCTCATCCTTTGACAGACCCGCCCGGCCCATCATATCCGCGAAACTCACTTCCATCCCACGCAGGCAAATGTAATCCAGCGCCCCATCTCCCATCAGAGAGAAACAGGGAATACGCAGGGAATACCGGGAGCAGGACAGATATCGCACTTCCACCGGGAAATCCAGATCTTCCCGAAGTACCTGAGCACAGCGATAAAACTGATACCCATCCCGAGCGAGGAAGTACAAACGCTGTATTCCGCGCCTCATAGCCTGATTCAACACCCAGCCGGTAAAGCTGATTACCATTGGCGCAAACATATAGATTGTCTGCTCTGTCTCCAGACATCCGCTCTTTGTATAACCCCTGTCCCTTTCTTCTGCCATCTCACAGCTTGTCCGAAAAAACAACGGATATTTCTCCAATATTCCTCTATACATTGCTGTACTCGGTCTCATATCCTATATCCTTTGCATCTCTCTGTCGTTTTATTACCAACATCAGCGGTGCGGGAATCAACCCCACCGCAAGCGGTTTTACTGTATATACAAAAGGCTTTGGTCCCTGCAGCCGCAATTTCTCATAACCTTCTGCGCGCACTCTGCTCTCAATCAGACGATAGCGGTACTTTTTCTTCGCAAATGCCCCCTTATCTTCACGGTACAGATACAGATATTCCTGCAGGTTGTAACCGCGCATGTCTCTGGCATACAGATCCATAAACAGGGCCAGATCCTCACACCGCAGTGTCTCCTCCGTCTCCGGGTAGCGAACCCCTCCTGTGAATACTTCGCGACGGAACATTACCGACGGATGGATAAAAGGCAGATATTCATAAAAATCTTCCCTTCCCGGCGCTTCCTTCATCTCCCGTCCTCCGTATACTCCGTGATCGTCAAACAAACGGGCATTACAGCCCACGAAATCGTACTCCGGATGGTCCTCAAGAAACGCCGCCCGCTTTTCCAGACGCTCCGGCACGCAGAGATCATCGCTGTCCATTCGGGCAAGATATTCTCCGCCTGCTGCTTCCATACATCGATTCAACACATAGCCAAGTCCATGGTTTTCCTGTTCTTCCAGGATATGTATTCTTCCGTCGGAGGCCGCCAGTGCTTCCAGCACTTCCCGCAAGTGGGGCTGATTCCCGTCCAGGCAGGCAATCAATTCCAGATCCTGTTCAGTCTGACCCAACACCGAGGCAACCGCCTGCCGCAGACATTCTTCTTTTTCCTGATAGATCCCCATGATCACACTGATTTTTGCCACGGGTATCACTTCCTTTCCTGTATCATCCATCCCAGCCCAGTGTCTCGGCGTACACTCGCCGCATCACTTCTGCTGATCGTTCTTTCGCAAATCTCTTGGCGGTTTCCTTAGCCGCCATCCCCATCGCCCTGCGCTTTCCGGGATCTTCCCAAAGTTTCCCTATGGCTGCTGCCAAACCTTTCACATCATTCCATTGAAAAACATATCCATTGACATCATCCCTCATATACTCTCTGGTGCCACGATTGTCTGCCGCGATTACCGGCAGCCCTACTGCCATGGCCTCCAGCGCCGCCATTCCCAATCCCTCTCTTCTGGAAGGAAACAGAAATACATCTGCGCTTTTTAATAAAGGTGCAACTCTGTTCTGATACCCTGCCAGAAAAATCCGGTTTGACAAGCCTGCCTCGCGGATCTGCTGCCGCAGTTCCTCCTCCAATGGTCCCCGTCCTGCAATACTGCAGTACAGGTTTTCTCCTTGAACCGCTTTCTTGCGCAGCAGCGCTATCGCCTCCAGAATAATCCGCTGATTCTTGTTCTTGTTCAGCTCTCCCACGGTTACCAGATGAAAGGCGTCTTCTGGGATTCCATGCTCTTTTCGCCAGATCGTGCCGGCATCTTCTGTATCCGGCTTTTTTCCCCGGGCTAATGGCAATATCCCATCATCCAACTCCAACCGTTCCATACAAATTCCAACACCCGGTATCTGATACACCTTTCCCCCGCAACGCAGGCGAAACTGTCTGGCACGTTCGTAATCCTCCCGGTTGACCGTTACAAGAGCATCCGTGTAATGGGCCAAAAACGCCTCCACGGGATAAAACAGCCAATTTTGTATTGGCGCGCCCTTGTAGAAATGGAATCCATGGACAGTGTAGATGACTTTCAGCTTTCTGCCGAAATGGCTGCCTAACATGCGTCCCAGAAATCCTCCCACCGGCGTATGGCAATGGACACATGAGATATCCTCCTGTTCCACCAGAAAAATCAGTTCCCGCAGAGCCGTGCGGTGCGCTTTCAGAGCAAACGGAGACTTCTTAATGGGCAGTTGAATTTGTTTTGCTCCCAATTCTGCCAATTCTTTCTCATGGCCGGTATACATGGGATTTGTGAAATCTGCTCCGTAAAAAACACGGTATCCTTTCTCCCTCAGGAGCCGGACGTTATGAAGCTCAAATTGCGGGATGAATCCACCCACTGTGCTCAACAGCAAAATCCCGTTTTTTTTCCTGTATTTACCTGAATTTTCATTTTTTTCCATTTTTTCAGACTTCCATTCTGTCTCCTTATCCATATTCGCATGAGAAAACCCAAATTGATAGCGGTACATTTAACCAATTCCCGCTCTCCTTATTTCATGGCCGTCTTCTGATCTTCATCCACTCCTTCGCTGCTCTCACTCCGGATCAGCGCTTTGATTGTCCAGAGCAGTATTTTTATATCCATCCAGATAGAGTATTGCTCTATATAGGTAATATCCAATTTCAATTTGTCATAGGGCGTGGAATTGTATTTTCCATTTACCTGGGCATAACCGGTCAATCCCGCCTTTACTTTCAGCCGATAGGCAAATTCCGGAATACTTCGCATATATTCATCCGCAATCTCTTTTCGTTCCGGTCTCGGTCCCACAACAGACATTTCCCCTTTCAGCACATTGACCAGCTGGGGTAGTTCGTCAATGTGAAACCGCCGCAAAATTTTTCCAATGGGCGTTACGCGCGAATCATGTTTTGCCGCCAGCCTGGCTCCTCCGACTTCCGCGTTTTCATACATACTTCGCAATTTAATCATCTGAAAGGCAACCCCTCCCCTAGTCAGCCGCTCCTGCCGGTAAAATATCGGCCCGCCGTCACAGCATTTGATGCCAATCGCCGCAATCAGCAAAACAGGGCTGGTCAAAATCAGGCCGACTACAGCCGCTGCAAGATCAAACACCCTCTTTTCCACTCGCTGTTCAATGTTCAATCCGTGGTTTCGCGACAGCAGAAGCGGCGTGTAAAAGAGCTGAACATCCTCCGCCCCTCGCAGGATCAGATCCGATATCTTCGGCGTTACATAGGCGCGTATCCCGTGGTAATAACAGAACTTTATCAGGGAATTTCGCGTCTCATCCGTAATGTCCGAAAGGATTACCGCGTCCGCCTCCAGGATCCTCCGATGCAGAATTTCCTTTCCCTCTTCCGTATTAATCGATTTACAATGATGAAATTCATCCTTGCTCAAATTAATCTTTGTAATCAGATCCTCAGGGTATGCCCGCTCGTAAATTACCAGCATATCTCTCGGCGGATACAGCTGCAGGTACGCCACACGAACAATGTAAATCCATGCCAACACAAAAAACACTTCCACTATGTCTATGGCTACAAGCGGCCAGAAAATGACATATCCTCTGGCGATAATACAAATCTCGGCATAGATCACAATGGAAGTCAATATGAGTGCAATGGTCTGGGAAAGCCACATCTCAATGATGCGCCGATACCCGATCCGGTTTCCTCCCAGCCCACGTACAAACATGAACTGGAGCAGCATATACAGTCCAATCACAATGGCATTTTCTAAAGGAGAGAGAGGGTCTTTTATAACCGGAAGATAGTATACGATCCATACCGTTGCAAACAGAACTGTCTCCAACAGCAGCAATGTAAAATTGGCTCCGAACATTACCAGATGTTTGAAATCTCTCCCCGTCCGCCTTTTCACGGCTTCTCTCCTTTATTAATTTTCATTTTTGGGTTATTTATAAACCATTCTCAGCCTTTGCCATTCTATCATATTATGTCCGATGTTTCAACATATTTATCCGTTTCAATCTATCAATACGTCCTTTCAGAGCCAATAAAATGAAAAAAAGGGATCCTGCAGCTATTTCTATGCTGCAGAATTCCCTTTTCTTTTAGATCCGTTTGTTGAAACGAAAAAATGATTCAGTTCTTAAAGCTGTGGATCGGCGCCGGGATCCTTCCCGCGCGGCTCACAAATTTCTCGCAGGAACACGCATTGACCGGCATAACCGGGGCGTAGCCCAGAAGCCCGCCGAACTCCACGATATCTCCCACATCCTTTCCCGCCACCGGAATCAGGCGCACCGCGGTCGTTTTCTGATTGACCATACCGATCGCCATCTCATCGGCAATGATGCCGGAGAGGGAAGAGGCGCTGGTCTTGCCGGGGACGGCGATCATATCCAGTCCCACCGAGCAGACACAGGTCATGGCCTCCAGCTTTTCCAGAGTCAATGCCCCCGCCTGTACTGCGTCGATCATGCCCTGATCCTCGCTGACCGGTATGAAAGCTCCGCTTAAGCCGCCCACATAGGAGGAAGCCATGACGCCGCCCTTCTTTACCTGATCGTTCAAAAGGGCCAGTGCGGCCGTTGTCCCCGGAGCGCCCGCGTACTCGAGACCGATCTCCTCAAGAATGCCGGCCACAGAATCTCCAATAGCAGGTGTGGGCGCCAGGGAAAGATCAATAATGCCAAAGGGGATTCCCAGCCGCCGGGAAGCCTCCTGAGCCACCAGCTGCCCCACACGGGTAATTTTGAAAGCCGTCTTCTTGATCGTCTCGCAGAGCACCTCAAAATTCTCGCCCCGCACTTTCTCCAAAGCTGTCTTTACCACACCCGGGCCGCTGACCCCCACATTGATGATGGCGTCCGCCTCGGTTACCCCGTGAAAAGCGCCTGCCATAAAGGGATTGTCATCCGGCGCGTTGCAGAATACCACCAGCTTGGCGCATCCCATGGAATCGTTGTCCTTTGTGCGCTCCGCCGTCTCCTTGATAACCTCTCCCATGAGCCGTACAGCGTCCATGTTGATGCCGGTCTTGGTGGAACCCACATTGACGGAACTGCAGACGAACTCGGTGCTGGCGAGAGCCTCGGGGATCGAGCGTATCAAAAGCTCATCACAGGCGGTCATGCCCTTGGAAACCAGAGCGGAGTAACCTCCGATAAAATTCACGCCCACGGTACGGGCCGCCGCATCCAACGTCTTCGCAATCGTCACATAGTCCTCCGGCGTCTTGCAGGCCGCGGATCCCACCATGGCAATCGGCGTCACGGAAATCCGCTTGTTAACGATCGGGATGCAGTAATCCCGTTCGATCTCCTTTCCCACCTTAACCAGGTCCTTTGCCACCGTGGTAATCCTGTCATAAATCTTCTGATTCAGCCGATCCAGATCCGCATCCATGCAGTCCAGGAGGCTGATGCCGATGGTAATGGTGCGCACGTCCAGATTCTCCTGCTCCACCATCTTGTTTGTCTCGTTGACTTCCCAAATGTTTATCACGTCGTCTCTCCTTTTCGTGCTTTCTGCGTGTCAGATTCTGTGCATCTTCTCAAAAATCTCTTCCCGCTGGCACTTCACATCCACGCCGATCTCCTCGCCGATCTGGGCCAGCTCCCGCTGAATCTGGTCAAAG
>CASECT010000154.1 GCA_949286525.1 uncultured Eubacteriales bacterium | reverse complement strand
GGACATTGTCGGCGGCCTTGTGGGTTGTCTGTTGACCGGCATTATCTTTGTGTTTGTGGCGCCCATGATTTACCATGCTTCCCCGGGGCCGATCTTCTTTGTCCAGGAGCGAGTGGGAAGAAACGGCAAGCGTTTTAAAATGTACAAGTTCCGCAGCATGTATCTGGACGCGGAGGAGCGAAAGAAAACTCTTCTGGATCAGAATCAGGTCGAGGACGGCATGATGTTCAAGATGGATTTTGACCCCCGGGTAATCGGCAATGAGATTTTGCCCAATGGACAGAAGAAAACCGGAATCGGCGATTTTATCCGCAGAAGAAGTCTGGACGAGTTTCCCCAGTTTTTCAATGTGTTGAAGGGGGATATGTCTCTGGTGGGAACCCGTCCGCCCACAATGGACGAGTGGGAAAAGTACGAGTTTCATCACCGCGCCCGCCTTGCCATCCGGCCGGGGATTACCGGTATGTGGCAGGTCAGCGGACGGAGTGACATTGTGGATTTCGAGGAGATTGTCCGTTTGGATACCCAATATATCAATGACTGGAGTCTGGGGTTGGATATAAAAATTCTTCTAAAAACGATCGTTGTGGTATTAAAAAAAGACGGCTCCAGGTAGGAGCCGCCTTTAAAAAAATTGAGGATCTGTTCAGTTCAGCTTCTGTACTTCCCGGTCATAGGTAAAAATGCCGTTGACTTCATCCTCGATGTCGGATACCTGAGTGTAGATGCTGGCGCAGAGGCCCTGAGGAATCAGGGCCTTTACTTCTGTCTCCCGCTTGTCGAAGGCTTCCTGCAGGGAGGCGGTGTCCTGGTAGGTGCCGTATCCGTAGAGATCTTCGCTGGAAGTATGTCCCGGAACGATCAGAGAATATCCGCCGTACTCGGAGAGGACAGTAGCCCGTTTTTCTTCCGGTTCCATGCGCATGGGGAAGAAATAATTGTGCAGGCTCTGGAAATCCCCGCAGCCCTGGTCAAACCATCCGCTGGCCGCGTCGATCAGACGGGTGGCGTCTTCCTGCCGGGCAAGTTCCGTGATGCGGGCGGTCTCGAACTGTCCCCATCCCTCGTTGAAGATGACCCAGGCGGCGATGGAGGGGTGGAAACGCAGCAGGCGGATGGTCTCTTTCATTTCCCGGACAAATTCCTCACGGCCCCGCTCGTCCGTGCGGGACAGCAGGCGCCGATGGCTGTCCTTCGGCTTGATTTTCAGAAAGGAGAAGGCGGTGCCCAGATAGGTAACATACCAGTCGGCGTAGGAGCTGCCTCCGTTTACCATATCCTGCCAGACGATCATGCCCAGACGGTCGCAGTGGTAGTACCAGCGCTGGGGCTCGATTTTGCAGTGTTTCCGGAGCATGTTGTAGCCGAGCCTCTTGATGGAGGCGATGTCAAAGATCAGCGCGTCGTCGCTGGGAGCGGTGTAAAGTCCGTCGGACCAGTATCCCTGATCCAGAACGCCCCGCAGAAACAGCGGTTTGTGGTTGAGACAGATTCTGGGAAGACCCTTTTCGTCCTTTTCCACTGTAAAAGCGCGCAGAGCGAAATAACTCTCCACCTGATCGCCGTCGGATCCCAGCGTCACGGTCAGAGGGTAGAGGAATGGCGTCTCGCAGGTCCAGGGACAGATGGTGTCCAGAGAGATGATAATGTCCTCGTTGGAGCGGCCCTCATGGCAGACCAGAGGTTCCTGCCCGCTGAGACCGTCGGAGGCGTTTTCATCTGTTTCGATCTCCTCTTTCCTGTCCGAGACATGGTCGCAGGGAGGATAGATCCGCAGAATCAGAGGAAGATCCCCTTCCGTCTCCACCCGCAGGGTTACCTTTTTTGCATCCAGATCCGGGAAAATCGCGAGATTTCTTATGTAAGCGGCGGGAACCTCTTCCAGCCACACCGTCTGCCAGATGCCGCTCTGGGCAGTGTAGTACATGCCTCCCCGCTGCAGTTTCTGCTTGCCCCGGGCATGGTAAGAGGTGTCGCTGTCATCCCGGACGCGTACAGTGAGCAGCTCTTTGCCGGAGAAGGTCAGAGCATCCGTGATATCTATGGTAAAGGGAAGATATCCGCCCTCATGGGTACCTACAGATGTTCCGTTGACGTACACTTCGCACCGCTGATCCACCGCGCCGAAGTGGAGAAGAAGACGATGACCGCCGTCTTTTCCGGCATTGCCTTCGACTGCTTTTTTCATTGGCGGAAGAGATCTCTCGTACCAGAGATACTGCCCGGGTAAAAGCTGCCGGTGTACGCCTGAGAGGAGACTTTCCGGGGAGAAGGGTACGAGGATCTCTCCGTCCCAGCGGTCGGGCCGGGAGGCGCTGTCTGTGATGGCATAGCGCCAGGTGCCGTTGAGGATGGTAAAATGTTCCCGGCGGCATAGGGGATTCGGGTGCTCCGGGAGAATGTTTGCGGGGTCGAGGGTTTTGCCCCATCGGGTGTACAGCTGTTTCATCGTCGATGCCTCCGATCTTTTGTATCTGTTTTTATTATGCTACAAAAGAGGGCGGCAGAAAAGAGGAAAATGTGGATTAATGGAGGATACCTCCTCTTGCCGGGGCATCGACCATTATTTTTTCCTGTGTTATAATAAATAGAATTTGTGCCGTATGAGGAGATGCTTTTATGGGAACACAGTCGGTTCAACTATCGAAAAAACATATTTGTACGGGTCTGCTGGCCCATGTGGATGCGGGAAAGACCACGCTGTCCGAGAGCATGCTGTATCTGGCAGGCGCGGTACGCCGGATGGGACGGGTGGATCACGGAGACACTTTCCTTGACACGGATGACATGGAGCGGGAGCGCGGCATTACAATTTTTTCCAAACAGGCGAGGCTGAGATGGAAAGACGCAAAGCTGACGTTGCTGGACACCCCGGGCCATGTGGACTTCTCGGCGGAGATGGAGCGGGCTCTCTGGGCGCTGGACTGCGCGGTGTTGGTCATCAGCGGGACCGAGGGTGTCCAGGGGCATACCAGGACATTGTGGAAACTTCTGGAGCAGCAGGAAATCCCCTCTTTTCTCTTCATAAACAAGATGGATATCTCTTCCCGCGGAAGAGAGGAACTGATGGAAGAGATGCGCCGGGAACTCTCCGAGAACTGTGTGGATATGACCGGCTGGCAGAGGGAAGATTTTTCGGAGGAAGAAAAAGAGCTTCTGGCCATGTGCTGCGAGGAATTGATGGAGGAGTATCTGAACACGGGAGATATTTCCGCAGAGGCGCTGAAGAACGCCGTTGGCGGCAGGATGGTTTTTCCCTGCATTTTCGGGTCCGCTCTGAAAAATTTCGGGGTGGAGGAGCTGTTGGAATTGCTCTGCGAGCTGGCGGATCAGAGAAAGCCGCTGCCCGCCTTCGCGGGGAGGGTCTATAAGATCGGCAGAGATGGGCAGGGGAACCGTCTGACTTATCTGAAACTGACTGGAGGGAGTCTTCGGGTAAAGGATGAGATCTCCTACGAGACCCCTCAAGGAGCGTTCACGGAAAAGGTCAACCAGATTCGACAATATTCCGGGGACAGGTACGATACCATGGAGGAGGTAAGCGCCGGGGAAATCTGCGCCGTGACGGGACTGACCGCTACCATGCCCGGTACGGCTCTGGGGAGTGAGCCCATGCCCCGGTCCTTTGTCATGGAGTCGGTGCTGACCTGTCAGGTCATTCCCCCTCAGGATTGCGCGCCCCATACGCTGCTGGAAGATCTTCGGCTTCTGGAGGAGGAAGATCCGGCTCTCCAGGTGCGCTGGTCCCCGGAACGTCAGGAAATTTATGTGAATCTGATGGGGGAGGTGCAGACCCAGGTGCTGCAGCGGCAGATCAAGGATCGGTTCGGATTGGTGGTAACCTTCGGGCCGGGATCCATCCTCTATCGGGAGACCATCGCCGCTCCGGTGGAGGGCGTGGGACATTTTGAACCCCTCCGCCATTACGCGGAGGCTCATGTGCTTCTGGAACCGCTGCCTGCGGGGAGCGGCGTGGAGGTGGCGCTGGACTGCCCTGTGGAGATGCTGGACGTAAACTGGCAGCGGCAGATCTATGGATGGCTGTCGGGAACGGAGCATGTGGGAGTGCTGACGGGATCGCCGGTCACGGATCTGCGTCTTACCCTGGTGGCCGGACGTGCCCACCCAAAGCACACGGAGGGCGGAGATTTCCGCCAGGCCGCGCTGCGGGCGGTGCGCCAGGGGCTGATGAAAGCGAAGAGCGTGTTGCTGGAACCCTGGCAGCGCTTTGTGCTGGAAGTCCCCCAGGAGTGTGTGGGAAGGGCCATGACCGATATGGGCCGCATGGAGGGGGAGGTTGCCCCGCCGGAAATCGTAGACAACAAGGCTGTTTTGCGGGGGACGGTTCCCGCCGCCTGCGTAGGGGATTACGCCAGGGAGGTGGCCGGATATACCGGGGGAAAGGGACGGTTTTCCCTGGAACTGGCGGGATATTTCCCCTGCCACAATGCCGGGGAGGTCATCGAAGCCATCGGATATGACAGCGAAGGAGATACGCAGCATCCCTCGGGGTCCGTATTCTGCAGCCATGGAGCCGGATATGTGGTTCCCTGGTATGAGGTGGAGGAGAAGATGCATGTTCCGTTGACAGGGCGGAGCAGCCGGCAGGAGGAAGCATCCGGAGAGGAGCTGTCGGAACAGGAGATGATTGCCTGGGCAAAGGCGAGAGCGCAGGAGCAGCGCCGGGGACCCAGGGCCGGCTATGACGGATACGGAGGTCTGGAATCTGATCTGGAGGAGATCTTCGTCCGGGAATTCGGCGAGATCCGCCGCAGACTCCCCTCCCAGGAGAAGCGCACGGTTACCTTTGAGAAACAGCAGCGCATGCAGAAAGCCCGGGAGGAGTATCAGCGGGAACACGGGGCAGCCAGGCAGAAAAAACAGAAGCGCAAACAGTATCTGCTGGTGGACGGTTACAATGTGATCTACGCCTGGGAGGATCTTGCGGAGCTGGCCGGGGAGAATCTGGAGGCTGCCCGGGGAAAACTGACGGATATTCTCTGCAATTATCAGGGGTACCTGGGCTGCGAGCTGATTCTGGTGTTCGACGCCTACCGGGTAAAGGGAAATCCCGGAGAGGTGCAAAAATACCACAATATTTATGTGGTTTATACGAAGGAGGCGGAGACGGCGGACGCTTATATCGAGCGGACAACCCATGAGATTGCCCGGGAGTGCGATGTGACCGTGGCTACCTCCGACGGTCTGGAGCAGCTGATTGTGGCCGGCGCCGGCGCCCGGCGTCTCTCATCCCGGGAATTGCGCCGGGAGATCGAGCGGGTGGAGCGGGAGGCGCTGGAGAGGTATCGAGATGCCAATACAAAGGAAACGGCCGCTGCCGGGGAGATACTTGGGAGACAAATGCCGGAAAAGGGGATTGACCTGGGATAAAATTCATTGGATAATAAAATATAAACGTATTTTGACGGGAGGAGAACATGAAAATCATTCATTGCGCGGATCTGCATCTGGATTCCAATATGGAGAGCAATTTGAGCCGGGAGCAGGCTGTGCTTCGGCGGGAGGAGCTGCTGGAAACCTACGAGGCCATGGTCTCTTACGGGGCGTCCCACCAGGTACAGGTCATTATCATCGCGGGAGATCTCTTTGACAAGCCTCATATCCGTAAGACCGCGAAGCAGAGGGTCCTGGAGCAGATGTATCTGCACCCGGAGATGGATTTCTGCTATCTGCGGGGAAATCACGACCAGTGTGATTTCCTCTCGGATTTTTCGGATGATGAGCTCCCGGAGAATCTCCGCCAGTTCTCCGAGGATCAGTGGACGTCCTACACTTATGGAAATGTGGTTATCTCGGGACTGGAGCTGAACCGGCAGAACAGTAAGACGCTGGGGATGGATCTGGTGCTGGACCAGACAAAGTGCAATATCGTGGTACTGCACGGCCAGGAGGCGGACTACGAGTCCAGGGATCCGGCTGAGGTGGTGCAGCTGTCGGCGCTTCGTGGAAAATATATTGATTATCTGGCGTTGGGACATATCCATTCCTACAAGAAAGAGCGGCTGGACGATCGGGGTGTTTACTGTTACAGCGGCTGCCTGGAGGGAAGGGGATTTGACGAGTGCGGTCCCAGGGGATTTGTCCTGCTGGACGTGGAGGACGGCCGGGTGGAGACTTCCTTTGTGCCGCTGGCAAAGAGACAGTTTCATGAAGTGACGGTGGAGATCACGCCGGATATGGACATGCCCCGGATTCTGGAGGAAGTGAGACACGCCTCGGAGGATATCCCCCGGGAGGATCTGGTCAAGGCAGTCCTCACGGGAAAGACCCGGATGGATTTTGACCTGGATATGAACCGCGTGATCCGTATGCTGCAGGAGCGATTTTTCTTTGCCAAAGGCTATGACCGGACGGGTGTAGAGATCGATTATGAAAGTTTTCGCTATGATATGTCTCTGAAAGGGGAGTTTGTGCGGCTGATGGAGCGGCAGGATTTTTCGGAAGAAGAGCGGGCCCAGATGATTGAGCTGGGGATCAAGGCGATCATGGGAGAGGATTTGGAAGCATGAGACTGGTGTCGTGTGAAATTGGAGGATTTGGAAAAATTAGCGCGTATTCCCACACTTTTCAGGAAGGGCTCAACGCGTTCTGCGAAGATAACGGCTGGGGAAAGACAACCTTCAGCGTCTTTGTGAAGGCGATGTTTTACGGTATGGAATATTCCAGGAAACTGGGTCTTTCGGAGCGGGAGCATTATCGTCCCTGGGACGGCGGTGTCTACGGCGGAAACCTGATATTCGAGGTAAATGGGAAACGTTACCGGGTAGAGCGCACCTTTGGAAAGCGGGACAGGGACGATACCTTTGCCCTCTATGACGATGTGACCGGAAAACTTTCGGAGGACTACGGCGTCAACCTCGGGGAAGAGATTTTTGAGGTGGACCGGGATTCCTTTGGAAAGAGTACGTTTATTCCCCAGGAGGGTCTGGAGACTACTATGACGGACAGCATCAACGCCAAGATGGGAGATCTGTCCACGGCGAAGGATGATATCAACAATTTTGACCGGGCGGTAAAGGCCATTGAGGAGGCAAAAAAGAATTATACGCGCAGAAGCAAGACCAACACAGGAAAACTGGAGATCATGAAACGTCAGCTGAGGGAGTGCAGGGAACTTCTGGAACAGCAGGAAGCCATGAGTAAGGGGTACGAGGAGCGGACAGAGCTTCTGGAGCAGAGAAAGCGGGCTCTGCGGGAGCTGGAGCAGAAAAAAGCCGGGCTCGCGGAGCAGATCCGAATGCTCAGCCGTCAGGAACAGAGCCTTGGCCAGTATCAGGAGAAAAAGCGCAGCCTAAAACGGCATCTCGCGGACAGCAGCGAACTGGATACTTTTTTTGCCGGAGGAATCCCGAAGGAAGAAGAACTGAAAGAGATGGAGGATTTGGAGCGGCGCATGCACGTGGCGCGCCGGGAGATCGAGGTAAAGCAGGAGAGTCTCCCGAGTCGGGAGGAAGTGGAGCGCCTGGAAATGCTTTTTGCCTCCGGTGTCCCAGAGGAAGCGGATCTGTCCCAGTGGAATCTCTGGGCCGGACGCCTGAAGGAACTGCGTGTGGCTGGCAAAAGTTATCAGCTTTCAGAGGATATGAAAGCGCATCTGCAGGAAATGAGCAGCTTTTTCGAGCGCAAACTTCCCCGGGAGGAGGAGATGGCAGACGCGGAAAATCGGGTTATGGAACTGGTCAAACTGGAAGGCCGGGCAGACGAGGCGAAGACCAGACATCAGACACTGCTGCTGCAGCGGGATCAGATGGAGCAAAGTGGAAATGGCAGGAGAGGTATTTCCGGCCTGATTGTCTGCATCTTTCTGTGCATTGCCCTTGTTGGAGGATGCATTGCTTTTCGCGTTCTGGCGGCGGACAGCGCCTATTCCCTGCCTCTGCAGATTGTCTGCTTTGGAGGAGCTCTTCTGATTGTAAGCCTGGGATTTTGGTCCTTTTTGAAGGCCAGAGGGGCTGCCCGAAAGGCGGCGGAAGATCTGGACCGCCAGGTAGAGGAGGCCCGTGAGGCGCTGGAATCCTGTGAGAAGCTCAGGGAAGAGCAGAGAGCAGCCTGTCGGGATTTTCTGTCAGATTTTCTTTTGCCTCCCCTGGACAGCATGCAGCAGATGATCCACGAGGTTCGCAAAAATCTGGATCTGTACAACAGTTTGCGTCAGGAGGAGCGGAAGAGCGAGCAGGAAGTTTCCGGGACGCTGGAGGAGCTGGCAGATCTGCAGCTGCGGCTTTACACAGCGCTGGCGCCATTTGCGGAGGTTTACCATATCGATCTGTACCATGAGGCTCAGGAGGAGGAGGTGCTGCGGCGTCTGCAGAGGGATCGGAACGTCTATGAAAATTATCGGAAGGATTACAGTGAGAACCTGATCCGGACAGAAGAATGCCGGGAGATGGAGGAGACGCTACAGGCTTTCCTGGGGAGATTTCCGACAGAGGAGCGCGAGGCCGCGGAGCAGTTGAAAGAAATCCGCAGTAAATATAACAGACGCTTTACGCTGGCGCAGGAGATCCAGGAACTTAAGCGGGAGATTGCCCGGTTTGAGCAGGAGCATCAGATTGATGAGAACCGGGGATCGGTGGAGGAACTTCAGCGGCAGCAGGACGAACTGGATGCTTCAGCGGCGGAACTGAACCGGACGATCGCTCAGGACCGAGAGAATCTTTCCGCCATGGCGGAGGACTTGGAACGGTTTGAGGAGGCGCAGACCCGCAAAGAACAGCTTGAGGAGGATATCGAAGCAGCGCAGCATCGGGTAAAACTTCTGGAAAATACGGCCCGATGTCTTCAGATGGCAAGGGACAGCTTCCTCTCGAGATACATGAAGCCTCTGCAGGAAGGGATGGAAAAGTACCGCGGCCGAATTGACGTGAACGCTGCGGACGAGCTGGCTTCGGCTCAGATGACGCTGGATATGGACCTGTCCGTGCATATTTCCTATCTGGGAAACAGCAGGGAAGCGGACTATCTCAGCGCCGGATACCGAAACCTGATCGCCTTCTGTTCCAGACTGGCTCTTTTGGATGTGCTCTATCAGAAGGAACAGCCGGTACTGATTCTGGATGATCCCTTTACCAACCTGGACCCGGAGAAAATTCGCCAGGCTCTGGGGCTTTTGCAGGAGATTGCCGGAAAGCGTCAGGTGCTGTATTTTACATGTCACGAGAGTCGTATGCCGCGGCAGTAAAAGATTTTGCGAAACGGCAGTAAAAGATTTTGCGAAAAGGCTTGACAAGAAAAGGAAATTCCCTTAGAATAATTTCTGCTGTACATATTGCGGCGGGCCCAGTTAGCTCAGTTGGTAGAGCAGAGGACTGAAAATCCTCGTGTCTCTGGTTCGATTCCGGAACTGGGCACTTGCGGGTGTGGTTCAATGGTAGAACATCAGCCTTCCAAGCTGAAAACGTGGGTTCGATTCCCATCACCCGCTGCGGTCTGTTGACTTTTACGACAGGCTATGATAACATCACTACTGTTGATTTGTGCGACAGTGGCTCAGTTGGTAGAGCACCTCCTTGCCAAGGAGGAAGTCGCGGGTTCGAGTCCCGTCTGTCGCTGTCAGAGAAAGCACACCGGAGGGTGTGCTTTTTTCAGTCGGAGGCGGTCATTATGCCGTCGGCAGGAAGAGTGCAGGGAAGAAAAAGGAGTGACCATGAAAAAGAGTGAACAGCCTATCGCGGTTTTCGACTCCGGGGTCGGCGGGATCAGTGTGCTGCGGGAAATGGTAAAGATCATGCCCTATGAGGATTTTATATATTATGGGGACTCAAAACATGCGCCCTACGGAACAAAATCCCTGGAGGAGGTAAGAGAGCTTACCATTGCCCACACCCGGGAATTGTTGGATCAGGGAGCAAAGGCGGTTGCCATTGCCTGCAACACAGCCACCAGCGCCGCGGTTCGGATTCTGCGGCAGATGTACCCCGGGCTTCCTCTGGTTGGAATTGAACCGGCTTTAAAGCCCGCAGTGCTCTTCAAACCTCATCCCACCGTACTGGTTATGGCTACGCCCATGACGATCCGTGAGGAGAAATTCCATCGCCTTCTGGCAAAGTATGAACATCAGGCAACGATTTATCCGTTGCCATGCCCGGGGCTTATGGAATATGTGGAAGGCGGACAGGCGGATTCGCCGGAAGTCCGGGAGTTTTTGAGAGATCTCCTGGGAGAATATCTGGAAAAGGGCGTGGATGCCATTGTGCTCGGCTGTACACACTATCCCTTTGCTCAGAAGGCCATTGCCGAGACGGCCGGACCGAAGGTGCGCATCTTTGACGGAGGGGAGGGTACTGCCCGCGAGCTGCGCCGTCGCATGGATCTGGCAGGACTGAGAAATCCGGAGCCGCTCCGCAAGGGAAAAGTCATCTTTGAAAGCAGTGACGAATCTCCGGAAAAGCTGGAACTCTTCCGAAAATTATTTTACAGCAGGTAGCGCTTTACAGGAACCAGACATCCTGATTGGTTGAGGAGATGGCGGAGGCGCCTGCATCGAGAAGGGCCAGCACGTCGGATTTTTCGCTGACCAGACCGCCGGCAATAACCGGGCAGGAGACCATGCGACAGATTTTTTTCACGATGCCGGGCATGGGACCTGGCAGAACCTCTACCACGTCGGGACGGATATGCCGAAGCTGTTTTTCAATGCTGTCGAAAGCCATGGAATCCAACAGGAAGAAACGCATGACAGTGTACATGGAAAGTTCCCGGGCTCGCTGAATCAGGGGGGCTCGGGTGGAGATAATGCCGTCGGCAGAAGTGTAGGTGTGGATGAAATCCACAGCCACCTCCTTGGAACTTAAACCCTGGATCAGATCGATATGTACCATGGCAATTTTTCCGGCGGAACGAACCCGGTCTACAATTTTTGGAATCGTAATCACATCCCCGTAGAGAATAAAAATGATTCTGCTGTCGCAGCTCAGACATTTTTCCAGACCCGCGTCGTCCTTGATGGCGGCGATGACCGGAGAATCCTCCAGGGCCTCTCGAAATTCTTTTTTCATGCTATTTTTCCCTCCCAATAAAAGACGTTCCAAGGGCGTTCGCCCAATAAAATCGCGTTCCAGTTCTGCCGTCTGCAAGCAGCCGCAGAAGCTGTTTCGCGGGTTTGCGCCGAGTCAACGTTCGCAGAGCCGCTCGATACCGCAAAGCGCTATCTCGCTTAAGGGCGTTCGCCCAATAAAATCGCGTTCCAGTTCTGCCGTCTGCAAGCAGCCGCAGAAGCTGTCTCGCGATTTTGCTCTGCTCACTGCTATATAATATCATATTTTTTCCATGTCTGCAGTGGCAATGATGTCCACGCCGGTACCGCAGACATTGGGCAGGAGAACGTCTCCGATATGAATGGGAGCGGCGACGGTCAGATCCCTCAGCTCCCGGACGCAGTCAAAGATCCGGTCTTTGGGAATGTCGCTTCCGGTTTTGCAGGGAACTACCGGGAGGCGTCCGCCGGATACGCGGATCGTAGTGGTAACAATTCGTGTGGGATTGGTCACTTCTTTTCGGGCATAGTCCTCGCCACGCTTGCAGGTGTTTCCCGTGACGGCCAGCACTTGCCCGTTTTCTGTGGTAACTTCCACCGCGCAGCCCAGAGGGCATCCGATGCAGGTCAGTGTTCTCTTATCCATTTGTTATCCCTCCTCTATGGTAACGGTAATGTGATCGATATCCGGATATTCCGCCAGCTGCTTTTTTGTCAGCGTAACCTGTTCCATCTCCCCGGGGGCCAGTACCGGACGTTTCCGCTGAAGAATCCGACTGTCGTCGAAATAAACGCAGATTGATCGGTTTTTATAGATGTTGTCTACTCGAAAACGTAGGGTTACCGTGTCATCCATGGCATCCGGGCGCAGGGTTTCGGGGACGGTGTACCGGACGCCGTTCTTGCAGAGAATGGGGATCGTTCGGAACCCTTTGAAACCGGTCGGAGGGATATCCGGCGCAGAGCATGCGGAATCTGTCCTGCTGTCAGAGACGCTGCGGCATTTCAGATAAGCTGCGGCCTGTCTTCCGGCATTCGCGGCCTCCTGACTCACATAGTCTACAAGATCGTGGACATGGAGGACATTTCCACAGGCAAAGATGCCTGGGATGCTGGTCTCCAGCGCGTCGTTGACCGACGGACCGCCGGTTACCGGATGGATTTCAATACCGGCGCTCCTGGAGAGTTCATTTTCCGGGATCAGCCCGCAGGAGAGCAAGAGCGTGTCGCATTCGTAGTGGGTTTCCGTACCGGGAATGGGTTTTCTGTCCTCCCCCACCTGCGCCACCGTAACACCGGTAACCCGGTCCTTTCCCTGAATATCCACCACCGTGTGGCTCAGTTTCAGAGGGATACCGAAGTCGTCCAGGCATTGAACAATATTACGCTTCAGGCCTCCGGAGTAAGGCATCAACTCAGCAACCAAAAGCACTTTGGCACCCTCCAGCGTCATGCGCCGGGCCATAATCAGGCCGATATCGCCGGAACCGAGAATGACCACCCGACGGCCGGGCATGTAGCCCTCCATATTGACCAGACGCTGGGCAGTACCGGCAGAGAAAATGCCGGCCGGGCGACAGCCTGGACTATTCAGAGCGCCTCTCGGACGTTCCCGGCAGCCCATGGAAAGAATGACGGCGCCGGCCTGGAGAGTAAAAACACCGTCGGTGGAGTTGACGGCGGTTACCGTCCGATCAGGAGCGATGTCCAGTACCATGGTGTGGAGTTTGTAGGGAATCTGCCGCTCTTTTACCTGGCTGATAAAACGGGCGGCGTACTCCGGTCCGGTCAGTTCCTCCTTGAAGGTGTGGAGTCCGAATCCATTGTGGATGCATTGATTTAAAATACCGCCGAGGCGGTCGTCGCGCTCCAGGATCATGATGTTTTTTACGCCGCTGTCATGGGCGGCCACGGCGGCCGCAAGGCCAGCAGGTCCGCCGCCGATAATGACAAGATCCATTTTATTCATAAGAAAACCTCCTGAAATCAGATATGTTTGTTGCTGCCCTCAATGATGAGGGATCGGGGGCCGGATTTTGTAATGTCGGAAATGTCCAGACGCAGCTCCCGGGCCAGAATTTCCATAACCCTGGGAGAACAGAAACCTGACTGACATCGTCCCATGCCTGCCCGGGTTCTTCGCTTTACACCGTCTAAGGACCTGGCGCCCGGTGTCCGGCGGATGGCATCGATGATCTCCCCTTCACTGATCATCTCACAGCGACAGATGATATTTCCGTAGGCCGGCTGTTGGCGGATCAGTTCGCTGCGTTCTTCGGCGGTCAGGAGGGAAGGGTTCAGAAATCCCTTCCGTGTGCCGCGGAAGGAGGGGTCCGGTAACAGCTCCAGATCCGAGGCGATTATGTGAGCCAGATATTCTCCGATAGCGGGAGAAGCGGTCAATCCGGGAGATTCGATGCCGGCGGCATCGTAAAAATGGGGCGCGTCTTCGGCTTCCCCCAGAATGAAATCGTCTCCGGATTCGTGGGCTCTGAGCCCGGCGAAAGAGGTAATAACCTGACGCAGAGGCAGATTTCGGACACTCCTTGCAGCTGTGGGGGCAAGGGAATCCAGGCCTGCCGCCGTGGTATTTACCCCCTCCCGGTCATCAATATCTTCCGCGGTGGGGCCTACCAGAAGATTGCCGTGAACGGTGGGAGTTACCAGCACACCTTTACCCAGCTTGCCCGGAAGCTGGAAGATGGTATGCCTCACATGGCTGCCGGCGGATTTGTCCAGAAGAAAATACTGTCCCCTGCGGGGGGTAATGGAGAGCGGCCGGGAACTTACCATATTGTGGATGGTGTCCGCGAAGACGCCGGCGGCGTTTACTACGGCCCGGGCCTCGATCTCTTCCGATTTGCCGTCAGGGGAGGAAACGCTGATCCGGTAGCGTTCGCCGCAGCGCTCCACACGCTCCACCTGTGCATTGAAGCGGAAGACGGCGCCGTTGGCGCTGGCGTTTTCCGCCATGGCAATCGTCATCAGGAAGGGACAGACAATGCCGCCGGTGGGGGCAAGGAGAGCGCAGGAGACGTCCTTGGCCAGATTGGGTTCCAGGGCAAGAAGCTCATCCCGGTTCAGGATCCGAAGGTCCGGGACACCATTTTTTCTTCCCCGCTCCAACAGTTCCTGAAGGAGAGCGGGATCCTGGTCTTTTGTGCAGACGACTAGGGATCCGTCTCTTTGAAAAGGAAAATCCAGATCCCGGGCCAGGGCATCCATCATCTGATTGCCCCGGACGTTCATCCGGGCTTTCTGTGTGCCGGGCAGAGCGTCAAAACCGGCGTGGATGATGGCGCTGTTGGC
>CASECT010000153.1 GCA_949286525.1 uncultured Eubacteriales bacterium | reverse complement strand
TGCCGGATGTGGCGGCAAAATGCAGCAAGCTGGAGCGGCGGGCGGACGATGCGGAGCGGGAAGTGGAAAAACTGAAGAAAGTGCAGTATATGGAAAGTCATATCGGCGAAGAGTATGAGGGCATGATCTCCGGGGTAACGGGCTGGGGACTGTATGTGGAACTGCCTAATACGGTGGAGGGGCTGGTGCATGTCTCCACCCTCCGGGGCGATTACTATGTGTTCTCGGAGAGCACTTATGAGCTGATCGGCGAGCGCACGAACCGGCATTTCCGGTTGGGGGAAAAGGTCCGCATCCGGGTGGAGGCCGCCGATACCCTCACGAGAACGATCGATTTTCTGCTGGTGGAGGATAGAGATGAAGACAGATAAGAAGAGGATGATTGCCAACAATAAAAAAGCGTACCACGACTATTTTCTCGAGGAGACCTTTGAGGCGGGGATCAGTCTGAAGGGGACGGAGGTCAAATCTCTGCGGATGGGGAGATGCAGCATCAAGGAGGCTTTTGTTCGGATTGAGAACGGGGAGGTCATGCTTTATCAGATGCATATTCCGCCCTATGAGAAGGGAAATATTTTTAACCGCGATCCCCTGCGCCCCCGGAAGCTCCTGATGCACAAGGCAGAGATCCGGAAGCTCCTGGGAAAGATCAAGGAGAAGGGCTATACGCTGGTTCCGGTGGA
The DNA here is from genome assembly GCA_949286525.1 of uncultured Eubacteriales bacterium. Classification (GTDB taxonomy): domain Bacteria; phylum Bacillota; class Clostridia; order Lachnospirales; family Lachnospiraceae; genus Pullilachnospira_A. The sequence goes on along the minus strand of CASECT010000153.1, from coordinate 1,679 downwards.
GGTTTATTTTTCCGGTAGTCTGGTCAAGGTTAAGATTGCCCTGGCGAGAGGAAAGAAACTCTATGACAAGCGTGCGGATATCGCCAAAAAGGATCAGAGGCGGGAGGCCCAGAGAGAGTTCAAGGTCAGAAATCTGGGATGAAAACGGTGGAATTTCGGTCACGGATTTTTCATGAAAAAGTGAGCCGTCGGGGCTTGACGGATGGCAAATTTGCTCTATAATAAGAATAGCTCCTGATTTATCGATTTATATCAGGGCCAGTAATGGTTTCGACAGGGATCATGCAGCTGGAGAAGCGAGCCGCAGGGGATGCGTTAAATTCCAAACCTAAAATTAAACGCTGATAATAGAAAATTAGCATACGCTGCCTAATCGCAGCAGTCTGACCTGACGCACCTGCACGTCAGGATCCGGGCTTCGACTGATGCAGGAAACGACGCCGGCTAAGCTTTGCACCGGCGGGCGTATCATGAAGCTACTGAAGCCGTCAGGATGTTCGTTTCCGGTCGGCGGAGGGAATTTCAAATAACGGACTACGCTCGTAGAAGGACAGGGAATTGGTTTTTGGACACGGGTTCGACTCCCGTCTGGTCCATCGGAGAGATTGGCTGCATTTTATGTAAATGCAGCTTTTTCATTTCACAGGAACCCGCATTTTTATGAAATAAAAAAGTCCCGTGAAGATGCGCGCTTGCGCAAAGTAGCAGTATTTATTATTACACCAGGAAGATACACGAGAAGAATATTATGCCGACAGATATGAAAAAACTGATTGCCGAAACTTTTCTGGAGATGGCGAAACAGAGTGGAATTGACAAGATTACAGTGAAGGCGCTGATCGCAGAGTGCGGGATTTCGCGCCAGACCTTCTATTACCATTTCCAGGATATGATGGATGTCATCGAGTGGCTGATTCAACGAGCGGTAGATCGTATGGTTGCCCGCAGCCTGGAGGCGGGGACGAGGAGGGATGCGTTGAATATCCTGATTTCTTCCACAATGGAAGAACGCGTCCTGATTCGAAAAATGCTGAATTCACAGAAGCGGGAGGTAATAGAGAAACTCTTTGTGTCCGCCACCCGTGCCTATCTGCAGGAAGTACTCCGCAACGGAAAGGATGACAGTCCTCTGAATTATTCCGATATGGAGGTCGCTCTGGACTTTTGCTCCTTTGGGCTGTGTGGAATTTTGTTCCAGTATTGTATTGAGGAAAAAACAGATGTGGATGATTTGGTAGGAAAACTCTGCCGTCTGATTCCGGAGGGTGTCAGGGATGGGGCCTGAGCTGCGTCGTAGATCGGGTAAGAGAGTGCGAAAATTTGTACATTTTTGAAGTTTTGTCCATACAGATATGGAAAGCTATCAGTGGTATTGTTCTGCTGATTCTGGTATAACAATAACTAATTCGGCAAGGAGGAATTAGTTATGGACGTATCATCAACAATAAAAAAATTTGGCCTGGAGCAGGCTTTTAAGTATCTGTATATTGTGCCGAAATTGCACGGTTTGAGGCGTGTTGCCCCTTGTACACCGACGCTACGGCCAGAAAATAACGGCTTTTGTTTTTTCTGTCGGATTTTCAGACGGATATTTTCGTTTTTCGAGCCCCTTTTCGGGGCTCTTTTTTATATTCAATTGCACTTTTCACATTTTTTTCATATAATCATGTTAGGATTTA
>CASECT010000152.1 GCA_949286525.1 uncultured Eubacteriales bacterium | reverse complement strand
TAAATTTTTTTGAAAAAATTGTATATATCTCCAGATTCTGCCCATAATACTAGTAATCCATAAGAAATGTGGACCCCCTATCCACAGATGGAGACACAAAAGAATGGAAATACTTATCCTCCCCCTTTTGTAGAGAGCTGCCGCATTGGCGGACCGAAAGGTTCGAAAATGCGGCGGCTCTGTTGCATTTTATCATGGTTTCCGATATGATGAAAAACAGAAAGAAAAAGCACGGCTATTTGACCGGGAAAGGAACTCTATCATGGAAAAAGGAAAACGGATTCTCGCCATCATCGGCATCATTCTCCTCGTCGCTCTCTACGGGCTGACACTCTTCGCCGCTTTTTTCGACAATACGGACACCATGCGGTATCTGACCGCCTCCATCGCCGCCACTGTCGTCCTTCCGGTCCTCCTGTGGGTCTATCAGATGATCTATCGGCTCTTAAGAGACCGACGGGATGGATTTGGCCAGGAGGAAATGTCAGACGAGAAAAAAGACAGGCCTTCCCGTTCCTGACCAGGCCCATGCCGGCACCCCAGGGGCAGAGCTACTCCTTCGCCCCTCCATTTTCCGATGCAGAATCCTCTGTTCCGTCTTCGCTAACCTCCGCCTCAAAATCAGAAGCGGTCTTCTTTGTTATGTTATAGAGGGTCTGGTCCACCACATAGACTTTGCTGTGATCGTCGTTGATCAGCACATAGTACTCTCCTGTCATCTCATTGTACATCCCGAGGGTAAACCCCGTCTCCGCCCCGTCGGCGATCAGACGGATTTCTCCCAGGGGCGCATCGAAACCATAGTCGGAAGCCGTCACATTTTCCAGTACCCGGCTGGCTGAAACGCTGGCAAAGGTATTCAGCGTATCATCTACCACAGCCTCATCCAGCGTCAGATCCCTGTGATTTTCGTCTACCCACACATCATTTTCCCGTTCCAGCGACAGTGTCTGCACACCGTTATTGTCACAATCCAGAGCGGTAATGGTATCCGGATCCGCCTTGAAAATTTCCGTGGAAGTATCATTCTCCTCATCCTGGGCTGCCTGCACCCGCTCATTGTAAATATGAATACCCCCAAGGCCCAGTGCCAGCAGAGCCAGCACCAGTACCAGAATCATAAATTGTCTTTTTACTTTTTTCATTTCAGAGTCTCCTTCTCCTTGCCCAGATGACAATACCTGTGATAATCAACACAATGGGAATCAGCATTCCCCACAAAAGTCCGTAGATCAGAACCGCGTTAGCGGATACGGTAAGGGTGGACACGGAGTAATCCTTGACCGGTATCACGACCGTCTGAGCGGAATCCTCCTCGGCCAAAAGTCCGTTTACCACACCGGAGAACAACTCCGCATTTCTCCCGGAAACAATATCATTGGCCGCGTCCGTAAACATCAGAGTCGCTCCGAAGACATAGATCTGGCCGCCCTGTCCCGTGGTCAGGGAAAGTCCGCCGATAAAGGATCCCTCCACGTCGCCTTCCTCCGCCTCGTAACTTGTAGCCTGACTGTAATGGGTTTTGGCTACAGCCGAATCCGATGTGGACAAAATCGTCGTGTAGGTGTAGGTATCATCGTCTGAAACCTGCAATCCAACCATAAAGGGCGCAAAGACAGAAGAATAACCGGTCAGATCTCCCGTCACATCTGTGGAGGCCACATAGGGAAGCAGATAA
>CASECT010000151.1 GCA_949286525.1 uncultured Eubacteriales bacterium | reverse complement strand
ATCAGCATGGGGGATATCGCGGAGGTGGTCTATCTGAACCCCCAGTATATGGTGCGTCTGTTCCGGAAGCAGGAAGGGATCTCGATCCTGGAATATATCACAAACACGCGGGTCAGCATGGCCTGCGACCTGCTCCGCGAGACAGATTACTCCATCAACCAGGTGGCAGGTCTGGTGGGATATGCCAATTATTCCTATTTCAGCAGAGTGTTCAAAAAGATAACCGGGAAATCCCCGCAGGAGTACAAAAAGGAATCCGAGACGCGGAAACTGTAGAAAACATAGTGAAAAATGCTGGCAGAGATGTCCATTTTGTGAAAGGATATGTACAGAATATACTATATCCGGAGGGCTGAAAAGGATATGATTGATACAACAAATGAAAGGAAGGTATCAGTTATGAAAAAGAGAAAAATCGTTGCACTGTTGTCTGCATCAGCTCTCGCGGTGTCCGCCCTGGCGGGCTGCTCCGGCGGTTCCGGAGGATCCGGAGAAAATGGAGGAGGCTCCTCTTCTTCGGAGGACGGTACATATAATGTGGTGATCGAGAACGTCACTCTGGGAGCGGAATATAAAGATACGGCGGCCATCGAGGAGGCCATCAACGCGATCACGGAGCCGGCCATCGGATGTACGGTCACGATCATGAACATCGGGATCGCGGATCATGCGAACCGGATGAGCATGATGATCGCCGGCGGAGAGAAAATGGATCTCTGCATGACCGGCCTTACGACCAATCTTGTATCCATGGTAAACGACGGAATGCTCTATGAGCTGGACGAATATATGGATACAGCGGGAAAAGACCTGGAGACACTGCTCGGTGACGACCTGGAAGCGGGAAAGGTAAACGGGACTCTTTACGGGATCACGGCCAACAACACATCCGGCCAGGCGGCAGGGTTCCTGTACAACAAGGAGATCTCCGATGCCGCGGGCGTGACGGTACCGGAAAAATGTACTCTGGAAGAATTCCTGGCGCTCTATGACCAGGTGAGGGCTGCGAACCCGGATCTCTATCTGACCAGCATGGGAGAGGGGGCTACCCCGGCTGTCACGATGATCGACCCGGTTGTGGCGTTCGGCGATTCCACCTATTTCAGCTACGGGGTAGTCACGGATCCGCTCAGCGGCAGCACGACCATTGAGAACTGGTATGCTTCGGACAAAGCGCATGAGTTTTATTCCATGATTAAGGAATGGCAGGACAGCGGGATCGTGCCTTCCGATTCCATGACAAGCGGAGTGATCCCCCAGGATATGTTCAAGGCGGGTTCAAGCTGGGGCGTGTTCACCGGATATTCCCCCATGGAACTGCCGACCCAGGCGCCGTCCTATGAGTTTGAAGTCGGAATTGTCCAGCTCACAGACCAGTACAAGGATACCGACATGGTACAGCAGAGAATGTGGGGCGTGCCTGTGACAAGCGAGAATCCGGAAAAAGCCATTGAATTTCTGAACTTTATGTACACCAACACAGACGTGGCGAATCTTCTCACAAACGGTCTTGAGGGAACGAACTATGAGCTTACGGACCAGGAAGGCATCGTAAATAAGATTGATGCGGCAAATCCGGGATATCAGAGAGTCTTCAGCATGTTCGGAGACCAGACGAAAGTCTTCTACAACACACCGGCAGAGGCTGGAATCCAGGATGAGATCGCGGCTTTCGCAGAGTCGGCACAGCCGACGGCAACCCTCGGATATGTCTTTGACTCCACACCGGTTGCGGCAAAGGCTGCGGCTGTAAGCAATATCGTCCAGCAGTACGGACCTTCTCTTGAGGTCGGTCTTGTAGATGATGTGGACGAGGCGCTGGACCAGATCGTTGAGGCGCTGAACGGCGCGGGAATTGAAGATGTAATCGCAGAGAACCAGAAACAGCTTGATACATGGCTGGAAGGCCGGAATTAGTCTGTTGGGATCAGGCGGCTGCTTTTGACCTGCAAAGGCGGCCGCCTTTTTGATGAGAGGGATAGCTATGAAGAAAGAAAAAAAGAAAAAG
>CASECT010000150.1 GCA_949286525.1 uncultured Eubacteriales bacterium | reverse complement strand
TGATGGGAAAGTGGAAGCGGGATGTCTCATGGAGGATCACATTTTCAGGAAAGGCGGTTTTTGCGAAATGGAAAAGCAGGAAAGCAGAAATATGACAGAAAACAAAGCATGGGCGAAGGGATTCAACCCGATCCTTCCGCTGGATGAGTACATTCCGGATGGGGAGCCCCATGTGTTCGGCGATCGGATCTATCTCTTCGGATCCCATGATACCGAGGGCGGAAAGCGGTATTGTGCCCAGCAGAATTATGTGGGATGGTCCGCGCCCCTGGACAACCCCACTGACTGGCGGTATGAGGGCGTGATCTACGACGCGTCCCAGGACCCCGACTATATGGAGGGGGAGCATAACGACCTGTACGCGCCCGATGTGGTGCAGGGAAATGACGGCAGATATTATCTCTACTATAATCTTGTGTGCTCCGGCTCCAGTGCCTCCGGAAATGATTTCACAAGAGTGGCGGTCTGCGATACACCCACAGGAAAATATGAGTTTCACGGAATCGTGCGCAATCCGGATGGAAGCGTACATAAGGAATATCTGATGGGAGATCCGGCGGTAATCAATGACAATGGTACGATCCGTCTGTATTGCGGCTGGTCTCTGTCCACGGTGGCGGCCGGTGCCCATGCCCAGGGCAGGGGTCAGGAGGACGAAGACAGGCAGGAGTATCAAAAGATGTGCCGCCAGCGGGAAGCCGAAGGACAGGGCACGGGGGCCGGGGTACATTCCACAGGAGCGGCAACCCAGCTGCCCGAGCCGGGATCGGAGGCTATGAAGTATGCCATGATGCCTGTTTATAAGATGCTGTTCCACCGTGACGAAGAGGAAGTGAAGAATCTGAAATACCCTCTGATGGGAGCCAATACCATGGAACTGGCGGACGATATGCTGACTGTGGTGGGCGAGGTGAAGCGAATCGTTCCGGGACAGTTTGACACTCCGAAGGACAGCAGCTTTTACGGTCATGCTTTCTACGAGGCTTCCTCCATCCGAAAGATCAATGGAACATATTACTTTATCTATTCTTCCGAGAACAGCAATGAACTCTGCTACGCCACCAGCGATTATCCGGATCGGGATTTTGTTTATGGCGGTACGATTATCTCCAACGGAGATGTTGGCTATCAGGGAAGAAAGGGCGAGGACCGTACAAATATGACGGCAAACGATCATGGAAGTCTGGAGTGCATCAACGGACAGTGGTATATTTTTCATCATCGCCAGACGCATAAATCCACCTTCAGCCGCCAGGCCTGCGCGGAGCGAGTGACGATTCTTCCCGACGGAAGCATAGCGCAGGTAGAGTGCACCAGCATGGGATTGCGGGACGGGCTGCTTACGCCGGAGGGCGTGTTCCCGGCGCCTATCTCCTGTGTGCTTACCAACGGACATATGCCTCACTGCACCAACACCATGCTGGAGGAGGAGATCCCCTGCATTACCCACGACAGGGAGGAACATTTTATTACCGATATCACGGAAGGTACGGTAATCGGCTACAAATATTTTGATTTTGACGGAACCTATACGCTGACGGTAACATACCGGAGCAGCGGACAGGGAATGCTGGAAATTTCCGACGGCGAGCGGGCGCTTGGGCAGATCGCCTGTGCTTCGGCGAAAGACTGGAGCAAGGCGTCCACGTCCATCAGCTGTCAGGGAAAAACTGCCTTGTTCTTTACCTGGCACGGAGAGGGCGCCGGGGAGCTTCTGGAGTTCTCTCTGGGGAGAGCATAATGAAGAGCGGGCCGCAGGAGGAGAGGGCACAGGAGGCGGAACTGCTGTATTTTGCCGGAAAGAACAGTCAGCATCCGAAAGACCGTTTGATCATTGTGGGGCCTTACATGAAAAACGCTCCCGTGGATATATTGAAATATATGGAGAGAGAGGGGGAACTGTCCCTGTATGAACTCCATCTGATCAGGCAGTATTATTATACTGTCCCGGCGTTGGATGAGGTCTGCCTGGCCCAGGAGGTAAAACTGTGGCTTGGAAGAATCTTTCATATAGAGATTATACCGACGGAGGTATGGTCTTTTTCCGAGGGGGAAAAATGAGGCCGGAGGAGGAACGGGGACCGGCGGATCTGGATCGGAAGATGGAATGGGTAGAGATTCGCTATGAGCTGGAAGATGAGATGATGCGGTGTGTGGAACGGGGAAATGAGAAGGGAGTCTACCAGCTGATGGGCAAACTGCCGCTTCTTGTTCCCACAAACGAGTTCGCCAGCGAACTGCGCCGCTACCGGACATATGTGGCAGCATTGAATACGTTGTGCAGAAAGGCGGCCCAGCGGGCAAAGGTGCATCCCTATTATCTGGATGAATTGTCCGGAAGGCTTTCCCAAGAACTGGACCAGGCGGCCACGATGGTGGAGATACACGACGTCTGCGATGAGATTGTCCGCAGATATTGTCTCCTCGTGCGTAATCATGCCGGAAAAAATTACAGTAAAATGGTTCGTAAGGCCTCTGCCTACGTTGAGTTAAATCTGGGAGGGGATCTGTCCCTGAAACATATCGCTCAGGTAACGGGAGTCAGCCCGAAGTATCTCTCTGCCCGATTTAAAGAGGAGACGGGGATCGTGCTGACAGAATATATTGGCGAGCAGAGGATCAGGCAGCCGGAAGACGCCGGAGCAGGGAGAGATTTGTGAGAAGTACAGTGCGTCGGAAATCCGGGAATTTGACAGAGGACTCCGCGGCCAGCTGTATAAAAATTATGATTACGCGCCCATGGTTAGACAGATAGAGGAGAACTGTCTGGAGAACAGGATTTATCTGGTTTATGACGCCTTTTTCCTGCGCTATATTGTCTTTCCTCTGCCGGAAGAAGTGTCCTCCGTTCCCGGGATTGCGGTGGTGGGGCCGTATTTTAAGGAATTGGAGAAACCGGATGCCATACGCGTAGTGGAGGAACGGGAGCTGGAGCTCTATCAGGTTCAGGTATTAAAGGATTACTACAGCGGAATCCCGGTTGTTCGGAATCTGGAGCATGTGATCGGATCTGTACTTCATATGCTGTTTTCGGACGTCGGCTGGAAGATTGAGAAGACGGATTTCTGCCTCAGAGAGAGGAAAACAAAGTGCTGGAAGCGGTGGCACAGGGAGATGCGGACCAGGTGTCCACATCCATTGCCAGAAGAATTGAGGCGGCGGGCAATAACGCTTACGACAGCGCGACCACCGAGAACTTCCGCACTTATCTGGAGGCTATGAATACCTGGTACAACAACGGATGGCTGGATGAGAGATTCAACGAGAGAGCATCCGACATCTTCTTCCGTATCAACGAGAACGGAACCGCCCAGGGTATGGTAGGTCTTTGGTAGAGCGATCAGGGTAACCTGGGGACCACGATCCGTGTGACCTGTGCGGATGCGGAGGATCAGCAGAAAGTAAAGTGCTCTTTTTGTCATAACAGAGGGCGTTTCCGGACCTAAAGAAGGTCCGGGGATGCCCTCGCTCTCCGTTTATGGCTATATTTATGGTTTTTCTTAACTGAGCAAAAAAACAGATGGAAACCGCAAAAATTTAACACAAAGGAAATGATTTTTTGACATGATAGAAGCGGTTTTGATAGAATAAAAGAAAAACGGGAGGATTTGTATAATGAGCAGATTACCGGAAGGTTTCTATGTGGGCGCGGCCACCGCGGCCCATCAGGTGGAGGGCAACAACATCCACAGTGATTACTGGGCGATGGAGCAGATGGAGAACACCAGCTTCAACGAGCCGTCCCTGGACGCAGTGGACCACTACAACCGCTATGAGGAGGATATCAAGCTGATGGCGGACGCGGGACTGAACGCTTACCGTTTCTCCATCGAGTGGGCGAGGATCGAGCCGGAGCAGGGGAAGTTTGACGAGTCGGAAATCGAGCACTACCGCAAGGTGCTGGAGTGCTGTCATGCGTATGGGCTGAAGCCTATCGTTACCATGCATCACTTTACCTCCCCCAAGTGGCTGATCGCCAACGGCGGCTGGGAGAGCGAGGACACCATCGACGCTTTTGCGAAATACTGCGCCTATGTGGTGGAGAAGCTGGGAGATCAGATGGAGTATGTGTGTACCATCAACGAGGCGAACATGAGACTGCAGGTGGCCTCCATTGCGAAGCGTTTCATGCAGCAGATGCAGGCGGACAAGGCGAAGGAAGGCGTTGATGCCGAGAAGACCCAGGCCCAGGCGGAGAGTTCCGTTCAGGTGGGCATCAACATGGAAAATCCCATGATGGAGAGGATGAAGAAACAG
>CASECT010000149.1 GCA_949286525.1 uncultured Eubacteriales bacterium | reverse complement strand
CCCCGCTCCACGCACTCCACACTGGCGTAAAAAGACTTTAGATCGCAGCAGATGTAGGTCCGTTCCTTCATGTCTCTCCCTCCCCTCTTTAGTCTGCCACAGGCGTTGTCACATTATCGACTCCATCCCAGTACGGTGTCCAGTTCCTCCTCCGCGGCCTCTGGGAAGTTCTTTTGGATCTGCTCATAGATCAAAGCCTTGGACGCCGCCGGGTCCGTGGAATAGGCCGAGGCAATGTGATCGTAGCCCCACAGTGCCTCCGGGGTAGTGTAGACGGAGATGGGCCATCCGTAGGGGAGCCCTTTCTTGTTAATCCGCTGTCGGAAGTCCCGGATCAGCAGATAGCCGCCCATCTGGAGGTCTGTGACCGTTCCCTCGAAGTTCTTCTCGCCGCCCTTGCCGAAGCCGGCCTGCCGCTTCAGCGCAAAGGAGAACCACTCCCCCTGTTCGGAAAAACAATCCATGATCCGCTTCTGGCGCATGGAGGCCAGCTCCTCGTCCCAGCGGCTGTCGAAGTCATAGCCATCCCGCCGCCAGTTGGCGAAGTGAGGGAACCAGGCCTTGGAGATGAACCCTGCCTTCCCACCAAAGAACTTCCCGTAGGCCACCTTTCCGCTGCGGGCGATGAGGCAGCGCCACTCCCAGGGATCCTGCTCCGAATCGCCGGTCCACCAGAAGAGGTCGGCGGTGTTCTCCTCCGCGGAGAAGCCATCCACCTCGTTTTTGAACAAGGGCAGGAAGCCGATCTCGTCGATCCAGCCGATCAGCTCCTCCCAGCTCTGAATGCGGGCCGGGTCGTTCCAGTCCAGTCCCCGCATGATCCACGCGCCGTTCTCAATCGCCATAACGATGCCGCCTCCCCGCAGAATTCTGAACAAATTATACCACAAGGGGCGTTTCCTCGCCAGAGCCTTCGTGCAGCTATGTCCTCTCACAGAAGAACTCCTGCATTTCGGCTAAATCACCCGAAGTGCAGGAGTTCTTTTACAAGGCTTTTTTTAATTTTGCAATATCTTCACTATGAAGCTTGATTACAGATTTCAGAAATGCAATCTCTTCCTCGAGTTCCTCAACTTTAGATTTTGGTGCCAATGTCTCAAGAATCATCTTTTGTCCATCGGCTAAAAGGTCAAACTTGGGGACGATGTCAGCCTCAATTACTGCCCCCATACGGCGGGCAATCAAAGCATCAATGGCCTGTAAATCTTTTTCATCCAGCATACTCCACCCTCCTCGGAATTATTATAATGGCTCTTTACTTTAGCTGTCAAGCATGCCTTCTTGACGACACAGGTTTTCTTTCATGCTCAAGCACTTCCTACTCAACACAGAGGCCGGGGATGCCATATCGGAGCAGGTGCGGGTCCCTTGCTTGGCCGTTTATTTGAACGACAATGGCCATACAGAAATTCTATATCTGAACCTCCCCATCTATTTTCTCTGCCTTATCTCGTCCTGGATATATAAGTAAATAATCTCTCAGGATTTCTTCTAAATTCAGCATACACACGCCGCTTTCCCGGAGCAGTTTCAGCATATCTGGAGAGATATCTGATAGAGCATACCCATCATCAAAGTCAGTCGGCTGATCCTCGAAATCAAGCGGGTCCGTAATATCGGTGAATTCTCCGGTAGAACTGGCGCCAAAAGGCTCCTCCCCTTTCGAATCAGTTTCTTCAGACATAGCATTCTCACACATCAGCTCACATGGTTCTTCCTGCCCGCAGTTGTCACAGGCAGAACACGCTTCTAACAATACATTAAGCAACTCAGCAGCCAGCTTTTGCAAGGCCTCGCTGGCACTGATCAGTTCCATAGCGGTCATCTCCCCAGGAATCAAAACGACTGCATAATCCAGACAGTGTAATTCCAGTCGATCAGACACCGTTAAATTTGATCGCTCTAAGTTCTCTGCTCGGATGGTCACTTCATTCTGTTTTTCGAACACAACGACTCTCCTTTCCAAAATCGTTCCGCACAAAAGCAAGCGATATGTTTTCCCTAAAATATGGATTTTAACTTTAGGAACCCGGCGATAAGCCTTGACCCATTTACTGACCCATTTTCTGACCCATTAGCCGCTGGACGTGCCGAAATATATTGGGTAAAATAGTTCTGGAAAACAGAAAAATTTGCAAATATTGTTTGCTTTATCACATAAAAGATTTTCCAGGGGTATCTACGGTAAAGTGCTCCCCAAGTCAAGGACAAATTCATTTGACCCATGGCGGCAGCATGCCGTCGGGGTATTCGCCTGTGGTGATGTAACGGTAGTATTCATCCGGTGACAGCTTTGCCAGATCCCACTGGCAGCGGTCGCGGTT
>CASECT010000148.1 GCA_949286525.1 uncultured Eubacteriales bacterium | reverse complement strand
GTATCTGTACTTCTTTATCTTCTGCGGGTGGCTGTTGATTTCTTTGAAGGCCGGAAGCGCCTGGGGACTTTCACTGGTAACGGTTCTCGGCTTTTATCTCTCTGCCGGTGGACTGATCGCTGTTTTTCTGATGGAGGGGATCATGAAGATGGCAGTGGAATATGGCGTTGTTGCGAAACGGAACTATCGATACCAGCCGGTGGAGGAAGGGGAAGAAGATACGCCGAGAACACAGATTGTGCCGATTTCTCTTGACGGAGGTATCAGCAGTGATCTGGCGGTGCTGATTCTTGCAAAGAACGATGGCAGAGAGATGGGAACCGGGGAATTGCTTTTCGGTCTGGGAAAGGCGGCAGGTATCTGTGGAGCCATTTTTTTCTGGTGGTGCATGATGGACGAATGCACGGCATATGGAACTTTGGAGGAGGTTTTTATCCCGTCTTTTCTGATTTTTGAGCTGCCCTTTGCGCTGGTTGGCGGAGGTATGGTCATCGCCGGGATATGGAGTTATCTCTGCAGAAGAAATCAAGGTGGAGAGGCGGAATATACACTCCGGCAGACCGGGATTCGGATTGCGGCAGGAATAGCTGTCATGATACTGTCGGCAGTGTTTGCGGTTGTCGGGATCACATGGTCTCTTTCGTAACTATGCAGAAAAAGAGCAGAAGACAGGCTCCCTGCGGATAGACGGTAGGTTATTCCTCCGCCTGTCCGCAGGGAGCCTGTCTTCTGCGGAAAAAAACTGTGACAGCGTACAGAGAGGCTGTCAGATCCGGATCAGTTTACGCTGCTGTCGGCGTAGAAGCATCTCTGATTCGGATTGATTTTTCTGGTGTGGGGCAGCCGGTAGGAAAATTCCGCCCGGCAGTCCTCGCTGTGAGATCCGACAACAAAACGGAAATCGCCTTCCTCCACGATCCAGTTGTTGTTTTCATCGATAAAGGACAGGATGTCGATCCGGAAGGAGAACGTTACCGTCTTTGTCTCCCCGGCCTTCAGGAAGATCCGCCGGAATCCGATCAGTTCATGGATCGACCGGATAACGCTGGCGAAAAGATCCGAGCCGTAGAGCTGGACAACCTCCTCGCCATCCCGGTCCCCGGTATTGGTTACATCCACCGAGATGACAAGCTTTCCCTGTTCGTCAGAAGTCATCCTTCCGTTGCTGTAGGAAAAGGCGGTGTAGGACAGCCCGTATCCGAAGGGCGCGAGAACGGTTGCGTCGCCGCCGGCGTACCCGGAGGGGATCATATGTCGGTTGTGTACGGCGGAGGAGCCATTCTGCTGATAATGGTATACCGGCAGGTGTCCGACACTTCTCGGCACATCCACAGGTGTCCGGCCGGCGGGATTATACCTTCCGGTCAGGACGTCCGCGATGGCGTTTCCACCGTAGGTGTTGGGAAGCCAGGCTTCCAGGATGGCGGGGACATGTTCGTAGGCCCATTCGGAGACCAGGGGGTGGGCGTCGGTGTGGACAACGATGACATTGGGATTGGACCGGTAGACCTCCCGCATCAGCTCTTCCTGGCATCCGGGGAGATCCAGGGTACAGCAGTCCACACCTTCTCCGGAGGTGGCGGAGCTCCCGATGCCGTTCTTACCGCCCACGCAGAGAATGACAACATCGCTGGAGGCGGCCAGCGATGCCGCTTCGGCAATACCGGAAGCGTCGTCGCCGTGATAATCGCATCCCTCCGCAAAGGAGACCTGATCAAAGGAGTCTTTCAATGCCTCAAAGATCGTGCGGGCTTTGGGATAATAACCGCGGATCAGATCTTCAATGGCGTATTTGTCGGAAAATTCCGGACCGAATATATCGCCTCTGTTATTCTGCTGTTTTTTGGCTTCTGGATCTGTCTCCAGGGCAGCTTCCATCAGACCGCTGATATCGTAGCCCTGCTGAGTATCCCCTTCGGTTTGAAGATTGGCCATCATTTCCAGGCTGGCGATGGCGGTGTAGTGACTGAACATCATCCGCAGGCAGTTCCCTGTGGGGCCGATAACTGCTATTTTCTTTCCGGGATCTGTCAGAGGGAGGATTCCGTTATTTTTCATAAGAGTCATGGTCTTCTGGGCCGCATGGTAGGATTCCGGCTGCCCAACAGAAGGAGCCATGAACTCAGCGAGCATCTTTTCTCTGGGATAGGGATTTTCGAAGAGACCAAGTTCGAATTTCAGTGTGAGAATCCGAAGAACAGCGATATCCACATAGCTCTCATCCAACCGTCCGTCCCGTACCGCCTCCGTTAGGACGTCTCCATAACATTCTCTGGAAGGGCATTCGATATCCAGGCCTGCCTTCAGAGCAAGAATGCCAGCCTGGATGGAATTTTCCGCCATGCGGCAGGGATCAACCAGGCGCGGAATAGAGGTGTAATCGGAAACGACCACACCGTCAAATCCCAGATCTCCACGCAGAAGATTTGTCAGAATCTCCCGGCTGGCTACTACAGGTTTTCCATTGATGGAAGAGTAGGAGTTCATGATGGTTTTCAGACCGGCCAGCTGAATGGCCGCCTCAAAGGGTTTTGCAAACTGTTCCCGAACTTCCCGCGGGTCTGCCATGGATTTGTGCATGTTCAGCCCTCCCTCCGTCTGAGAGTAGGCAAGAAAATGCTTGCCGCAGGCAGCTACGCCATCGGAGAGGTTTTCTCCCTGGAGGCCTCTGACGAAAGCAACGGTCATGGCCGATGAAAGGGTGGGGTCGTTTCCATAGCATTCGTTGGTGCGTCCCCAGCGCAGGTCCCTGGCCAGGTCGCACACTGGGGAAAGAGCGTGGCGGATTCCGTTGGCAACCATCTGTTTTCGGGTAATTTCACACATTTCTTCCACGATCTCGGGGGAGAAGGTTGCGCCCAGGCCGATGGAGATCGGGTATTGGTTTGCACCGGGAACCGCCACTGTGCCGGCAAGGGCCTCGCTGTGGAACAGTGCCGGAATATGATGCGGAGAATGGTCCATGATGTAATCCTGGAGTTTGCGAATGTCATCGGGCAAATCTTCAGAACCCATGACAGTAGCAGCTCCAATGCCGCCTTTCAGATCCTGGCGCTCGATGGGGAGCATGGGAAGGATCATGGTGCATCCAAGTTGACGCGTTTTTTCCGTGAGATCCATCCGGGAGAGAAGATCTTTTGCTCGCTCCTTCGGAGTGAAAGATGTATCAAGATATCGTTCCATAAATGTATTCCTTTCTGTGTCTGTTGAATTTGTAGCATTTACGGAAAACATTGCAGGGTGTATGGGGAAATTATATTGCGGACATCGAAAGGACGCAACAGTTATTTTGGTAAAAGGAAGAAATCACAGACAGAAACGATAAAAGTGTTAAGAAATGGCTATCTGTCCGGGGGCAAGTCAATCTGAATGGCGGTCTGTACCAGATGATCCAGAAAATGATTCTCCTCCTGAATATGATCATGGCCGTTTCGAAGCCACTCCAACTGAACTGCCATCACTCCGCCGGCAATAAACTGATAGAGGAGTTGTTTCTGCCGATCGCTCAGATGATGGCTCTGAGGAAGGGACATGACGAGATCTTCCCGGAAAATCTGGCGCATTAGAGACAGAAAGGGATTGTCTGTCTGGCCAAGCATCAGGGTGCGGTAAGCGGGATCATCCAGAATCTGATCCAGAAAAAGAGTGGAAAGCTGTAGCCTTCCTTCCTTGTGATACATTTGTCCGTGAACGTATGCTTTGAATTTTTTCAGCAGATCTTCCTCTATCGCCTGTTCTACTGCATTGATATCTTCAAAATGGAGATAAAAGGTGCAGCGGTTGATTTCCGCCCGGCGGCAGATCTCCGTAACTTTGATTTTGTTCTTCGGCATTTCTGACAGCAGTGACAGATACGCCTCCGTGATCTGCTTTCTTGTATATATTGTTCTTCGATCTGTTTTTTTCTCTGCTTTATCTGACATAATGCACAATCCCTGAGCTGATTTGTTTTATATTTTATACAAAATAAACGATTAAGTCAACAGAATATGCAAAAATGTATAGAATCATACGGAAACAGAAAATCTGTCGGTTGTATCCGGTCATCCGGAGAGACTACAATGGGGTCATGGAAAACGCTGCGGGGTGTGCAGATAGAAAATGTATAAGGAAGAACAGGAGGCAGAGGCGAATGCATCGAGAAGACTTTAATGAGGGATGGATTTTTTATCCGGCTGGGCGCCCGGACGAGTGGAAGAAAGTCCGTCTCCCCCATGATGCTATGCAGACGGAACAGAGAATGCCGGAATTAGAATCAGGAGCGCTGACAGCGTTTTATCCGGGAGGCGACTATTGGT
>CASECT010000147.1 GCA_949286525.1 uncultured Eubacteriales bacterium | reverse complement strand
ATCTTTGCATGGCAGCGTCGTCAGGCAGTCCTCCTCCCGGTAACCGATATATGGCCCGGCGTCGCGCTTTTCGTCTGCCAGAACCGTTCCGATAAATTTCCGCAATTGGCTGTTGGTAATTTCCACCGGATAACCGATATCGTGAAACAGCGCCGCCATGCCCCAGCGGAAAAAGAATTCCTCCCGCAGATCGGGAAAAGATTGCGGACCCTGCTGTTTCAGAAACCGCTCCGCAGCCTCCCGAAAAGTTTCACTGCTCTGATAAATACGGATGCCGAGGAGAAACACATTGACCGAATGCACATAATGATCCCTTTGTTTATCAATCAGAGTAGCTGCGTTTTCCTCATATCCGCGCAGAATATCCAGAAGATCCACAAAATTGTCATCTCCGCTCAATGCGTGCTTGTAACAGTCCAGAAACGTCTCGTACACTTCCCCCGCGGTCTGCTTCGTGCCGTTTGCCGCGAAGGCGGACAGCGCCTCCCGCATATAAATTCCATAACAATAGCCGTTCTCCCTGTCTTCCCTCATCTCGAAAGAATCAAAAAACGAACGAACCGACTTTTCCGAATCCAACATCATCTTTTCAAAATACTCCTTTGCTCTCTTAAGAGACTCAAGATATCCCGATTCCTCATCCTTCACGAATTCCACGGTCAGATACCCGTCGTAGCCATTCTCCTGTATGCGGTCCATAAGCGCCGGAAACGTCTCCGCCAGCATCCCTGTTCCGGAAGGCGCTCCGCTCATCTTTCTTCCATCCGCCGCGGTATCCGCGAAACGGGCTGTCTCCGTCGGCGCTTCCATCATATCCTTCAGATGAATATGGGCCGTCTTCGCTGCGAATTTTTCATAATATTTTACCGGATCCTCATCCACCAGCACCATATTTCCGCTGTCATAGACTACCTCCTGTCCGGGAACGGCATTCACTACCTTTGCCAGATCTTCCGCCTTACACAGATGAAGCCTCAGATCCGGCGTATCCTCGATCACGCTGTGGAGTCCTTTCTCTACAGCGTAAGCCGTTACCGGGGTAAGGTTCTGAATCAGCGCCCTATGAATTTCCTCAGCGGAAAGTTTCTCTATGCCCTCCTGGGCCTGCGGAACCAGCATCAGTACCTCTGTCCCCAGATCGAGCGCCTGCTCCACGGCTTTTCTGCCGCCTGCAGCCACTTCCCTGCAGGTCTTTTCATCCGTCGAGGCAAACCGGTTAAAGTAGATCAGGCTGCTGACCTTAAGGCCTCTGTCTTTAAGGTATTCCTTAACCGTTTCTTTTCCGATCATGTCAAGCTCCATAGAGGTCACGTCCACCGCCTCAAATCCGGCGTCCGCCGCCAGATCCAGCATCTCTCCGTAAAGTTCCAGGGCATCCTCCATATCCTGCTCCATCTTTATCTTGATGATAACCGGAATGAACATATTCATCGTCATCAGACTCAAACGCGGCATCACAACGCCTCCTTTCTCAAATCCAGATAAAGAACCTCATCCTCCGTCAGAGGAAGTTCCATTGCCTGAATATTTTCCTGCATACGTTCCGGCTTTGTGGTGCTTACCACTGCAAAACAGTTCAGGGGCTGTCGGTAAATCCATGCCATGGCAATCTGGGGAACTGTACAGCGATACTTCTGCGCCAATTCCTCACAGCGGCGCAGCCGCTCGAAATTTTCCGGGCAGGCATACCCCTTCATGGCGTTTCCATCCATAATTTCCGAAGCCTTCTCGGGTTCGCCGCTTTTAACCTTTCCGGAAAACAGTCCTCTCCCCAGGCTGGAATAGGCGATGACCGGCATCTGATTTTCCTGATACCACGCCCGGGCAGCCTCGTTTTCCGGGCCGGAAATCGTTACGCATCCGCCGCCCCAGGGATCCCTTACCTGATCCGCCAGGCCAAAGTTCGGGCTGGATACGGTAAATGGAATCAGGTTATGGCTATAGGCGTACTCATTTGCCTCGGCGATCCGCTGATGCGTCCAGTTGGACCCGCCGAACGCCCCGATTTTCCCCTCCGCGCGCAGGCTGTTGAAAAGCTCCACAATCTCCCCCACCGGGACCTCCGGATCATCCCGATGCAGAAGATAAATATCAATATAATCCGTGCGAAGATAATCCAGAGATTTCTTCAGATCCCTGCGGATATCTTTCTCGCTGACACGCTTCCTCCCAAAGGGACTCGGATGAGCGCATTTGCTTAAAATCACGACCTTATCCCTGATTCCGCGGTCCTCAATCCATTTGCCCAGCGACTTCTCCGCCAGCATATAAACTCTCGCGGTATCGAAGGCGTTGACCCCCAGCGCGTAAACGGCGTCCAGCAGTTCGCCTCCATCGCCCCCCGTCATAAAAGGCTGTCCGGCCGTCCCGTAAAAAATCCGGGAAACCTCCTTGTCCACATAAGGGATTTTTACATACTCCATTTATGGCATTCCTCCTTCTCCGCATGATAATTTAAGATCATTATAACAGTTGCCGCTTTGAAAAAACAGAGCGTATCACGCGGAACTTTGAAAATGTCCTCTCCAAAAAAGCTCAAAAAGTCGCTGACATTTCTGCAGAAAAAAATCCCCCTCATTTTCTGAGGGAGATTTTCGAAATTTTTCAGTGGCAGCAGCTTCCCGGCGACCCGCATCCTGTAGAGGAACCGCAGCAGCTGTGTCCGCCAGCCGTCTGGTAATCACAGCCGCAGGACGCCGCATTGGTAATCTGGAGGCTTCCCATCATGAAAGCTTCCACAGCGTCGTCTGCCATACCTTCCACATTGGGGCAAACGGAAATCCCAGCCGTCTGCAGACCCCGGATGGCGCCCTCTCCGATATTCCGGCAGATGACAAGTTCCACGTCATAATCTTCCAGAAATGCAACAACAGCGTCATGTCCCTGCCCATCCGGTTCTACTACCTGCGCGTCATAGATCTTTCCGTTCTCTGCCTGATACAGCTTGAAGTGATCCGCATGACCAAAATGAGCTCCGATCTGACCGTTTTCCTGATTGTATGTCACTGCGATAACCATATCTTTTCCTCCTAGTTACAGGGCGTCAACACTTCCTTGCCGCCCATGTAGGGCTGCAGCGCCTTGGGAACATTGACGGAGCCGTCCGCTTTCAGGTTATTCTCCAAGAAGGCGATCAGCATTCTCGGCGGAGCCACCACCGTATTGTTCAGGGTGTGGGCAAAATACTTCTTTCCATCCTTACCCTTTACCCGAATCTTCAGCCTTCTCGCCTGGGCGTCGCCCAAATTGGAACAGCTTCCCACCTCAAAGTACTTCTTCTGGCGGGGAGACCAGGCCTCCACGTCACAGGATTTTACCTTCAAATCCGCCAGATCGCCGGAACAGCACTCCAGTGTCCGCACCGGAATATCCAGGCTGCGGAACAGATCCACCGTGTTCTGCCAGAGTTTGTCGTACCACATCTTTGACTCCTCGGGCTTGCAGACCACGATCATCTCCTGTTTCTCAAACTGATGGATCCGGTAAACGCCCCGCTCCTCGATGCCGTGGGCGCCCTTCTCCTTGCGGAAGCAGGGAGAATAGCTTGTCAGAGTATAGGGCAGCTTCTCCTCGTCGTTCATGGTGTCGATGAACTTTCCGATCATAGAATGCTCGGAAGTTCCGATCAGATACAGATCCTCGCCCTCGATCTTGTACATCATGGCGTCCATCTCGTCAAAACTCATGACGCCGGTTACCACGTTGGAGCGGATCATGAAGGGAGGAATGCAGTAGGTAAATCCCCGGTCAATCATGAAATCCCTCGCGTAGGCCAGCACCGCGGAATGCAGTCTGGCGATATCGCCCATCAGGTAATAAAATCCGTTTCCCGCCACCTTTCCGGCCGCGTCCAGGTCAATGCCGTTGAACCGTGCCATAATGTCCGTGTGATAGGGAATCTCAAAGTCAGGAACCGCCGGCTCCCCGAACTTCTCGATCTCCACATTGCAGGAATCATCCTTGCCAATGGGTACGGAAGGATCGATGATGTTGGGAATCGTCATCATGATCTTCGTGATCTTTTCCTGCAGATCTTTCTCCGCCGCCTCCAGCTGTGCCAGGCGGTCAGCGTTGGCGCTTACCTGGGCCTTAACAGCCTCCGCCTCATCCCGCTTGCCCTGTCCCATCAGCTTGCCGATCTCCTTGGACAGCTTGTTTCTGCTGGCTCTCAGTTCGTCCGCCTCCTGCTGGGCAGCCCTGGCCTTGGCGTCCAGGTCGATAACCTCGTCCACCAGAGGCAGTTTCTGATCCTGAAATTTGTTCCGGATATTCTGCTTCACAACCTCAGGATTTTCCCTTAAAAACTTGATATCAATCATATCTCTTCTCTCCTAAATCAATCGCCTGTATCTCTCTGACCGCCTGCCAGTCCGCGCCGTCCGATTTTCAGAAAGCCCCCGGCAGCGGATATTTTGCCGTCAGAGCGTCCACGATGGCTCTCGCCCTGGAAACGCCGGCCTCTCCTTCCCTGATGACCGCAGCAATAGCTTCCGCCACCTGGTCAAAGTCCTCCGCAACCAGTCCCCGGCTGGTCGCCGCCGGTGTTCCGAGACGGATACCGCTGGTCACGAAAGCGCTCTTGGGATCGTTGGGAATCGTATTTTTGTTCGCTGTGATGTGAGCCTCATCCAGAAGCTTCTCCACCGCCTTGCCGGTCAATTCGTAGGGTGTCAGATCCACCAGCATCAGATGATTGTCCGTTCCGCCGGACACGATCTTGATCTCGCGGTCCATCAGTCCCTTTGCCAATGCCTGGGCATTGTCAGCCACCCGCTGCATATACTCTTTGAATTCCGGCTTCAGTGCCTCCGCGAAGCACACGGCCTTCGCCGCGATCACATGCATCAGCGGACCGCCCTGAATCCCCGGAAATACCGCCTTGTTAAAGTTGTACTTTTCGTTTGCAGCGGCGGTTGACATAATCATGCCGCCCCTCGGTCCTCGGAGGGTCTTGTGGGTGGTGGTGGTCACGATGTCCGCGTAGGGTACCGGGCTCTGATGAAGTCCGGCCGCCACCAATCCGGCGATGTGGGCCATATCCACCATCAGCACTGCTCCGCAGGCGTCGGCAATCTCCCGGAATTTTTTAAAATCGATAGCCCTCGCGTAGGCGCTGGCCCCGGCGATGATCATCTTCGGCCTGCACTCCATGGCGATCTGCATCACATTGTCATAGTCGATAAAGCCTTCATCGTTTACCCCGTAGGGCACAATGTGAAAATATCTTCCGGAAAAGTTCACAGGACTTCCGTGCGTCAGATGTCCGCCGTGATCCAGATTCATTCCCATAACCGTATCTCCCGGCTCCAACACCGCGAACTGCACCGCCATGTTGGCCTGCGCGCCGGAATGGGGCTGTACGTTGACATACTCGCATCCGAAAAGCTCTTTCGCCCGCTCTCTGGCCAGTTCCTCCGCCTTGTCTACGCACTCACAGCCGCCGTAATAACGTTTGCCGGGATACCCCTCCGCGTACTTGTTTGTCAAAATACTTCCCATGGCGGACATTACCGCCGGACTTACCCAGTTCTCGGAAGCAATCAGCTCAATGTGGCTGGACTGCCGCTCATACTCCTCACGGATGACACCCGCAATCTGCGGATCTGCCTGCCTGATATCCTCCAATGTGTACATAACTTCCTCCTTTGTCTTTTCTCTGTGTGCGATTCGACGTCGGCATACAGGCCGACGCTGTAAATATGCATCTATCTCAGGCGCATGAAAATCATGAACGCCGTCTGCACGGTAAAAATCAGCGGTATCCCCAGGACAAAAGACAAATGTTTCGTCTTATGACGGAACAGATACATACCTGCCCACACCCCCGGGCTGCCTCCCAGCGCCGCCACAAGAAACAGTGTCTTCTCCGGTATACGCCATTGGTGCCTCTTCGCCCTGTGCTTATCGATCCCCATAAGAATCAGCCCGAAAAAGCCGACCGCCGAAAGGTAGATCGTCAAAATCATTCTCTATTTTTTCCTCTTCCCTGCCTTTTTATTCCGGCTCAAATCGGAGCTTTTCGCCTCAACGGCCGCAGCCGCTTCCTTCTTCAGCACACGCACGCGCATCATATACCACATGCCGGAAGCCAGGCAGATCGACGAATACGTTCCCACAAGGATACCCGCCATCAGTGGCAGAGCGAAGTCGCGGATACTGGAAACGCCAAATATCAGCAGGGAGATGACCATAACCACCGTTGTCAATGACGTATTGACGGTTCGCGACAGCGTCTGGGCGATACTGTCGTTTACCAGCGTCTTCAGCCCTCCCGGCGTCTCCTTGACCAGCGCTTTTCGATTTTCCCGGATACGGTCAAAGGTCACGATCGTATCGTTGATAGAATAACCGATGATTGTCAGCATACAGGCGATAAAGGTTCCCCCTACGGAAATACGTGCCAGTACATACAGCGTCAGCACACAGAGCACGTCATGGGCAAGAGCGAGGATAGCGCTTCCGGCGAAGCGGATGTCCTTGAAACGGAACCAGATGTAAAGGAGCATGAAGAAAGCCGCAATCACAACGGCTGTCACGGACTGAGTCCGCATCTCGCTGCTGATGGCCGATCCGATATTCTGACTCTGAATGTCCTGTGTGGTCACGCCAAAATTCTCCTCCAGGGCAGTCTCCAGTTCCTGCCGCTCCGCCAGCTCCAGGGAGCGGGTCTTGATAATAACCTGATTGGTTCCATCCACCTTCTGGGTCTGAATATCGTTGTCCCCGGTCACTTCAGAGACCACCGGCACAATCTGCTCATCGATCTCCTCGATAGTGTAATCCTGATCAAAGTTTACCGTGGTAGATGTTCCTCCCATAAATTCCAGGCTGTAGTTCAATTCCCCTTTACCTTGCGCGGCGAAGACCGCCATGCCGATAAATCCTGCGGCTATGACCGCACCGGAGATGACAAAGAATACCTTTCTGCGCCCCACAAAATCGAAGTGGGGAATCCGCCAGGGTTTGCCGTAAAGCCTCTCCTTGCGCATGCCCACCGCGTAGAAAGCGTTCATCAGAATCCTCGTGATAACCAGGGCGGTAAACATGGACAGAATCACACCGAGGGCCAACGTGATGGCAAAGCCCTTAACCGTTCCGGATCCGAAGATCCCCAGGACCGCCGCAGCGATCAGCGTGGTAATATTTCCGTCCAGAATCGCGGACAGCGCCTTGTGAAATCCCGTATCAATAGCCGTAGCTACGGTGCGCCCGCCGGCGATCTCCTCCTGGATTCTGGCAAAGATAATGACGTTGGCGTCCACCGCCATACCGATAGAGAGAATGATCCCGGCGATTCCGGGCAGCGTCAGGGTAATGTCGTAGAGGCTTAAGATTGCCAGCATGAGCTCCGTGTACAGCGTCAGAGCAAGAGCAGCCGCCACCCCGGGAATCCGGTACACCGCGATCATAAACACCATGACAACGACAAGTCCCACAGCCGCCGCCAGAAAACTGGTATCCAAGGCATCCTGCCCCAGCTGCGCACCCACAATCTCCGACTGCAGTTCCTCCAGCTCCAGATCCAGCCCGCCGATGCGAATGTAGGAGGCAAGCTGCTCCGCCTCCTCATAGGAACTCATCCCCTGAATCACACAGCTTCCCTCTGTTATCGCCTCATTCACTGTGGGCACGCTGACAAACTGTCCATCGTAGTAAATACCGATGGTCTCTCCCGCCTCCGCAGCCGCTGTTGTAGCCTCGGCAAAGGCTTCCGTGCCGGAATCGTTTAACTGCAGTTCCACCACAGGCTGCTGCGCCCCGGTGGAGGAAGTTGACTGATAAGCCGCATTCGCATCCCTGATATCCGATCCGCTCAGCACCACGGAACCGTTCTCCTCCAGGGTCTGAAGATCATAGTTGAGCTGATACTGTCCCGTTGTGGAATCATAGCTGTAATTGGTATTTCCCTCATTGTCCGTCTGGCGGATAAAATACAGCGCGCCGGGCTGCCCCAGCTGCTCCAGAATCTCGTTGGCGTCGGTCACGCCGGGGATCTCTACCGTGATACGGTCATCTCCCACAGGGTAAACGCTGGCCTCCGTGGTGGAGCTCTCCGCTCCCAGATCGTTCTCGATACGCTGCGAAAGCTTTGTCACGGTATCGTTCAACTCCTCCGTGGCGGGCGTATCTCCCACTACCTGGTAAGTAATGCTGACGCCTCCATCCAGATCCAGACCAAGCTTGATCTGGTTTCCATCTCCTCTGGCCGTGCCCGCAATGATGGTGTAAGCAAAATATCCAAGGCCGACCAGACAGATCAGAAGCACTGCCAGCCAGGCGATTCCCTGTCCCTTTTTCATATGCTTCATCTTGTCATTCTCCTATTCCCCGGCTGTCGCCGCTTTTATCATAATCGCGCACTCAATCCGCTTTTTCTGGAGCGCGCATCCCACATCATAAGCTTCGTGGATGTCGCCATGGAAGTTGTAGGCATTCGCCGCGCAGCCCCCGCTGCAATAAAATCTCGCGAAACATTCCCGGCATTTCGGTTTGGCGTACACATTGCACTCCTTGAACTCATCCCGGATATCCGTGCGCAGGACACCATCCTTTACATTTCCCATAAGAAAATCGGGGTTGCCCACGAACTGATGACAGGGATAGAGATCTCCCGTCGGCGTTACCGCCAGATATTCGGTGCCGGATCCGCATCCGGAAAGACGCTTCGCCACACAGGGACCTCCCTCAAGATCGATCATGAAATGAAAGAAATTAAAATCCTTCTCCGTTCCATGACGGCGTACCATCTCGGCCGCCAGCTTGTCGTACTCCTCAAAGAGCTTCGGCAGATCCTCCTCGCGCAGGGCATAGTCGTCGCTCTCCTGGGCCACCACCGGCTCCACCGAGATCTGCTTGAATCCCAAATCCGCCAGATGCAGCACATCCTCGGAGAAATCCAGGTTATTGCGGGTAAAAGTTCCACGGACATAGTAACGCTCCTGTCCGCGGCTGTCCGCCAGTTTCCGGAACTTCGGCACAATCAGGTCGTAGCTGCCGCCGCCGTTTCGGAAGGGTCGCATCCGATTGTGGACCGCCTCGCGCCCGTCGATGCTGAGCACCACGTTGTCCATCTCCCGGTTGACGAAATCCATCACATCGTCATTTAAGAGCACGCCGTTGGTGGTCAGGGTAAAGCGGAAATGCTTGTCGCGCTCCTTCTCCAGGGACCGTCCGTAGGCCACCAGGTCCTTTACCACCTGAAAATTCATCAGCGGCTCGCCCCCGAAGAAATCCACCTCCAGATTTCTCCGGTTTCCGGAATTAGCCACCAGAAAATCCAACGCCTTTTTTCCGACTTCATAGCTCATCAGCGCCCGCTCGCCGTGGTATTCCCCCTCTCCGGCAAAGCAGTAGCGGCAGGCCAGATTGCAGTCGTGAGCGATGTGAAGGCACAGCGCTTTTACCACCGTGGGCCGTTTCTTGAAATTGTCAATATAAGGCTCATATTCATCTTCGGAAAAAAGCTCACCGGAAACTTCCAGCTCACCGATCTCCCCGTAGGCCTCCGCGGCTTCCTCTTTCGTTACCCCATGTTTCGCCGCCATGTCGGCAATCAGCTCGTCCTTCTCCCTCTCCTTGTACTCTGCTATCATATCGTAGGTCAGCCCGTCCACCACATGGATGGCTCCACTGTTCACATCCAGCACGATATTGTAACCGTTTAACTGATACTGATGAATCACGGTTTTCTTCCTCTCTTTACAATTTCTGTTTCATCATGCCCAAAACAGAAGATGCTTTATAACGAACAAACGACCGGACGCATAGCGTACGGTCTTTTGCCTCATACCAAAAACATCTCTGTCCATGGCGTTCTTCTTCGATTAATTCTTGTGCTCACAGCTCTGGTTGCCCACCGTGCAGGAAGTCTTGCACGCGGACTGGCAGGAAGTCTGGCACTCGCCGCATCCGCCTTTCTTTACCGTATTCTGCAGTCTCTTTGTATTCAATGTCTTTACGTGTTTCATAATGATCTTCCTTTCCGTTCTTTCACTTGGTCTGCTATTCTTAAGGCATTATATCATACTCCCGCTTATCACGCAACGCCTGAATCAGAAATCCTCATCCGATCATGCCTCCCGCCATACCGGAACCCGCGCAGATCGCCAGAGTGGTAACCAGATGCATCCCATCCGGGATCTCCCCTCCGCTGATGACAAGGGATACTGCCAGAAGAATCACGAAATAGGAGGCACCCAGCAGCATGCCCCACAAAAATTTCCGTTCCCCGCGCATTCGGCCGGCCAGGAAACCACCCAGAGCGCAGGAGACCACATACACCACAATTACCCCCACATTCGCTGTCAGTTCCTCCTGCTCCACGCGGCTGACAAGCACAGAGAGGATAACCAGGAGCAGACCGGATACAATGTACATGGCCAGCAGAACCTTCAATATCCAGATGACCGCCGGCGGCGTTTGCTTTTTTGTTCGCTCTCTCATAAAAGGTTACCTCATCCTGATGATACTGGTATATTTTTATGCGGGCGAACCTCACAATATGCAAAATTCCAGGCAAATCCGGCCCGGGCATCCGGCTTTTGCCGCACGCCCTTTACTGAGCGGGAACCTCCGTTACCACAGCGCTTTCGGCACAAAACTCGCAGGCCCGGCTGCAAACGTAAATTTTCTCCAGATAGCTTCTGCCGGCGTCCCCGGTAGGCCCGTAAGCGGCATAGAGGTCTTCCCGACTGTTAAAGCCGTTGCCCTCCATCATGCTGTCGCAATAGTCGTCGAACCCTTCCTCATCCAGCTCGATACCCTCCTTTGCTGCAACAGCCTCAAACACCAGTTGAGTAATCAGATTCTGCCGCATGGTTTCGGTAATCTGTTCCGTAAATTCCTCCAGGGTCATCCCGTAATTGGTGTCAAGATAATCCTCCAGGCTTGTCCCGTCACTGCAGTAGGCCGCCTCAAACTGATCCGTATACTCCTGCACCCGCAAGTCCAGAAGTTCCCGGGGCACTTCCTCTACCGTTGCATTGTTTATCACCGCTTCCATGACCGCTGTATTGATATCATTCTGGCGGCTGTACTGAGCTGTCTGGTTCACATAAGCCTCCACGGTGCCGAGAAACTCCTCCACCGTGTTCGTCTGAAAATACCGCGAAACATAGTCGTCTGTCAGCGTGTCCCTGGTAACGGGCCTGCCGATATAATTGACGGTAAAGGTAAATACCACGGGCTGTCCCGCCAGATCCGGGGCGCTGTAATCTTCCGGAAAAGTCACATTGCAGTCCACCGTATCCCCCACACGGGCCCCCACAAGTCCCGAGGAAAATCCATCAATATAGCCGGAGCCGGAAGAAACATCGCTGTTGTTCGCCACGTCGATGGTTACATCCGATGCGCTCCCACCGTCAAAAGCCTCCCCGTCCTTCTTTCCCACATAGTCCACGTTGACCAGGCTGTCCGCCGCCACCACGGTCTGAGAAGGATCCTCCACACAGGGAGCCGCATTGGCGATCAGGCTGTCCACCATAGCGTCCACGTCACTCTGATCCACCGTGTAATCGCCGGTAATCTCTACCTCCAGATTCTGGTAATCCCCCAGTGTCACATAATCGTTCACATCATACTCCACATCCTCGCTGGTCTTTGCCGAGCCACTGCCAGCCGTATTTTTACCGCCGCAGGCTGCCAGCGTAAACATCATCAGACCACACAGAGCGAGGGCGATTGCCTTGTTCTTCATATTTTTCGTACTCCTCCTGTATTTTTCATCTCCATAATACATAAAAAAGGATATTCCAAAAGGCGATTCTGCGCGTCTTTTCGAATATCCTTCTGTCCATCGGAATTTACCTGGAATTTTGTCCCTGCAGATCCTTCAACTTACGGCTCAGCCATGCCCGAACGCCTTTCTTGGGTGCCTGCTGTACCGCGGTTTTTCCGTGAAGTCCACGGACTTTGGTAATGTAGAGACCGCTGACCGTGGCTTTTACCTCCCGCTTGATCGGGATCTCGTCGAAGATCTCCGCATCGCAGATCAACGTCATAATCCTGGGCCCGATCTTGGCTTTCACGATGGGAAGCTTTGCCCGTTTCGCATAGAAAGGAGTCTGCGCGATAACCGCATCCGGAAGCCCCGACTCTTTTAGCCGCATCTTCTTTTTGTCGATGATCAGCATCGATACGGTCTGGGCAGTGGCAGCCATCTGCTCATCCTGCTCCGCTCTCTTTTTTTCCATTCGTTTACCAAGAAAATATAAGGCGATCAGCGCTGCTGCCAACAGCACAGTTATCACAATCGCAACAATCCAACCTGGGCTCATTTTCATTTCCTCCTACAAGTAATCTAGACAATTCTATCATTTCCCGAAAAAAAAAGCAACAGAATCCACGGCTCTCCTTTCATTTTTTCGGCGCTACCTTATCTCCATGAAAAGCCGATGCCGCGCCATGGCTATTCCCCCGGAAAAAAGTTCATAGCCGACTGCAATGTCCATTTCCTTTCCGTCCCGTTCCATGATACATTCTTCCGTCAGCACCTCCAGGGGAAGGGTTCCCGCCGGCGTCTCGTAAACCGCCGGACGCCTCTCTCCCGGCACAAACTCCATCCTCTGCCTTCCGCTTCCCTTTCTGGACATGGTCAGTTTCCCATCCCCGCAGGTCAGCAGCGTGCGGTACCGGTCTCCTTCCATCTCCTCCTCGTAGGAGATGTACACAATCTCATTCCTGATCAGCAGCGTACCTGTATAGTGATAGTGGGAAACTTCCCTCCGGCCCTCCGTCTGCTGTTCAGCCGTCATTTCAATTTTCACGCGCTGAATTTTTTCTCCCATTCTTCTGTGCCTCTTTTCCGTTTCCTCTGTCTGTATCGGCTCATCAGCCGGAAAATCACAAAAGCTGCCGCGACGCCCACCGCGACCCCGCCGGCGTCGATCAGTACGTCTGTAACCTGAGATCCCCGTCCGGGGACAAAGAGCTGATGAAACTCATCGCCGGCAGCGTATAGAACGCCCACCCCCTCCGCCGCAAACGCCGCTCTTTTGCCCCACAGGCCAAAAGAAAAAAGCGTGCCGCATACCAGCGTCCCTAAAATGGCATACTCCGTCAGATGCCCCGCCTTGCGCACCGGATGGTCAATCTTCTCCACAAAGGCTTCCTGCCGCTGCGTGCTCCAATCCTCATAACCCGGCACGAAAAGCTCCGACAGAAAAGCCCCGACTCCCTGGCTGGTTTTGCCGGAATCATCCGCCGGTTGCGCGGAGAAGGAAAAAATCACAATCATCCACGACAGGGTAGCCGCCAGAAAAATTCCCCGTATCCAATACAGCCTTCTGCCGCTTTTCGCGCCTTCCGTCTCTGTGCCGTTTCGCTGTATATTGTCTTCCATATCAGGCATCCGCTCCTTCAAAACGTATCAGCATCTACTATAACAAATTGCCCCGGCGAAGTAAAGCGCCGCCAAATTGTCCTGCCGGCGACCGATGCACATCAAAAGGGCAGATACCGGAACCGCACCTCCTTATCGGGACTCTCGATCATTTTTTTGTACTCGTGAAGCGTCATGACCTGGTAGAGATTTTCTTTTGCCTCATCTTCCACTACCTCGAATACCGTATCGGAAAAACACATGTTGGGGAACATCACACACCACCAGTTCTGTCCCTCCCCTTCGCCGATAACCACCCGCAGCGCCTCATAAGTCCCCGCCGGCATATGATAATCCCCATAGGTCTTATCCGGAAACTGCGTCCGCTCCACCGCAGCGGTCACGGGATAATCATACCCTTCCCGGGCGATAACCTTCGCCGCTACCCGCTGAATGTCTTCCAAATGATCTTCCGCGATCTTTACCGATTCCTCTTGGGTAAGCGCGTCCGCGAGAAGGCCGTTCATGTATACCCCCACCGCGTCCCGCACCTCCAACTTCAATTCCTGATCCGCCTCACTGTCGCTGTTGGCCAGGACATGGAAGCGCAGCACCTTGGCGGACAGTTCCTCCGGCATATGCTGCTCCTGCCATATGTAAATACCCAGAAACAGCATCCCGAAAAAAAAGATAACCGCTGTCTTCTCCAGAAAATCCCACCGGGTTTCCCTTCGCTCCGCCGCTGAGATTTCCCGCTGCTCCTTCCGGTTTTCGTATCTTCTTTTAAATCTCATTTTCTCATCCTTCTTTCTGCTATTTTCCGAAACCTACACAAAAGAGTATGGAAGATTTCGGAAAATCTATACAGAAATTTTCAAATTTTTCAAAGAGCCAGACTCCGCAGGGTCCGCCGCCTACTCCACCAGATCAAAGTCTACATCAAAATTCAGCGACAGTTCCTCCTGCCATTCCCGCATTTTGCCCCGGTACTCCACCGCCAGTTCACGGTCAAAAAGGGAAAGCCGGTCAAAGCTGTCCGTCAGATCCAGCCCGCGCTCTGTCAAACAGGCCCCCACCGTCTCTGTCAGACGCTCCTTTATATATTGTTCCAACCGCTCCTCAGAGACCTGTTCGCTCCCCTCCTGGGACGCTTTCCCTGTAACCTTTACCCTGCACAGGATCCCGGCTGTCTCTCCCGAATCCGGTCTTCGGAATTCATATTTTACAGACAGATCCTCCACTGCCAGATGGCAGCGGTCTGAAAGACTTTCCCGCAGCACCTTCGTCTTTCCCTGGAAAACGCCCGCCAGTTCGCCTGTCTCCTCAGAAATTTCCCCTGCGGGAACACCGCCGGAAATCACATAATATCCATCGACAACCGGCAGTTTCTCCTCCGCCGAAAGACAGGGAACCAACAGATTCCGTCTTCCGTCCTGCCAATCGTTTAATATCATTCCCAGAGTAACCTGATGCCGGTCGGACATATCCGGATTTCCCTGAAGCACACCCTCCAGATACGTTCCCAGGTTCTCCTCCATCTCATCCCCCAGATCCGTAAGTTCTTTCGCGTCCTCCGCCACAAAAACCAGAATGTTTTTGCTGATCTCCGGCGAATCCGCGAGAACCGTCAAAAAATCCTCATAGAGCCGTTCGCTCTCCAGGAATGTCCGCCCCAGAAGGATTACCTTTACATGATTGAGATCCATATACTTCCCATTTTCCTTCTGATACCGCTCCATAGCCTCATAGAAACTTGCTCCGGACACATCCTGTTCACTCCCGCCGTTTTTCTTGCTGTCATTCGAGGAAACCTCAGACAGATCCTGAAATTTGTAGATCAACCGGCAGCTGCCCTCCTTCTCTTCCAGGGCAATCAACATGGGAAAACTCCGATCCTCCAGCTCGATAACGGAGCATCCGGAGAAGATCAGTCCGGCACAAAGGCACAGCATACATGCCGCCGCAGCGCCCTTCGCACGTTTTTTCCTCTTACCTGCAGTCAGGATCCGGCGCAGAAACGGGAGCAGAAGATACACCGGGGTCAGATACCAGAAAAAACGTTCAAGGGAACGTGAAAATGTCTCCGGATGCAGATAACACCCCTGGGCAACAGCATAAACCAGACCCCCGCAGAAAAGCAGGATACGGGTTTTCGCTGGAATCTTCCACTGCAAAACGCTCTTGCCCCGGAGTTTTTCCAGACACTGGCATCCGTAATACATGCTGCTGCAGATCAGGGCAAACAGCGTGAAAAACCACACTCCCACCATCAGGGCGTCCTGCCGGTGCAGAAATCCACCCGGAAGGGTTACCATGCTCATCAGAGACACCGCCGGAAATTCCAGCTCCGACACCGTAACACGGCCGAACACTCCCAATAAAACCTCATAGAGAACCGCAAAGAGCAGTCCTGCGAAGAGTATCGCGGATCCCGCCGCCCTGCCCGCCTTCATCGGAGAAATATAATTCTCTGCGAACAGAAGCATCTGGCAGAGGGAAAATATCAGAAAGACCAGATAGGAGCCCTGAAGAAAATTTTCCGGCGCGGCAGTAGCCATAGGGAACAGCTGCTGGGGCGATACATCCGCCACCGCCAGAAACAGCATCAGAAGAAAAGGAATCAGCACCAGCCAGAAAAGCACCTCGTAAACCCTCGCCCGGCTCTCCATTCCCCGGGCCATGCCGTAGGCCGCCAGAAGCAAGCCCAGAAGGGTAATGAGCCAGAAGCTCTCCTCCGTCAGAAGCGTCCGCTGGATCAGGAAACCGAAGAGATACAGAGCGTACCCCCCCAGCAGCACATAGTAAAGGCCGTAAAGAAAAACCAGCAGGCGATCCGCCGCCCTGCAAATCCCGTCTCCGCTGCCGCCTGAAAAAGTCTCCTTCCTGCCCAGAACAAATTTCTGCAGCATTTTCAGGTACAAAAGGGATACCGCGCCTCCCAGAGCGATGGCAAAGACACCGTCCTCCCCGGCCAGATTGGCCAGATATCCCGGCAACAGCAGTGTCCCGATTCCCAGAAAATCAAAAAACAGCAGTCTGGCGCACTGGCGCCCCGAAATCATTTGATTGTCAGCAAACATTTACTTCCTCCGAAAACGAATTCTCTGTGATTTTCTGGCGTTGATGGGACGCCTTTTCAGCGCAAAGAGCGGGAAACGCACCAGGGAATCCCGCTCATCCTGATAGTCGTTGATTTCAGCCCCCACGAAGGGCAGAAGATAGGGCATCCCGTAGCTTTTCAGCTGACTCAGATGAATCAGTATCGCCAGCATTGCCAAAAGAAAGCCATAGAATCCCAGCCAGGCGGACATACCGATGACCGCGAACTTTAAGAGCCGGAAAGCTGAGGCAAAGTCATCGTTGGGAATCGAAAAGGAACAGAGGGCGGTAAAAGCTACCACAATAACCACAATGGGACTGACAATATTCGCGTCCACAGCGGCCTGGCCGATAATCAGTCCGCCCACAATCCCGATGGTATTTCCCAGGGTCCCCGGAAGCCGCACGCCGGCCTCCCGCAAAAGCTCAAAGGACAACTCCATCAGAAGCACCTCCACCACTGCCGGAAAAGGCACCCCCTGCCGGTTGGCGGCAAAAGACAGCAGCAATGTGGTGGGCAGAATCTGGGTGTGAAAGTTGGTAACCGCCAGATACAGCCCCGGCAGGCTCATCGCCAAAAAGGAGGCGATATAGCGGATCAGGCGGCCGAAACTGGCAATCTCCGCCCGGTTATAATAGTCGTCCGTAGTGCGGATAAAGGAATTGTAATCCGCCGGAAGAATCAACCCGATGGGCGTGTTGTTTACCAGAATGACTGCCTTCCCCTCCAGCACCGCCATGACCGCCCGGTCGGGTCGGCGGGTAGTCTGTACCTGGGGGAAAGGGGAGAGCCACTGTTCTTCCGTCAGCTGTTCCACCATACCGCTCTCCAGAATGCCGTCCACTTCAAAACCCTTCAGGCGCTTCTTGATCTCCAGCAGGAGCTCCGGCCGCGCAATTCCCTTCATATAGATCAGATTGACCAGAGTGTTGGTCCTTACTCCCAGCTGTATCTGCTCCATTTTCAGATCCGGCGTCTGCAGCCGTTTGCGCATCAGTGCCGTATTGATCTTGATATTGTCGGTAAATCCCTCGTTGCTCCCTCTGGTAATCTTCTCAGATTCCACATCCTTGACAACTCCGCCGGGATACCCTTTATCCGGAATCTTGAAAGCCCGGTCAAAACCATCCACAAGGAACACCGCGTCGCCGGTCAGAAGTCCCTGGGCCGCTTCCTCCGCCGTCTCATATAAGATCATGTCAGACAGGCCAAGCGCATTCTCCCCAAGTGCCTCATAGATCTTTCCGGTTTCCATCTCCGACAGTCTTACCAGAAAATTTCCGATAGCCGTCGTTCGAAACATAACCGAGGACATGGTAATCTCAATATAAATCAAAAAGCAGGAAATCTCCTTTTCCCTCCCGATTTTCATATCCTTCATCTTCATATCGGAACAGTCCGAAAAAATCTCTGTCAGATAACGCCGATCTGTTCCGATGTCCCCGGTAAATCTGTGCTTTTTCTGCTCTTCCATCCGTGCCGCTCCTTCCTGTGTTGTCCGTCGGATGCCCGCTCGTGCAAGCACGGCGGGTCTACCCTCCGGGCGTATCGCGCAAAAAAAGGGATAAGCATCCTCTTATCCCTTTTACTGTAACCATATTCTGTAATAAATATTCCCGATTCGCTATTCCTGTTCCCGGATAGCCGCGCGCACAGCCTCGATCTGATTTTCCAGGTGCGTGTGCATGACCGCGCGTACATAAGTCTCATCTCGGCGCTCGAAACCTTCAATAATCTCCGCGTGCTCCCGCACCAGCTGTTTGTAATCTGTATGGTCTTTGATGTATTCGTATCGGTAGCGGTACATCTGCTCCCGGAGATTTTTCACAATCGTCTCCAGCTTCGGATTATCCGCCGCCCGGTAGATCACATTGTGGAAGTCCTCGTCCGCCTGAACCATCTTCCGCACATCCCCGCTCTGGATGGCCTTCTCAAACTCCTTGACCGTCTCCCGCAACTCGTTCATCTGCTCCTCGGTAATGTGGGCGCAGGCGCTGCTGACCGCCAGCTCGTCCAGGGCGTCCCGCACTTCCAGCACATCCTGCAGATCTTTCTCGGTCATCCGGGCCACCTGGGCTCCCTTTCTCGGAATCGTCACGGCCAGCCCCTCCTGCTCCAGCATACGGATTGCCTCGCGAATCGGCGTCCTGCTGACCCCCAGCTTATTGGCAAGATGCATCTCCATCAACCGTTCCCCGGGCTTTAACTCTCCCCGGAGAATGGCGTCGCGCAGCGTGTTGAACACCACGTCACGCAATGGCAGAAACGCATCCAGATTCAGTTGCAAATCGTCCTTCATGACCTATCTCCTGTTATTGTATATTGTAGTTCCGTAAATCTGAGCAGCGTATCCGCTCTCCCGCAGCGCGCGTTTCGCGCGCTTCAGGGAAGCCCCATCATCGAACAGCCCGAACACGGAAGGACCGCTTCCGCTCATCATGGCGTTCTTCGCCCCATATTCCATCATCACATCTTTGATCCGGGAAATGACAGGATGCATCGGAATCGTTACCGATTCGAGAATATTACCCATACTTCCGGCAATCCGATCCAGATCCTGCTCCCGCAAAGCCAGCAGCAGTCCATCCACATCCGGATGCGGCGGGTTCTCCAGAGAGTCCAGACGCTCGTAGACCGTTTTCGTCGAGACGGAAATCGGCGGTTTCGCCACCAGCACCGGGCACTTTACCATGGCCGGCAGCGGACGCAGTTTCTCTCCGATCCCCTCCGCCAGCGCAGTACCCCGCATAACACAGTAAGGCACATCCGCCCCCAGCGAGACACCCCTGCGCATCAATTCCCGTCTGGTCAAGCCAAGGCCGTACATACGGTTCAGCCCAAAGAGCACGGCCGCCGCGTCGGAACTTCCTCCCGCCATCCCGGCCGCCACCGGGATTCGTTTGAAGAGGCGGATATGAAGCCCGCCAGGCAGATCAAACTCCTCCTGCAGAAGTTTTGCCGCACGAACACAGAGATTATTATCATCCACCGGCAGAAAATGGCGGTTCGTCTCCATCGTCACACCCGCCTCAGGCTTTCTGGTCATCTCCAGCGTATCAAAGAGATTGACGGTCTGCATGACCATTCTTACCTCGTGATAACCGTCCTCCCGTTTCCCCAGCACATCCAGCCCAAGATTGATCTTTGCCAGAGCTCTCACTGTTATCTGATCCATAGCATCCCCCGTCATAACATTGTCCCTTTGTACACCGATGCTGACATTGTTCTTTGTATACAATAGGATTCTACCATTATAGTGCGCATTATTCAACAAATTGTACGCAAAAAAATACAAACTTAATGAGAATCTTTTGCCCTTTCCTCCCGGGCCTCCTCTTTGACCGCCATGATCGCCTCATTCAGATGCAGCATTCTGGCGTCCAGATTGGACACGATCTCCGAACACTCCCG
Source organism: uncultured Eubacteriales bacterium (assembly GCA_949286525.1). Classification (GTDB taxonomy): domain Bacteria; phylum Bacillota; class Clostridia; order Lachnospirales; family Lachnospiraceae; genus Pullilachnospira_A. The sequence goes on along the minus strand of CASECT010000147.1, from coordinate 3,587 downwards.
CAGATCTCTGCTGATATACTCCGGAGCGTTTCCTTCAAATTTATAATAAATCTTGTGCTCCAGACTGGCCCAGAAATCCATCGCGATTGTGCGGATCTGAATTTCCACCTTCACGTCCACCTGCCGGTCTGACAAAAACACCGGAAGGCTCACAATCATATGGTAACTCTTGTATCCGCTGGCCTTCGGCTTTTTCATGTAATCTTTGACCGAAATGACCGTAATGTCATTCTGGCGGCCAATAATGTCTGCAAGCCGGTAAATATCGGAAGTAAAAGAGCACACCACCCGCACCCCGGCAATATCGTTGCAGTATCTGACCATATTCTGAATCGACGTCTCATAACCGTAACGTTTCAGTTTTTTTACAATGCTCTCCGGCGTCTTGATCCTGGTCTTCACATACTCGATGGGATTATACTGATGTACATGCATAAACTCATCGTTTAAGATCTCAATCTTCGTCTCCATCTGCTTGAGCGCCGCGTTGTATGTCAGTATCACGGAATTCCAGGAATCGATTCCCTCTCCGATATACTCCTCACTTTCTGTCTTCTTTTCCAACACACATCCCTCTCTTTGCCTCTTATTCAGTCCTCCTCGATTATCTGAATTTCCAGGTAATCAAACGGAATCTCCTCGATAAAATTGTCCTGATAAAATCTCGCTTTCGCGTGCCGTTTAAACTCACTTACCGTGGCGTCCAGCCAGATAGGCTTTGCCAGATCCAGCCGGTGGCATGCCTCCTCCAGCGCGCGAAAAATCTTATGGGTTCTCGTATCCTCCGATGTATCCTCCAGAGTACAGTCGGTAATCAAATGATTCTCTTTCCAAATTTTAAACCAGATTCTCAATGATTTCTCCTTTGCCGATATGTTTCATACATCAGAATCCCGGCAGCCATGGCCGCGTTCAGAGATTCCAGCTTTCCCTCCATGGGGATTTTCAAAAGCGTGTCCGCAGCAGCCGCCGTCTCCTCTGTCAGGCCGTTTCCTTCATTTCCGACGAGAAATCCGCTGGGACCGGTATAATCGAAAGTATCATAACTGCCGGTTCCTTTCAGATGGGCTGCATAAAGCCGCACACCTGCCTCCTTTACCTGCCGAAGCGCCGTCCCCCAGTCCGGCGCCTCAAAAAAAGGCACACGGTAGATGCTTCCCATTGTGGAGCGCACCACCTTCGGCGAGAAAAGATCCACCGTCCCCGGACTCATGAGAATCCCGGTTACCCCTGCCCCCTCGCCGGTCCGCACCATCGTCCCCAGATTGCCCGGATCCTGAATCCCTTCCAGAAGCAGCAGGTGGGCCGGAGACCGCCTCAGAATCTCCTCCAGGGAATACCGCGGCTTTGAAGCCACCGCCAGGATTCCCTGGGGCGTAGCAGTCTCGCTCATATGGGCAAAAACATTCTCCGAGACGGCGACAACCTCCCCCCGGCCAAGCCGCTCCCACTCCCGCAGTTTGGCCGCAGTCTCCGCCTCCCGTTCCAGCGAAAAACGCTCCGAGACATAGATCTCCCGCAGAAGTTCTACCGGCGTCTCCGCCACCATCCTCGGACCTTCCATCACAAAGGCATTCTGCTTTCGGCGCTCTTTCGCCTTTTTCTGAAGCTGTATGACATTTTTTATCTGTCTGTTTGCTGTGCTGGTAATCATCTCCGCTCCCGTGCAGAAAAAAGCACCATCTCCCATGTCTCCATGGAGCGGTGGCGCTTTCTCCTGCTTATCTCCTGCCTTTTATGAGTTTGAGAGTGTCTCACAAATCTCAAACTGGTACTCGTCGATATCTTTCTCCATGGACAAGGCCTCATCAATATCATAATCCACAAAGCGTCCGTGGCGATAACCTACCACACGGTTGCTCTTGCCCTGACACAGAAGATCCACTGCCAGCGCTCCCATGGTGGAAGCGTAAACACGGTCTTTGCAGGTAGGACTTCCTCCTCGCTGCATGTGTCCGAGGATCGTCGCCCTGGTCTCAATGCCAGTAGCGGCCTCAATACGCTTTGCCATGGATGCGGAATGACCGATGCCCTCCGCGTTCACGATAATGTGATGCTGTTTTCCCTTTTTCTTACACTCGATAATGTGATTTACCAAAGCCTGCTCATCGTAGTTGTAGCGCTCCGGAAGCAGCACATCCTCTGCTCCGTTGGCAATACCGCACCACAGGGCGATATAGCCGGCTCCCCGTCCCATAACCTCGATGATCGAGCACCGCTCATGAGATGTGGAGGTATCACGCACCTTGTCGATGGCCTCCATAGCCGTATTTACCGCCGTGTCAAACCCGATGGTATACTCGGTGCAGGCAATATCCAAATCGATGGTTCCCGGGAGACCGATGGTGTTGATTCCAAGCCCCGCCAACTTCTGCGCTCCCCGGAAGGAACCGTCGCCGCCGATAACCACCAGGCCGTCGATACCGTGCTTGTGACAGATCTCCGCCGCCTTTTTCTGATACTCCTCCTCCACAAACTCCAGACATCTGGCCGTCTGCAGAATCGTACCGCCCTTCTGAATAATCTCGGAAACGCTGTAAGCGTCCATATCAATAATCTCTTCCTGAAGAAGACCTGCATATCCTCTCTTAATTCCCTTGACTTTTCTCCCTCGCGCAATCGCCTGACGCACAACTGCCCGGATGGCAGCATTCATACCCGGCGCGTCTCCGCCGCTGGTCAACACTCCGATTGTGTTCACTTCTTTTGCCATCTTTTTCCCTCCATTCTGACTGCAATTCACACGTTACTTATTCTAATATCTTTTCCGGCCAAATTCAATATGCTTTTGCACAACTTTCACATTTTTTGCGCCGAAAATATCTTCCAGAGCAGATTTTGTGTCCTCATTCACACCGATATTCCACTGGGCGGGCAGCCGCTTCATACATTTTTCCGCCGCGATATAGACCACCACCGCGTCCTCCCCGTCCATGTCAGAGATAGCGTCAAACAGCTCCTGCTGCCGGCTCTCATATGCGCTCATGTCGGGAAACTGGATCCAGAGTTCCTTTTTCCCCTCGTCAAATCCGCGGATCTCCCGGCAGATCAGCTTGGCGTCCTTCTCCTCCTCCACGCTGGCGCGGCCCATGACAAAGACCTTGCCATCCTCCGTGAGCAGATCCCGGTATTTCTCATAATCCCTGGGGAACACGATGACTTCCACCGTCCCCACCAGATCCTCCACCGTGATGAAGGCCATGGCCTGATTGTTTTTGGTAAACTTCACGGTCTTCTCCGTGATCATCCCGCCGATGACCACCTCTTTTCCGTCCGGGATCCGGGCCGTGCCCGTCTCCTCCTCCGCCGCGAACTCGTCGGAGCGCGCCGTGACGTTCTTATCCATGACGTCCACATACTCCTCCAGCGGATGGCCGCTGATGTAGACGCCCAGCACTTCCTTCTCGAATGTCAGGAGCATCTCTCTGGGAAACTCGTCCACCTCCGGCATCCTGATCTCAAACTCGCTCTTCAGATCGTCGCCGGCAATGTCGAACAGCGTCATCTGCCCGGCCATAGAGTGCTTTTTCTCATCGTTCACCTGGTCCAGGATGGACGGGAAGATCAGCGTCATCTGCCGCCGGTTT
>CASECT010000146.1 GCA_949286525.1 uncultured Eubacteriales bacterium | reverse complement strand
CTGTTTCTAGGTCGCTTATTGCTAAGCTTGTTCGAAAAATTTTCTCTTAGAATCTTTCAAGGTTGTTTCACTGTTCAGTTATCAAGGTTGGGTCGCTGTCACATCAGCAACTTCTATAAGATATCACATCCAAGCCGCTGTGTCAACAACTTTTTTTGAATTTTTCAACAAAATTCGATTGCTTTTTTCAGCGAAATTTACTATATCGAATTTTGCCGAAAAATGCAAGCATAAATTTCAATTTTTTACTGCGAATTGACCGGTATCCGAAAGAATGGTATGTTAAGAACACAGCGTCGGGAAAGGAGATGTGACCTATGAATTACCTGACTCTCTTACCGGTTTGGGATAAACTGGATGAAACACAACAGAATCTTCTTATAAATACAGCTTCTGTCCGCAAATTTCACAGGGGAAATCTTCTTCACAGCGGTTCGGCCGAATGTACGGGTCTTTTCCTGGTATTGTCCGGTCAGCTTCGCGCGTTTACCGTATCCGCGGATGGAAGGGAGATTACCCTGTATCGTCTTTTTGAGCGGGACATCTGCCTTTTTTCCGCCTCCTGCATTATGAACAGCATTCAGTTTGATGTCAGCATCACGGCAGAGAAGGATACGGAGGTCTTAATCATCCCTTCCGATGTGTATAAAAGCATTATGGAAACTTCGGCTCCTCTCGCAAACTTCACAAACGAAGTCATGGCAAGCCGTTTTTCCGACGTCATGTGGCTGATCGATCAGGTCATGTGGAAAAGTTTTGATAAACGTCTTGCTGATTTTCTGCTCAATGAATCTTATATAGAAGGGACCGATACTCTGAAGATCACGCACGAGGAAATCGGCCATCATCTGGGCAGCCCCAGGGAAGTGGTAACAAGGATGCTCAAATACTTTGTAAATGAGGGCCTTGTTTCCCTCTCCCGCGGGACAATCCAGATTATAGATAAAAAGAAACTCTCCGATGTTGTCAACGGATGAACGTTAGAAAGGTTTCAGATATCATCCATTCCGCATGGAGTGGACTTTCTGGCCAGCTCCACATCGTTGCGAACCGCGTCATAAAAGCGGAATCCTCCCGCGAAATTGTACGCGTCAAATCCGTTACCGGTCAAAATCCGACACGCGATATAACTCCTCAGACCGCTCTGGCAGATAACGTAGACCGGCTTTGTCTTTTCCAGCTCATCGATATGTTCGCGCAGCTCATCGACGGGAATATTGACGAATCCCTCCGCATTACCCCTGCCGTATTCCGCCGGCGTGCGCACGTCGAGAAGCGTCGCGCTCCCGTCCCGGGGAATCTTCTCCATATCTTCATAGTACCACTGTTTTACCACGCCGTTCTTGATATTTTCAACAATGTAGCCTGCCAGATTTACCGGATCTTTCGCGGAAGAATAGGGCGGCGCGTAAGCCAGATCCAGATCGATCAGCTGGTACGCCTTCATTCCGGCTCGGATAGCGGTCGCCAGCACGTCAATCCTCTTGTCCACTCCCCGGAAACCAACGATCTGCGCGCCTAAAAGGCGGTAGGAGCCTTTTTCGAACAGCACTTTCATGGTCATCAGTCTGCCGCCGGGATAATATCCCGCATGATTCATGGGCGAGAGAATGACCTTATCGGTGTCGATCCCCAGCGTCATCGCTGTCTTCTCATTGATTCCCGTAGTGGCAGCCGTCATATCAAATATTTTTATGATCGACGATCCCTGACCTCCCGTGTAACGGCTGTCGCCGCCGCAGATATTGTCCGCGGCTATTCTGCCCTGTTTATTGACGGGAACTGCCAGGGAAATCAGTGTGTCGGTATTTGTGACAAAATTTTTGATCTGCACAGCGTCGCCCACAGCGTAAATATCCTCTGCGGAGGTCTCCATCCGGTTGTTGACCACAATACTTCCCCTGATTCCGGTCGCGAGGCCCGCTGACTTTGCGAGGGCAGTTTCGGGAGCGACGCCGATGGCCATAACCACCATATCGGCGGAAATCCTATCCGAGTCCTTCAATCTGACATCTATCCCCTGCCCGGTATCGGCAAAGCCCTCCACCGTATGGCCAAGCATCAGATGGATGCCATGTTTTCGCACCTGGGCGTGAATAAAGGAAGCCATATCTCTGTCAAAGGGCGCCATAAGCTGATCTGACGCTTCGACCAGCGTGACATCCACGCCGGACTCCTTCAAATTTTCGGCGACTTCCATTCCGATGAAACCGCCGCCAATCACTACGGCGGATTTCGGATGACGCGCGGTCAAATACTCCTTGATCTTCAGCGTGTCCTCGACCGTGCGGAGCGTAAAGATTCTGCCGCTCTCGATCCCTTCAAGTTCCGGCTTTATGGGTTTTGCGCCGGGCGACAGAAGGAGCTTGTCGTACGTCTCGGTAAAAACTGCTCCCGTGTCAAGATTTTTTACGGTCACTGTCTTCTCTTCCGGATGAATTTCCGTAACCTCATGATGAACCTTCATTGTGACCCGAAAACGTTTCCAGAAACTCTCCGGCGTCTGCAGTGTCAGGTCGCTTTCATCCTCGATCGTTCCGCCAATATAATACGGCAGTCCGCAGTTGGCATAGGAAATAAATCCCGAGCGCTCAAAAACCACAATCTCAGCCTGTTCATCCAGCCGGCGTATCCTCGCCGCCGCGGTCGCTCCCCCGGCGACGCCGCCTATAATTACAACTTTCATCTGCCTTGCCACCTTCCCACGACAGCCTTACAGCATCGCCAGAATCTGATCTTTCGGTCTCGCGCCGACAGATTTGTTGACAACCTTTCCGTTTTTGATGACGGCGAGCATCGGGATGCTCATGACGTCAAACTGAGCGGCAAGCTCCGACTGTTCATCCACATTGACTTTTCCAACCTTGATATCGCTTCTCTCCTCGGAGATCTCGGATACCACAGGCCCTACCATACGGCAGGGACCGCACCAGTCGGCATAGAAATCGAGCAGCACCGGTTTGTCGGAATTCAGAACCTCATTTTGAAAATTTTCTTTGTTTATTACCATCACAGCCATTTCTCTTTCCTCCTCGAATTTTATTATGCCCTTATTATATCCGATTCAGAAGAAAGTTCTGTGACATTGTCACACTTTAGAAAGATCATTTCAACGGCTGCACATCTATATCTCCATTGAAATTGGAGATCTCAAGTATCTCTCCTGAGGAAAAATCTCTATTTTCCACATTCTTCTCTGCCTCTTCCAGAGAAATCGGATTACCCGTAGACGCGGCGGACATCATCTCATTGGCAATCGCGCTGGCGCGGTTCCACTCCCCGAGATCCGTATCCACTCTTACCACCTGTTTTTTATTCGGATCAATATAATACTCCTGGCGGATTGTAATCTCCATGGCCTCTGTATTCGGACGATCCGCTTCTCCTCCAACAGTATCTCCATATTCCGACGCGTATACGTCACATTGGACGCCATCCACACTCTCACTGCGATCATAGGAAAAAGAAAGATCCTCGCCATAGCCGTAAAGCGCGGGCGGCTGTATATCCTGCTGCTCCACAATGCTGCCGTCCGGGCTCTTAACCTGCGCGCGATAGCCCGATACATCCCCGGTATAATACGTCTCACTCTGTGCCGAAGACAATTCCGCGTACTCGTCCGCAACGCGTACATACTCCTCATAGGGATCGCGGATCACTTTTCCCTCACAGGCAAACACTTCCTTCCGATCCGGGCCGCTTGTGGATATCTTCCGGTATTCGTAATTCCCCTGTTGAAACTCTTCCACAATCTCAGCGATCTCCTCCTGATCCAGGCTCTCCGCCTGATCCGCATCCTGTCCGCCGCAGCCAGCGAAAGCGATCAGCATGGCTCCCGAGATGGCGCAAACGGAAATTTTTCTGAATATGCGTCTCATAAAACCACCCCCTGACATATTGAATTGTATCTACAATTTCATTTTAGAACCTCCTCTTTACCTGTCAATAAATTTTACATAGATTTAACATGGTTTTTTCAATCCGCAAACCAGAACCCGGAAAAATCATCTTTCATAACCCGATACCCCTGGAAACTGCACTCATAAGCGTACTGGCGAATCAGATCCCCCTGGGCGTCGTATTCGCCGAAGACATGGGAAACGCCGCTGTTTACCACCAGATGATCCCCGAAAACCTGTACGCTGGATACAATACTGGAATATGGCACTTCCGCTTCCCACACCAGTTCATAGGTCTTCGCTTTTTCATCCACCAGATAGACGTCCACATAGGAATGCTGTTCCTCATCCTGAAGACTCTCCGACACGCGATCATCCAGCTCAGGTTCATAGTCATCCGTTCTGGTACTGTTGGCATAATAATTGTTGTTGAACATCATCAGATAATACTGCCCCTCCCCGGGCGCGGCGTCCGGCAGCACTGTGACGGTATGCTGTCCGTACTGGCCGGTAAAGTCTCCGTCCTTCTCATAGACGTAATCCGCGTAGGGCGTTTCCTCCCAGAAAGCCTTATCTCCGATCAGATAAGCCAGTTCCGGTTCGCTGTGAACATTTCCGATCTTGATGATGGCAGATGTCTCCCGGGAACTGAGTATCAGCCCGTCATCCCGTGTATAATCGATCGTATTCAGATGAATCCAGTCTCTGGTCCCCGCCTGCCAGAAGAAGGGATCCGTGTCGGAAACCTTCTCCGTCATATCATAGTAATCTGGGAAAATCGTTCTCAGATCCAAAAGTTCGCTCACGTCGCCGGTCTCCATATCCACTTCCAGAACAAAATCCATAACCCGTCCGTCAAAGGTATTGTTTTTCGTGGCCAGCACCACCAGATGGCCGTCCTGCGCCCTGTTAAAATCATGATGCATCGTGTAGCCGTCCAGCGTATAGAGATCTACCGCCCGTCCCAGCCTGTCAATCCGCCCGATCTGATCGGCGGAAACGCAGCAGAGCATCTCCTCCCCGTCAAAGAGAATCCGGTCTCCTTTGTAGCCGTCCAAAAGCATCTCATAACGCATGACACCCGCATTGTCAAAGAAAAACATATAACCGTAATACCCCTGCGTGCCAAGGGTATAGTAAAGGCCGTCCGTCAACGGTTCCACCGACGTCCCGGCTTCGCTCTCCAACGCCACATCATACCCGGAAACCGTCTCCGGCGCTTCAATCAGGAAACGCTGACTCTGCAGTTCTTCCCCGTTTTTATCCCACAGCCGAATCGTGACCTGATTTTCCATACCGGGCACCAGGCCGATCATGAGAAATTCCTTTTCCCCTGAATCCGAAATTCCGATGTCAGCCGCGGCCTCGAAATCCGTTGCCGCCATGTCCTCATCCGCTTCCGTATGAATCTGATACGTTACCCGGGCCGCGTTTGCCGCCTCAAAGTACAGGTACAGCCCGTTGCTTCCGGTTCCGTAAGGATTCCAGACTGCCAGCGGCTCTTCCAGAGAATAGTCCGCCTCGCCCTTTAATGCCTGCAGCGTATCATCCAGACGCCGCTGCACATCCAGATCATAGCAGGTAAAATCTTCATTCTCCACATCCGATGGGACAATCTGATAGATCTCCATTTCTTTCTGGGTGTCATCCTGATAGATATTTACACCGGAATCCTCATCCTGCCGCAGCAGCGTTCCCGTTTCCATAACCCAGGACTCCCTTGGTGCGGTCTCCTCGCTCATCTGTGTATAGACGACCGCCCGATAGATAAAATACGCCGCCACCGCAACGATGGCGATCACAACAATGGCAATGACTGCCCTGGTTTTTTTGCTGAGTTTTTTTCTTCCTGTCTTCATACTTGTTCCTCGTCTGTTATTAGCGTCGGTGTAATTTCTCAATTCAATATAAAATATC
>CASECT010000145.1 GCA_949286525.1 uncultured Eubacteriales bacterium | reverse complement strand
GGCTTTTTCAGCTCCTCCTGATCCAGCCCCAGACCGTACAGAAAGGTCCGGTTCCCGGCATTGATATGACCGGATTTCATCTGATCGCTTCTGTAAACTCGTTGTGCCATAAAGCCTCCTTCAGGTAAATCGGCGCAGCAGCTCTCCCCACATGGGCAAGGTCAAAATACAAAGGGAGGTGCTGCAAAAGACCATGGACGCAGCCAGTTTTTCGTTGCGTCCGTATTCCCTGGCAAAGGGTGCCGCCATGCTGGGAATGGGCAGCGCTGCAAAGATAACGGAAAGACGAAGCACCATGGCGCTGCAGCCTATCAGCCACAGTACCAGCCAGGTCAGAGCCGGAATCAGAAAGTTCCTGCACAAAACCGCCAAGATACACTTCTGATTCAAAATCGCATCCCGGATCCGAATTCTGCTAATATACATTCCGCAGGCCATCATGCCCAGCGGCAGCGCGGAGTCGCCCAGACAGGAAACCGCAGAAAGCAGAGACTCCGGCACCGGAATCCCCAGCGTAGCGATCAGCAGACCGCCCACGGCGGCGTAGACCCCCGGATTATTTGCTGCCTTCAAAATGGATTTGCACAAAGTACCCGGGGAACTTCCGGAAACGCCTTTGAACAGCGTGGGCATTCCGGCATAAAACACCAGACGGTAGGGGATCATGAAAAAGTTTGCGTAAACCAGCGCCTCGTCCCCATACAGCGCCTGGATCACCGGGAAACCCACAAAGTTGGCGTTCATGAACATGATGCAGGGGATCAGGATTGCCGCCATGTCATCCTGTCTGCGGCGGATCAGCCGCACAGTCACGGCGGTGAGCATGCCCAGGAAAAGAACCAGCAGACAGCTGCCCATCATGGCAATGCCGGGGGCCAGCGCCTGTGCGGAATACCGGCTGATCATCACGGAGATGGCCATGCAGGGGATCAGAAAATTCACCAGAAGCGCGGAAAAGCCCTTGGTAAAATGCTCATCCGCGATTCCGCATTTTCCTGCCGCCACACCGGCCCCCATCATGACCAGCAGCTGGAGGCAAAAAGCAAATGCCTGCATGGATGCGCCTCCTTTATGTGGAACCGGCCTTATGACCGGCCTTCAGCCTCTTGCCGCAAAATAACGGCGGATAATCTGCAGGTATTCCTCCGGATAGAACCCGATATCTCCCTGGAAGCGGGTGAGGGCGATCAATCCTCCGTCCATCTCCGGAATGGAGGCGATCATCTGTGCGTTTTCCTCTTTCAGTCCCCCTCCGTAGACAATGGGGCAGTTTACAATGCTTTTGCAGAAGCGGGCCACCTTACGGATATCCTCCTGGGTAGGGACCGGACGGCCGGGACCGATGGCCCACAGGGGCTCATAGCCGATCACCACCCGATCCAGATCCACGCCCCGCAGACCCTCCTCCAGCTGGGTGCGGAGCACATCCTCCCAGCGGCCGGTTTCTTCCGCCTGTTCACCGATACAGTAGAGAACCCGAAGCCCCGCCCGTTGAGCGCAGAGAATCTCCTCGTTTAAAATGGAATGGACCCCGGAAACACTTTTTCCCTTGCCCCGCTCCATGATTTCCAGCAGATTCTTCCGCTCCTCACAGTGGCCGATGATGGTATACTCGCAGCCCAGAGCGGTCATGCTTTTGGCGGTACGTCCGGTGGTAAAGGCGCCGAACTTGCCGCCCTTTTCCACATCCGTCCGGAATACGCCCTGACAGCCAAGCCGCCACGTTTCCCTGCCCGCTTTTGCGGCGGAAATTACATGGGCTTCCGGGAAAAAGATGACGAATTCTGCCCTGCTGCAGTACGGCCGCAGCGCTTCCTTTACTGCACAAATAATGGTTTCCGCCCAGTTTTCTGCGGAGGCAATGGAGTTCACGCCGCCATAGGCGGTGGGAATATCAAACCGCTTCAGATTCAAAAAAATATGTTCCAAAATGATTTCCCCTTATTTCCTGATGATCCCTCCCGAAGCCTTGGCCCGGTGGCAGGTCACACAGGTTTGTCAGCGGCTCCGAATTACTTCTGGTTGACCGCATAGCGGCAGGAGCCGGTTTCCAAAACCGCTTTGAGGTTCTCAATGGAGGCTCTCCCCATATTGATGGCTGCCTGCTCTGTAAATGCGCCGGTATGGGCAGTAAACACCGCGTTGGGACAGCTCATGATCGGATGAGGCTCCGGCGGCTCCTGCTTGAAGGCGTCTGCGGCATAGCCGGAAAGCTGTCCTGAAACCAGGGCGTCATACACCGCGTCCAGGTCCACCAGTTCCCCCCGGGCCGCGTTGACAAGATAGGCTCCGGGCCGCATGCACTGGATGGTGGAGGTGTTGATGATATCCGTCGTTTCCTTTGTGGCGGGAAGGTGCAGGGACACCATATCGCTCTCTTTCAAAACCTCCTCCATGGTATCCTTGCGTTCAATCTGCTTTTCCGCAGCGAACTGCTCCGGCCAGAAGGGATCGTAAGCGATTACCCGCATGTTGAATGCCTTTGCCGCATTGGCTACATTCCTTCCGATGGCACCCAGGCCCAGGATTCCCAAGGTTTTTCCCTCTAGTCCGATGGACATCTGCCGCTCCCATTTGCCCTCCTTTACCGTGGCGCTGTTGGAGGGAATGTTCCGCACCACTGCCAGCAAAAGTCCGATGGTGAGCTCCGCCACTGCCATGGAGTTGGCGCCGGGGGTATTGGTCACAAGAATTCCCCGCTCTCTGGCTGCGTCCACGTCGATGCTGTTGAATCCCACACCATACCGGGAGATCACCTTCAGCGTGGGAGGCGCTTTTTCCAGCATTTGAGCCGTGTAGGGCTCCACGCCGGCGATAATGCCGTCCACCCCGTCCCACATGGACATAATCTCCTCCGGGGTATGAGGCTTGGGCGTTGCATAGTTGATTACTTCATCTGCAAAGCTTGCCAGATACTCCAGATTTTCTTTCATAATAGGCTTACAAAAGCCTGCGCCGGTCACCAAAACTTTCATAAAGATTTCCCCTCGTTTTCTGTTGCCCGTTTATTCCAATACTTCCCGTTCCCGCATCTGACGGGAGTCCTTATAGTTTTTATACATTGCCGTCACCAGGCAGAACGCCGCCACCACCAGGAAGAAGATGCAGATGGGGCGCGTTACAAAGATGGCGTAATTGCCTTTGGACATAATCAGGGCATTGCGGAAATTGGTTTCGAACACCGGGCCCAGAATGAAGCCGATGAGGATGGGCACCGTGGGAAAGCCCATCTTGGGAAGCAGATATCCCACAAAGGCACACACGATCATCACCGTGACATCAAAGAAGGAGTTGTTGATGGCAAAGGAGCCGATGACGCAAAGGGCGCCCACAATGGGGGTCAGGCACTTGCCCGGAATTTCCACGATCTTGGAAAACACCTTCAGAAGCAGCATGCCGCAGATCCCCATGGCAATGTTGGCGAACAAAAAGGCCATCATGGTGGGATATACAAAATCCGGATGT
>CASECT010000144.1 GCA_949286525.1 uncultured Eubacteriales bacterium | reverse complement strand
AATGAATCCAACGACAAAGACTGTATGGGTGGATGATGTTACAGAAGATGGCTTGAATATCGGTCGGTATGAATCACTGCCTTATCAGGCTGCTCCTCAGCTGGATCTGAATGCACTGCCTCCGCAGCTCCTGGTAGACGGCGGCATCTGGACCATCCAGACAGACATCATGGGACGTATAACAGCAATGGAACCCTACATCTATGGAGAATACGATGATGGATACGATATGGAAATGACGGAGGAAGAAGCGGCAACGATTCTCTCAGGGTTTACAGAAGTACAGTTCTATCTGAATCAGGGAATGTCCATGTTTTTCGATGGTGATATAGAAGTCATCAGTGGAGAAACCTGTATCGTAATCGCTCTGGGAACAAACCATAGAGACTATTTTGTTCGGGAACTCTATTATGCAGTATCTCCATATGGCACCGTATATTCCTATGATGTCATCACGGATACTTGGAACCTCTTAGGATTGGGTTGATGTCCTAATAAGAAAAGAAAAACGGAAAATAAATCTGACATATAAACGATATCAATTAAGAGAGGAGATTATACTATGGGACTAATCAAAGCGATTGCTGGTGCAGCCGGTGGCGTTATGGCGGATCAATGGAAAGAGTTCTTCTATTGTGAAGCGATTCCTGCGGATGTATTGGCAGTAAAAGGAAAAAAGAAAGTCACAGGTCGCTCCAGCAACTACAAGGGTGATGATAATATCATTACCAACGGCTCTGTCATTGCAGTGGCAGACGGTCAATGTATGCTGATTGTTGAGCAGGGCAAAGTGGTGGATGTGTGCGCTGAGGCCGGTGAGTACATATATGATATGTCTACGGAACCAAGTGTTTTTTCCGGTGATCTTGGTGAAAGCATCGGTCAGGTATTCCAGAATATCGGAAAGCGTTTTACATTTGGTGGAGAAGCACCAAAAGACCAGAGGATTTATTACTTTAATACAAAGGAAATCGTAGGAAACAAGTATGGTACCCCTTCTCCTGTTCCATTCCGCGTAGTAGATCAGCGGGCGGGTATTGATTTGGACATCGGGATTCGATGCTTCGGTGAATACAGCATTCGTCTGATAAACCCGCTGCTGTTCTACACCAACGTATGCGGCAATGTCAACGAGGACTACAAAACAGACCAGATCGCAGGACAGATGAAGACGGAACTCCTGACGGCACTCCAGCCTGCATTTGCTAAGATTTCCGAAATGGGTATCCGTTACTCCGCGCTGCCGGGACATACACAGGAACTGGCAGAAGCTCTCAATGAACAGCTTTCTTCCAGATGGGGTGATCTGCGAGGCATGGAAATTGTGTCTTTTGGTGTTTCCAGCGTGAAGGCCAATGAGGAAGACGAGCAGATGATTAAAGAACTGCAGCGCAACGCAGCCTTTATGGATCCTACAAGGGCAGCGGCACATTTGGTTGGCGCACAGGCAAGTGCGATGCAGTCGGCAGCGGCCAATCCCAACGCCGGTCCCGCTATGGCATTTATGGGCATGGGAATGGCAGGACAGGCTGGCGGTATGAATGCGCAGAACCTTTATCAGATAGGGGCGCAGCAGCAAGCACAACCTGCACCAGCTGCCCCTGACGGATGGAACTGCACTTGTGGTCAGAATGGTATCACCGGAAAGTTCTGCCCGAACTGTGGCAGTAAGAAACCGGAACCAAAACCGGCAGCGGAAAGTTGGCAGTGCTCCTGCGGTACAACAGTTACTGGAAAATTCTGTCCAGAGTGTGGCAAGCCAAAGCTTGAAGTGAATGGTTGGACCTGCTCTTGTGGTGCGGTAAATAAAGGCAAGTTTTGCAGTGAGTGCGGCAAACCGAAGCCTGCGGGTGTTCCTCAATACAAATGTGATAAGTGTGGCTGGGAACCGGAAGATCCTACCCACCCCCCTAAATTTTGTCCGGAATGCGGAGATCCCTTTGACGATGGAGATGTGCAGGGATGACCCGGGGAAGAAAAACCGCCGTATTTTCTGTTGTAGGTCTGTTCCTGCTTCTGGCGGCTGCGGGATATTATTTCAGAGGTCATCAGGGAGGTGATTCATCCATACAGAAGAAATCTGCCGTGCCGCCCGGCATCTTGACCGGCGTCACATACAGCCACACCAGCGGCATGGTTGCCAGAGCGGATTTTGCCATCACGCTTTCGCCGGAGGCCATTCTGGAAACAAGCTATTATCCGGCCCTTGATCCGGATACGGCGGAGGACGAGGAGTGGTATCATCCGTCCACCAAAGAGAATGTCCCCATCACCGCGGCTCAGTGGTCGGATGTGGAGCAGATCATTCTGGAGCTCTACCCGCTGATGGAGCCCATCCCGGAAAACCGGCGTGAGGTGAAGCTGCCACCGGGGATCGAAGTCATGGATGGCGGGGACTCCACCAGCCTGATCCTGACCTGGAGCACAGAAGACGGAACACGGAGCATCCGTTATGATCCGCCAAACGACCGCCGTATCCATACGCTGATCGCTCTGCTGGAGGAGCTGGCCGACCCCATTGGACGGGAGATCCCCCGCTATGCCCCGCCGGAGCTGAGCGGCTTCTATATGGGTCAGTCCGGGGCTCTCTTCTCCAAGGACTATTCCTTCCAATTCGACCGGGGTCCGTCTGTTGTGTACGGAGAGGACGCTCCCTATATCCTCCGGGCCAGATTTACCCCGTCCGGTCGGAAGCAGGAGATCTGGAGTGACTGGGCCGTGTCAGATGAGGAGTGGGATGCCTTCACCGCGTTTGCGGAGGAGATCCGTCTGGAAGAACAGCCGGACGGCAGCTCGGAAAAGCCGGCCTGCACCCTCTATTACTCTGACGGCAAACAGCAGCAGAAGAAATTGGATCAGGAAACAGCGAAGCAGCTCCGGGCGTATTTTACAGAGCTGGCCCTGTGCCTGCTGGATGAACAGCCATAGTACGCAAATCGATCCATAAAAACAGAACATAGGAGGTACTACAAATGAAAGGTCAGAAGATTTTGAAAGTCACATCCATTCTCATGATCATCGGCGGCATCATCGCCGCCATTGCCGGCGTCATCGCCATTCTCGGCGTCAGCGCCCTGGCAGCCCTGTCGGGGAGCGCGGAGGGCACCGGTTTGCTCTATGCAAGTTCCATTATCGTAACGGTAGCGTCCATCATCCAGTTTATCGCAGGCATCAAGGGCCTTGGCGCATGCAAAGAGCCGGGGAAAGCCGCTTCCTGCATCAAGTGGGGCATTATCATTGCGGTTTTGAGCATTGTCTCCATGATCATCGGCCTCATTGGCGGCGGGGAATTCAGCATTACCAGCCTGGTTCTCAATTTGCTGTTGCCGGTATTGTATGTCTATGGCGCCCTGCAGATGAAAGGCAGCGTCAGCGCTTGATCAAATTTTAGAAAGGAATGCAGGCTATGGGACTCTTTGGGAAGTTGTTTGATAAGAAGGAATGTTCTATCTGCGGCGGTGAGATCGGGCTGCTTGGCAACCGCAAGCTGGAGGACGGCAATCTATGCAAAACCTGCGCCGCCAAACTCTCCCCCTGGTTTAGCAACCGCCGGCAGAGCACGGTGGAAGAGATTCAGGAGCAGCTGGCGTACCGGGAAGCAAACCAGGCGAAGGTTTCCGCCTTTCACATTACCCGGACCCTGGGCGAGAGAACCAAGGTGCTGCTGGACGAGGATGCCGGCTTGTTTATGGTCACCTCGGCCAGGGATCTGGAGGACGCCAACCCGGATGTGCTGGCCTTCTCCGATGTGACCGGATGCAGGCTGGATATCGATGAGAGCAAAACGGAAATCGAATACAGGGATGCGGAAGGGGAGCGGCAGAGCTTCAATCCCCCCCGTTATGCCTATTCCTATGACTTCTACATTGTGATCAACGTCAACAACCCCTACTTTAACGAGATCCGTTTTCAGCTGAACAGCGAGGCTGTGGACAACGATGTTGAAACGCTGCTGGATAGCCCCAACGACATGGGCCGGCGCAAGGTTGGCTTAATGGGTGGCAGGTCCCTTACCTCCAACGCGGAGGAAGTGCGCGCCAGCATGGAATACCGGCAATATGAGGAAATGGGCCAGGAGATCCGGGACGCGTTGCTTCAAGTGCGGCAGCAGGTACGGGAAGAGGCAGCTGCGGCCGCGGCCCCCAAGGCGGCAGTTACCTGCCCTTACTGCGGCGCAACCACTACGCCGGACGCCAGCGGCTGTTGCGAATTCTGCGGCGGCGCGGTGAACGGCTGACAGCCTCTTCGCCGGCCACAAAGAAGAGAGCAGGATGAAATGAAGCGTTTGTAGCCTTGCGCTTGATTGCATCCGCCCGCCCCCGGCCGCCTGGGGAAACCGGGACGCGCCGGCGGGCATAGGGCCTGCCGTGCCGGCGGTGTGAGCTCCGGAAAGCGCCATGGGAACGGCAAGGATATTGCCTATAAGGAACAGGACGGCGCTGCACCCTTTTGCTTACAGCTACGCCGGCAGGCAGGCGCGAGCCTGCAACTTACACAGTCCCCGTGGATGGCGGCTGTCTTGCCATGTGGGAGAACAAGGCTGCGGCATCACCGAAACTTTTACAAAAACAGGCTGCGTGGAAGCGTACCCCGCTTCCATGCACCCTTGCCTTTAACAAGGAGGGATACAGTATGGCAAACTTGATCGGCGGCATACAGGAAGCTGCAATGGCAACCTCTCCCCGCGAATTTGATCTTCCCTGCCCCACCACGCTGGAAGAAATCATGGAAAAGCTCAGCGTCCGCGCGGCGGCGTTTCAGATGCCCTTCCAGATCAAGGGCGGCGTTCCCGGGCAGCGTATCGCCTTTGAGAAGGAGCCCAATTTGGATGTCACCCTCTGGCTTTACCTCAAGGAGGGCGCCCGCATCCGCATCCAGCCGGTGGTTTCGGAATCCAGAACCAGCATCGGCGGTATGCGCGTGGATAAAAACAGCGTGCTGCGCAAGGGCGTGAAGGGCGCCACGGTGGGCCTTGCTGCGGAGCGTGGGGCCTATATCGATACCGTCACCGAGACGGTGAAGAAAATCCTCAACGGCGAGGAGGTGGCGGACTATATCGCCCCCGAGGTTCCCGCCGGTGCAGAACCCCCAAAGGACTGGACGATGACCTTCTTGCTCTGCCTTTTCCTGGGCGGCATCGGCGTACACCGGTACTATGTGGGCAAGGTGGGCACGGGGGTTCTCTTTACCCTGACAGGCGGCCTGCTGGGCATTGGATATCTGGTGGACCTCATCAAGATCCTCTGCGGGAAGTTTACCGACAAGAATGGCAATTACATCCAAAAGCAAAAGTGAGATAGGAAATATCCATTGTACCCACGCCGGGTCTTTTCTGGGAGCGCCTTTGCTTTTCCGGCGATCCGGGGATTTGTGCATGGTTGAATAATTTTGGGAGGGAAGTATGAAACGGACAAAGACAAATATCCTTTGCCTGCTGCTTGCGGCGCTGATGCTGTTTAGCCTTACTGCCTGCGGTAAGGGTGATAAGGATGATAAAACGGCAGATTCCAATTTGATCAAGCTGGGCGACTATGAAATCCTCTATAAAGATGCCTGCATCATGGAGGATGCCTACGGAAACGACGCGTTGGTTCTGACGCTGGACTATACCAACAACAGCGATGAAACCGACTCGTATCTGTGGAGCGTTACCGAAACGGCCACGCAAAATGGCGAGATGTTGGATATCGCCATCGTCTATACGGATTATGACATCCTGGCGGCGGTGACGGACGACCAGATGGAGGATGTGGAGCCGGGCCAAACGATGCAGATACAGTCCGCCTTCGTGTTGCAGGATACCACCAGCGAGGTGGAGGTGGAGTTTGAGCAGGTGTTCGGCACCAAGAGCGGCAAGATCACCATCGACCCCTCTACCCTCAGCCGGGAAGCGGCGGATACGGGCAGCGGCGATACGGCGGCGGCAGCCCCCACCGGGAGCGGCGACCCCCTGCTGGATTGGTGGAATGGCGAATGGTATGGCTGGTGGAAGATGAGCGCCTGCTATGGCTACTATGAAGAGATGGACATGGAAGGCCAGTGGTGGGATGTCTGCGGCGTCATCGACATCGGAGAAGACTACACGGGTACCGTCACCCTGTGGGATGTGGACTATACCAAGGATGATCCCATGGCTTTGGCAGAGGTCAGCCTGAATGAAGCCGGAACCAGCGAATATGGCACCGTGATGTCCGAGGGCGGCTGGTTTACGGATGTGGCGCTGGAGCATGCGGACTGGATTGTGGACCCGGGGCTAACGGATTACGAGAACCTGATCTGGATCGACGGCAACTATGAAAACGGCGAAGATGCCTTCTACTACGAGATCTATCTGCGCCCCTGGGGAACCTATTGGGATGACGTGGATGCAGACTCTCAGCCCGATACCTATAACGACTGGTATCTGCCCATGATCGAGGCGGGCAAGGCCATGCCGGACGTTATCGGCGCAGACGCCCCGGAGGCGGCAGCGGATAGCGGCAATGCCGCCACGCCGGCCCCGGCCACCAGCCCCAGCGGAGATATACCGGGCGGCGATGGCATTGTGACCGACGAGCAGGTGCAGAAGGGCTACGTCTATATGAGCGAGGTAGCCAAGGACATCTTCAATACCACCTATGAAGAACTGGTGGAGTACTTCGGCGTAGAGGGCAAATTTGACAAGGAAGACTATAGCGATGTTTACAAGACAAACATGCGCTATTACAAATGGATTTCCTCGGAAAACCCCCACAACTTCATCTATGTCAACTTCATGGAAACGGAGCCGGGCGTCTATGAGATCAGCGCCTATAATACCAGCGGGTTCTCCGGCACGGAAGCCAAGGAGAAGTATCTGGATATCGTGAAGGCCGAAGCTGCCGAAAAGGATAAGGCAGCCGCCGCCAATACCGCCATGAAGGACTTCTCCCTGGAGGTCACCCAGTTTGGCAAGGATGATGTGAAGATCAAAATCACCACCATAATTCCGGAGAGCGGTTGGTCCATCACCGAGGATTCCCTGGTGGAAAACGAAGATCCCGATGCCTTTGGCGCAGGCTTCATCAGCTTCAGGGTGCGGGAAAGCTTGGAGAAGCTGGATTCCAACAAGGATTCCTATAAAAACTTCCAGGAGATCGACGATCGGGTCATCGGCGGCATCACCTTCCAGGGCCGTACCTATTCCCGCATTGGCTACGACTGGACCGAGTATGTGGCGCAGATCGACGAAAACCGCGCCCTCGCCATCGGCCTGGTGCGGCTGGATTGCGTCCCGGGTACCATGCCCGACATCATTCTCAACAACATGAAGTTCCAGTAAAAGCAGATTTGGGAACAAAGCGTCCCCCATCGCCCCCAAGGGCCATAGGGGGAGAAACCAAGCGGTAATCCTATGCGATCGGCTCCCGCCCTCCCTAGGGGGCGGGAGCAATGCCAATCTGCGGGGGACGGGTTCCGCCAGATCCCCCGCCGGCGTTGCGGCGCACAGCCGGCCGATCCATGCTACCATACCATAGACGGCCTCCGGCGTTGCTGCCATCCATTTGCGCAGACGGAACGCCGGCACGGGAAGTGAGGGAATTAAATGCCAGCACAGATC
The DNA here is from genome assembly GCA_949286525.1 of uncultured Eubacteriales bacterium. Lineage (GTDB taxonomy): Bacteria > Bacillota > Clostridia > Lachnospirales > Lachnospiraceae > Pullilachnospira_A. Next base: position 438 of record CASECT010000144.1, on the reverse strand, counting down.
ACCAACTATCAATGCCCCAGCTGTACCGGCCCGCTGCACTTCTCCAGCGTATCGGGCAGATTGGAGTGCGAGTATTGCGGCGCCGGTTACGACGTAGCCGAGATCGAGGCGCTTTATGCTGAGAAGGAGCACCAGGCGGCAGCTGCGCACCAGGCGGCCCAGGCAGCGGACGCGGAGCAGGCCGCTACCCCCGCTGACGGAAACGCATGGGATACCTCCGGCCTGGGGGAGGACTGGGGAACAGACGGGGCCGCCATGCGGGCCTACAGCTGCCCCAGCTGCGGCGCGGAGCTCATCTGCGACGAAACCACGGCGGCCACCTCCTGCCCCTATTGCGGGAATCCTACGGTGGTGCCGGGACAGTTCGCAGGGGAGCTGCGGCCGGATTTCATCATTCCCTTCAAATTGCAGAAGGAAGATGCCGTGCAGGCCCTCAAG
>CASECT010000143.1 GCA_949286525.1 uncultured Eubacteriales bacterium | reverse complement strand
GGATGGACGCTGACAGCGTTCAGCAGATTGACCGCCACGCACCAGAACACCAGGGTTCCAGCGAAAATCAGGATCAGATAGAAAATCTCTCTGGTAGTAATGCTCAGGATATCTCCCACCAGAATCGCCGAATACCGGCTGAAATTACCGCCCATGGACAGAATCGCCAGGCCGATGGCCGTGCTGCAGCTGGCAAACACCGAGATGACCGTGTCCGTGGCCGCCAGCGCTCTGCGGCTGATCTGGTTTAACAGCAGCGCGAAGACGACGGCAAAAATCAGCATGGAAATGCTCGTGTCCTGCACTCCCATAACCACGCCGATGGCAATGCCCGTCAGAGCCGAGTGCCCCAGGGCGTCGGAGAAATAGGCCATCCGTTTATGGACAATCATGGTGCCGAGAATCCCCAACAACGGGGAAATAACCAGAATCGCCCCGAAGGCCCGGCGCATGAAATCAAACTGAAAAAATTCCGACAACATTTCCATCATGGCGCGTCGCCTCCTTTTTTTCCTCTGTAGGCAGCCTGGTATTGCCCGTCATCCCTCTCTTCCCCGTCAGAGGTGTCCGTTTTTCCGCTGTCGCCTGCATTTGTGCAGACGTCTTCGTCTGCCCTGATACCATCCCTGAGACCGGAGCCCGGAAAGCGGTAGGCCGTGTTGCCGAACACCTGCCCGAAAGCCGGACTCTCAAAAATCTCCCGCGGTTTCCCCTCGGCCAGCACCGTCTTGTCCATCAGGACTACCTTGTCCGCATACTTCGCCACATAGTCCAGGTCGTGGGAGATAAGAACAATGGCCATATCGTAATTATTCCGCAGATAATCCATCTTCTCATAGAAGAGATCCATCCCGTTCTTGTCGATACCGGACACCGGCTCGTCCAGGAGCAGAAGGTTCGGCTCGTCCATGATCGCCAGAGACAGCAGTACCCGCTGCAGTTCTCCTCCCGACAGGGTTCCGATGGATTTGTATAACAGCTGATCCGCCTCAAACACTGCCAGAGCCTCCCGGATTTTGTCGGCAATTTTTCTGTTCATTAAAAAGACCGGGAAACGAAAGCAAAAGCTGGTAATCAGATCATACACATCCATAGGCGTGTATTTTTCAATGTCGATGCTCTGGGGCACATAGCCGATCTTCATCTTCCGCAGAGGACCGTTTTCCCTGTCCCGAAAGGAAATTCTGCCTGTGCTCGGTACATCGCCCAGAATCGCCTTAATGAGCGTGGATTTTCCGGCGCCGTTCCTTCCGATAACCGCCGTCAGGCTGCCGCAGTGAATGTGCAGATTCACATGCTCCAGAATGGTCTGATCCCCGATGGTCACACCCAGGTCTTCCATTTTGATGCAGTGAAATCCGCAGGGTTTTCTGATTTTTCTCATGCTTCGCCCTCCTGTCCTTCCATCGGCTGTCCGGCGGCAATTCCCTCCGCTTGGTTTGGCATCAGCTCTCCGCCGCTCTCCCCTGAAGCGATTTCCCGCATAATGGCAATATTCTGCTTCATCCGCTCCAGATAGCTGTCACTGTCATAGTCGCCCCGTACCAGCGTATCCAGATAGCAAACACCGGCGTCGGTTTCCTGTTCTACCACAGCTCCCATCTCACTGCCGTAGAGTTCCTCCGCCAACACGGCCGTCACATGTCCTTCCCTGACAGCGGACAGCATTTCCGCCACTTTCCCTGCGCTGACCTGACGTTCCTCGTCCAGATCCATCACATAGACCACCCGCATGCCGTAATCACGGGCCACATACTCATAGGCCTCGTGAAACAGCACCACATTCTTCCCGGACAGCGCCGGCGCCAGTTCCTCCTGCTCCTCGGCAAGGAGCGCCAGCTTCTCATCGTAGGCCGCCGCATTCTCCTCGTACAGTTCCCGGTAACCGGGATCCGCCGCGGCCAGGCCTTCCGCGATATTTCTTACCTGCTGTCTGTGAAGGGGCACGCTCATCCATACATGGCCATTGTCCTCCTCCAGTTCCAGTCCCTCGCTGGCATCCACAATCATCAGGCCCGGATACCGGGCGGCAATGTCCGTAAGAAATTCCTCAATGCCGCCGCCGTTTACCACAAACACATCGGCTGTGGCCAGAAGTTCCATATCCTCCGGCGTCAGCTGATAATCGTGGAGACAGCCGGTCTGGGGCTCGCTGAGGCTCTCCAGCCGCAGGCCAGTTCTCCCTTCCGTCACATTCTCCGCGGCGATATACATAGGATAAAAGGAAGTTACCACCGTCAAATCCGCCGCCACCGTCTGACGGCTTTCCCTGCAGAAAAAAGTACTGCCGAGCGCCAAAACGGCAATGGCCCCCAGCAGTATCGCAACAAACAATCCCTTATGCATTCTCAGTCTCATTCTCAATTACCTGATCCATAAAATCCCAGATCGTCTCTCTTCCCTGTTTCGTCTGCGCGGAGAAAGGCACGATAATCGTTTCACTGTCCGCTCCCAGTCCCTCCCGGATCACTTTCATCTGGCGGTCCATCTGACTTCGCTTGATCTTGTCCAGCTTCGTAGCGATGACCACCGGATCAAACCCCATATATTTCATCCAGTCAAACATCTGTCGGTCATTTTCCGAGGGCGCATGGCGAATATCAACCAAAAGAAACACTGCCCTAAGCACCTCTGATGTATGAAGGTAGTGCTCGATCATCTCGCCCCAGAGCTCCCGCTCTTTTCTGGCGGTCTTCGCGTAGCCGTAACCCGGCAGATCCACCAGATAAATCTGACCATTGATGTTGTAGAAATTGATGGTCTGAGTCTTTCCCGGCTGTCCTGACGTCCGAGCCAGAGACTTGCGGTTCATCAGCGCGTTGATCAGGGAGGATTTCCCCACGTTGGATTTCCCGGCAAAGGCCACTTCCGGCAGATGATTCTCCGGGAGCGTGCTGGTTACCCCGCAGACCGTTTCAAGGGAAACGTTTCTGATCTCCATAGTTTTCCTCCCTTCCGCTGCAAAAATCCTCTTTACGCCGTAAGATTATTCTTCTGTTCCAACGCCAGTGTCTCCGCCGGCTTCTTATCCTCCAGCAGGAGGTTGTCGTCCACCATCTGCTTTGTCACAACCACCTGGCGAATGGATTTGTCTGAGGGAACGTGGTACATATAATCCATCATCACATTTTCCATAATAGCCCGCAGTCCTCTGGCTCCGGTTTTACGCTGAATGGATTTCTTCGCGATCTCTTCCAACGCCTCCCGGTCGAAAACCAGATCCACCTGATCCATGGAAAACAGCGCCTGATACTGTTTTACCAGGCTGTTCTTCGGTTCCACGAGGATCCGGATCATGGCTTCCTCATCCAATTCATCCAACGCCACATTGATAGGCACACGTCCGATAAACTCCGGGATCAGACCGTATTTTATAAAATCCTGCGGAAGTACCTGCTTCAGCAGATCCCCCACCTTCTGGTCATTCTTATCGTGAATATCCGCATTGAACCCGATACCCTTGCTGTCCAGACGGGAGGAAATGATCTTATCCAGTCCCTCGAAGGCTCCTCCGCAGATAAACAATATATTCTGAGTGTTGATGGGAATCAGTTCCTGCTGAGGATGCTTTCTTCCTCCCTGAGGCGGCACGGAAGCTATAGTTCCCTCAATGATCTTTAAAAGCGCCTGCTGTACACCTTCGCCGGACACATCTCTCGTGATCGAGACATTCTCCGATTTCTTCGTGATCTTGTCGATCTCATCGATATAGACAATACCATACTCCGCCTTTTCCACGTCATAGTCGGCAGCCTGAATCAGCTTCAGCAGGATATTCTCCACATCCTCGCCCACATAGCCGGCCTCCGTCAGAGTGGTGGCATCCGCGATGGCAAAGGGTACACCCAGCATCCTCGCCAGTGTCTGAGCCAGCAGCGTCTTGCCGGATCCCGTCGGACCCAACATCAGGACGTTGCTCTTCTGCAGTTCCACATCAATCTCCGATGGGTCTGCCATAATTCGTTTATAATGATTGTACACTGCCACCGAGAGGACCTTCTTTGCCTCATCCTGTCCGATCACATAGTCGTCCAGAAAAGCCTTCATCTCCTCCGGGGTCAGCAGATTGATCTCAAAATCCGGAGCACCGTCCTTATGCTCTCTGGGGCCGGCCTCCTCCAGTTCCTCATCAATAATCTCCGCACAGATCTCCACGCACTCATCGCAGATGTACGCGCCGTTCGGTCCCGCGATCAGTTTGCGGACCTGCTGCTGAGATTTTCCGCAAAATGAGCATCTGACCTTGTCGTCATTTATTTTTCCTGCCATAATCTTTTCCTATCCTTTATACGCATATACGCACAATGAGGGCATCCCGATCGGGGTACCCTCTTTTGCTGTTTTTATTTCTTTGTAATGATGCCGTCAATCAGACCGTAATCCAACGCCTCCTGCGCATCCAGCCAGTGATCGCGCTCCGTATCCGCAGCGACCACCTCATAGGGTTTCCCCGTGTTCTCCGCCAGTATCTGATTCAGTTTTTTCTTCGTCTTGAGGATATTCTCCGCGGCGATCTGAATTTCTGTGGCCTGCCCCTGCGCTCCGCCGGAAGGCTGATGGATCATAATCTCGGCATTGGGAAGCGCGAACCGCTTGCCCTTGGCTCCGCCTGCCAGGAGGAATGCACCCATGCTGGCCGCCATGCCGATGCAGATCGTGGATACATCGCACTTGATATACTGCATCGTATCGTAGATCGCCATGCCGGCAGTTACTACGCCGCCCGGCGAATTGATGTACAGATGAATATCCTTTCCGGGATCCTCGGATTCCAGAAACAGAAGCTGGGCCACCGTCAGACTGGCTGTCACTTCATTTACCTCTTCTCCAAGGAAAATAATTCTGTCCTTCAGCAGGCGGGAATAAATATCGTAAGATCTCTCGCCTCTGCTGTTCTGCTCAATGACATAGGGTATTGTCGCCATTTATTACAACCTCCCATCCGGTTTTACTGCTCTGTCTGCTCTTCCTGATGCTCCTCTTCCTTTGCCTTCCTGGATGCTTTCGCTCTTTCTTTGATATTGTCCATAATCAGATCAACAGCCTTCTCTATTGCGATATCTCTCTTTATGGACTCTTTCTCCTCATCGCGGACATAGCCCTTCATCTGCTCGGCATCCATACCGTACATCTTCGCCATCTCCTCGATCTTGGCATCCACATCCTCATCGGTTACCTCGATGTTTTCCTCTTTGGCAATTTTCTCCAGAACCAGGGAGGACTGAATTCTCTTTACTGCATCCGGACGCATCTGTTCGCGCAGTTTCTCTGTGGTCATTCCGGTAAACTGCAGATACTGATCCATGGACAGTCCCTGTCTCGCCATGTTGTTGGCAAAATCATTTAACATGTTGCTGACGTGCATGTCAATCATGGGATCCGGAATATCCATCTTGGACTTGTCGATGATCTTGGCGATCGCCTCGTCCTCTTTTGCGCGCTTCGCGTCCGCTTCCTTGCGCTCCGCAAGTTTCTTCTTTACATCTTCCCGGTACTCGGCCAGCGTGTCAAACTCGGACACGTCCTGGGCGAACTCATCGTCCAACTCGGGAAGCTCTTTTGTCTTTACTTCGTTAATCTTTACTTTGAATACCGCAGGCTTTCCGGCCAAATCCTGTACCTGGTAGTCCTCCGGGAATGTCACATTGACATCCAGCTCCTCGCCTGCGTTCTTTCCAATCAGCTGATCCTCAAACGTATCGATGAAGGAATGGGAACCGATCTCCAGCTCATAATTCTCCGCCTTGCCGCCCTCAAAGGGTACATCGTCCACAAAACCTTCAAAGTCGATCACAGTGAAATCGCCATTTTCCACCGGGCGCTCCACTGTCACCATTCTCGCGTTGCTGTTTCTCTGACGCTCCACCTCAGCGTCCACTTCCTCGTCGGAAACGGAAGTGTCAATCTTTGTAACGGTAACGCCCTTGTACTTGCCCAGTTCCACATCCGGCTTAACCGCAACTTCCGCGGTAAAGATGAAGGGTTTGCCCTTCTCCAGCTGAACCACGTCGATGGAAGGCTGGGAGACAATCTCCAGACCGCACTCGTCGTAAGCCTCGGGATAAGCCTCCTGCAGCAGAATGTTGGCCGCGTCCTCATAAAAAATCTCCGGACCGTACATCTTCTCCACCATGACTCTGGGCACTTTCCCCTTCCGGAATCCCGGAATGCTGATGCTCTTCTTCTGCCTGTTATATGCAGTATCCAGCGCTTTCTCCAACCGCTCCGCTTCCACTTCCACGGTCAGTTTCGCCATGTTTTTCTCCAAATTTTCAACCTGTACACTCATGTTACCCATTTTCCTCCTTCATATATATCCATACATGTACTGTCTTATCACGCAATCATTAAAGGATTATATCATACTGATTTTTGTATTTCAACAAAAACCGGAAGAAAATTCAGTGCCTCCGGTTACCAGCATTCCGGAATCCGTCATCGGGTTGTCCTATCTGTTAAAAATCTTCTGCATGATCCATACACAGATTGCAATGATGATCAGGGCGACGAAAATACCGGCCAGCCCCTTTGCCATAATCTCCAATGCAATCATAAAATTCTCCATCATATCGCATTTCCGCCTTTCTCATTTTATAAATACGAAGCTACAATGCTCATAACCAGACCGCCGGCCACAACCGACGCGATCTGTCCGGACACGTTTGCGCCCGCGGCATGCATAATAATGATATTTCCCGGGGACTCCTCCTGCGCCATCTTCTGAACCACGCGGGAAGACATGGGGAATGCGGAAATTCCGGCCGCCCCGATCATCGGGTTCAGTTTCTCCTTGCGGAACAGGTTCATCAGTTTCGCGAACAGTACGCCGCCGATGGTATCAAACACAAAAGCTACCAGACCGATTACCATAATCAGAAGGGTATCCAGCTGAACGAAGGCCTCGGCGCGCATGCTGAAGGAAATCGTGATTCCGAGCACCAGAGTAATCAGGTTCGCCAGCGCATTCTGAGCCGTGTCAGACAGATTGCCCAGAACACCGCACTCGCGCAGCAGGTTGCCGAACATCAGAAATCCTACCAGAGACACAGACATGGGGGCAATCATACCTACGATCAGGGTAACGATAATCGGGAATGCGATACGCATGGGCTTCGTTACCGTGTCTGCCTTGTATGCCATCCGGATGCAGCGCTCCTTCTTTGTGGTTACCAGGCGAATCGCGAAAGGCTGAACAATCGGAACCAGCGCCATGTAAGAGTAGGCCGCCACTGCGATCGCTCCCACATAGTTGGACCCGAGCACCTGGGAAACCAGAATAGAAGTCGGGCCATCCGCCGCCCCGATGATACCGATAGAAGCAGCGTCTTTCAGATCAAATCCCAGAAGAGCCGCCACCACAATCGCGATAAAGATACCGAACTGTGCCGCAGCGCCAAACAGGAACATAACCGGCTGGGAAAGCAGAGGGCCGAAATCAATCATCGCACCAATACCGATAAACAGAAGAATCGGAAGCGCCTCAGAGGCCTCGATACCCACGTTAAACATCCATTCGATAATACCGGACACCTCTCCCACACCGGACATGGTCTGATCAATAACACCGGACGCAGGCAGGTTCACAAGAATCGCGCCGAATCCCATGGGAAGAAGCAGGGATGGCTCCATCTCCTTCTTGATCGCCAGCCAGATCAGCAGAACGCCAACCGCATACATCAGCAGCTGCTGCCAGGTCACTGACATAATACCTTCAATTAAGAAATCCATAACTTTTCCTCCTAAATTTTCTTGCCGGCACGGGAACCCGGACCATTTCAGCCAGCGTCCCGCCCGCTGCCTGCCCTCCCGGAAACCAAAAAAACAGCAACACTCCATCGCAGACTATCCGTGTCTGCAATAAAGTCTCGCCATTTAAATTTTATGCGGAATGTCTCCATCGTCCTGACGCACAAAATACATAGAAATATGCCGGCTACTCCCTTTATTTTTTACGTGAATAAGTATAATGGACTTTATCGGTTTTGTCTACCCCGAAAAAGCCGAAAAAGAAAACAGTCCGGGGAGCATTTTCCGGCTCCACGGACTGCCTTCTATCGCTGTATGACGCAGGATTATTTGCTCATCTCTTGTTCCTGCTTCATGATCATTTTTCTAACCATCTCTCCACCGATGGAACCGGCCTGCTTGGAAGTCAGCTCTCCGTTGTAACCCTCTTTCAGGGGTACACCGATCTCACTGGCAACTTCCTGCTTGAAGCGGTTCATGGCGTCCTTGGCTTCCGGTACAGCCATTCTGCCGGAATTAGAAGATCCGTTCATGATTCTACCTCCATTTACTAGTCATTCTAAAGATAAATCCTCAGAAGGAAGATTTATCTTAATGATAGTATGGATGGATCAGCGGAAAATATGTTGGTAAGATCTGTAAGCAAAATTTTACATATCGAGCCGCTTCCCCGCTCCGGCGTCTCCCGGCTGCCCGTCAGGCCAGCGTCTCCCAAAAACGGTCGTACATAAAGCTCTCTCCGAGGCTCGCCGCCGTCTCCCTGTCGGTAAAGTAAGCCACGATGCTCAGCGCGAAATCGATGGCTGTTCCCATACCGCGGCTGGTAATGATATTTCCATCCACCGCCACCGGCTCCGTCACATACTCCGCTCCCGTCAGCCTGTCCTCAAAGCCCGGGAAAGAGGTGGCCTTCTTCCCCTCCAGAAGACCATTGTCTCCCAGCACACTGGGCGCCGCGCAGATGGCCGCCACCAGTTTTCCCTCCTTCGCAAAAGCCTTGATGCGAGCGGTTACCGGCACACTCTCTCCCAGATGGATCGTCCCGGGCATCCCGCCGGGAAGCACAATGCCGTCGATTTCATCCCAATCGGTATTCTCAATCAAATCGTCCGTCTCAATGGCGATCCCGTGGGAACCGGTTACCTTTCTGCTGCCATTTACGGATAGCATCACAATCTCCATCCGCGCCCGGCGGACCACATCCACCACAGTCAGCGCTTCAATCTCCTCACATCCGTCCGCCATACAAATCACAATCTTTGCCATTTTCCTCTCCTCCGTTTCTGACTCTTCTTTTCTGCTTTTCTTTTTTATTCTCCGGTTAGCGTCCATCTCCTGCTCCTTCCCGGCACCCATTCCCATTTCCCGCGGAAATGTGGTATGATAACAGGTATCATCAAAAAGGAGATTCTTCATATGGAAATCGAACGAAAATATCTGATCAACCGTCTCCCGGATCGCCTCGAAGATTACCCTCACAGCGAAATCGAGCAGGGATATCTGAATCGACAGCCGGTGCTGCGCATCCGCAGACGGGATGACGAATACATCTTTACCTACAAGGGTAGCGGCCTCATGGTCCGCCGGGAGGAGGAGTTCCCTCTGGACGAGGCCTCCTATCTCCACCTGAGGGAGAAAATCGACGGTCAGCTGATCCGAAAGACCAGATACCGCATCCCTCTGGATCCCTACACCATTGAGCTGGATGTCTTTCACGGTGCTCTGGCTCCGCTGATCCTGGCGGAAGTGGAATTCCCCACCGTGGAGGACGCCAACGCCTTTGTTCCGCCGGACTGGTTCGGAGCCGATGTGACCATGGACGGCCGCTACCACAACAGCTATCTCAGCCGGTTGGTCTCAAAGTGACTTCTGGTGCGGACGCAGTTTTTCAGCTGAACAAAGCGCTCGTCCGCATCCCCCTCGGGGATAACCAGATCCAGCGTTACCGCAAACTGGTCGATAAGGTGATTTGTGACCTCGCCCCGCTGCTCCAGACCGCAGAGGATTTTATATTTTTCCTCAAAATCGTCGGTATCCAGAAAGGCCAGCAGCGCCGGATTAACCCCGGCCAGATCATCCTCTTCAGATTCCTTTTCCGTTGCGCCGGATTTCAAGCTGGATTCCCCGGCAAATACGGCGTGCGGCTGTTTCGCTGCGTTGGCCGGCTCCGGCTGCGCTTTGCCCGCAAGCTCCGCCTCCGTCACATTGGTCGTCCCCACCAGTTCAAAGCGATATTTCTGAAAAACATGGGGATATTTTTCATGATCCACTTCGCTGATAAACATATCATAGGGTCTGACATAGGTCATGAAATCCCCGTAGAGGGCCTGATACACAACCATCGGCTCTCTCGTCTCCGAGTGAGTCGCCAGCGCCACCACCTGATACATCTTGTTCTTGAAATGCCGGTACAATTCTCCCGGCATCGGCTTTCCCTGCGGCATATAGCATCCTTCCTTTTCTTCTTTCTTTTTATTCTATTGTATTTTATAATAAGATAAACATAAAATCCAGAGAAAAGAGGGTTATTCATGATAAAACGAAAAGACCTCCTCGCTCTGTCTTTCTACGAAAAGTCTCCTTTTACCGGAAGTGAAGGCCCGATGAACTACCGGGTAGAAAAAATCACACAGAAGACCGCGGACGGAGATGGCGAGGAAAAACTGCTGCAGGCCACCGTCTGGCCCGGCCCCTTATGTTTTGCCCTGACAGACGAAGAAAAAAAGCAGCGCCATACCGCGCCGTTTTCCGACGAAGGGCTGGAAATGCTGGCAGAATGGATGAACGGGATGTGTTCTTGAAGAGGAAACGGGAACATATTATAATGTAACAAGACGGAAAAATACTATAAAAACATCATATAAAGGAGTGACACAAACTATGAGTGAATGGAAAACATTTCCCATTGAAAAAATGAACTTTAATCCCTTTGAAGCCATCGGCAGACAGTGGATGGCTGTTACCACAGAAAAGGATGGCCGGGCCAACGCCATGACCGCCAGCTGGGGCGGCCTCGGCGTTCTCTGGGGCAGCAACGTGGCCACCATCTACATCCGCGATTCCCGATTTACCAAGGAATACCTGGATGCCTCCGGAACTTTCTCCCTGGCCTTTTTCGATGAGAGCCGCAAAAAGGATCTGGGATATCTCGGCAAAATTTCCGGCCGGGATGAAGACAAGATCGCGAAACTCGGCTACCACATTGCCTACCAGGATGATGTTCCCTATATCGAGGAAGCCGAGACTGTTCTTCTCTGCCGGAAACTTTCCGCCACCCGTATAACCGCCGACCAGTTCATCGATACCGAAATCGAAAGGAAATGGTACGCCGACGGCGACATGCACACCATGTATATCGGAGAGATTATCGGCGTGTTGAAAAAACAGTAACTTCATTATCACTTATTCCTCTGTCTCAATCACAACCTTCAGAGAAAGCTCCTCCAACTGCTTATCGTCCACCGGCGTAGGGGCCTCGGTCATCAGATCCGACGCGTCCTTAACCTTCGGGAAAGCAATCACATCCCGGATGGAATCGGCGCCGGTCATCAGCATGATCATGCGATCCAGGCCGAAGGCCAGTCCCGCATGGGGCGGAACGCCATAAGAGAAAGCATCCAGCAGGAATCCGAAGCGGTCGTGAGCCTCCTCCACGGTAAAGCCCAGGGCCTCAAACATCTTTTCCTGCACATCGTCCTGGTGGATACGGACGCTTCCGCCGCCCAGCTCGCAGCCGTTGAGCACAATGTCATAAGCCTTCGCCCGCACCTTTCCCGGATCGGTCAGAAGCATAGGAAGATCCTCCTCGTAGGGCATGGTAAAGGGATGATGCATGGCAAGGTATCGATTCTGCTCGTCAGACCACTCGAACTGTGGGAAATCCACCACCCACAGGAACGCGAACTCGGAAGGATCGTAGAGCTCCAGCTCCTTTGCCAGATTCAGGCGAAGAGCCCCTAAAACTTCCACTGCGGTCTTAAAACGGTCCGCGGCAAAGAGCAGCAGATCCCCCGGCTGTCCGTCCATCTTCTGCACCAGCCGATCCATCTCCTCCTCCGTCATGAACTTCGCGAAGGAAGATTTGTAACTGCCGTCCTCGTTTACGCAGACATAGGCCAGACCCTTTGCTCCGCAGCTTCTCGCAAATTCCACCAGCTTGTCAATCTTCTTTCTGGGCATCTTTGCCTGTCCCTTGACGTTGATGCCCCGAACGGTCCCGCCGTCGGCAATGGCGCCGGAAAACACACCGAAGCCGCAGCCTGCCACCACATCGGATACATCAGTCAGTTCCATGCCAAAACGGATATCCGGCTTATCGCTTCCGAAGCGGTCCATGGCCTCCTGCCAGGTCATCCGCGGGATAGGCAGAGGCACCTCCACACCGATGGCCTCGGAAAATACCCGTGCCAGCAGACGCTCATTCACATCAATCACGTCATCCACATCCACGAAGGACATCTCCATATCTACCTGGGTAAACTCCGGCTGCCGGTCCGCCCGAAGGTCCTCATCCCGGAAGCACCGGGCAATCTGGAAATACCGGTCGTAACCGCTGCACATCAGCAGCTGTTTGAAAAGCTGAGGCGACTGGGGCAGCGCGTAGAAGGAGCCGGGATGGATCCTGGAAGGAACCAGGTAGTCCCGGGCACCCTCAGGGGTAGATTTCTGCAGGATCGGAGTTTCGATCTCCAGGAATCCCTCCTTCAGCATGAAATCGCGGATAATGCCGCAGACTTTGCTTCGCAGCATCAGGTTCTTCTGAATATCCGGCCGGCGAAGATCCAGATAACGGTATTTCAGGCGCACCTCATCCTTGGTGGAAATTCCCTCCTCGATGGGAAAGGGCGGTGTCTTAGATTCCGAGAGAATCCGCAAATTTTCCGCTGCCACCTCGATATCTCCCGTCTTCAGATTTTCATTTACCGCCGCCGAACGCTTCTGCACGGTTCCCACCACAGCGATCACGAACTCGCTGCGAAGGCTCTCAGCCTTCTCAAATCCCTCGGATCCGATTACCGGCTCGTCAAAAACGATCTGCATCAGGCCGCTGCGGTCCCTCAGATCCACGAAAATCAGGCTGCCGAGATTTCTTCTCTTCTGCACCCAGCCCATCAGGGTTACCTTCTGTCCGACCATATCACTGGTCACTTCCGTACATCTGTGGCTTCTGTGTAAGCCGGTCATTGCTTCTGCCATACTCTTTTCCTCCTCAATCCCGGTTGAAAAATTCCACGAATTCCTCGTAGCCTTCCTTCGCCAGCTGCTCCTTCTGGAATTTCTTATTCTTATTCATTCGCACCACCAGCACCTGCCGTCCGTTGGCACGCGCCTCCTTCGCCTGGGCCATCACATTTACCAGCTTCTCGGCCGGATATTTCTTCTCGATCAGGTATGCCACCCGCTTCGGCCGCCGGGGGATCTCAAAGCCCTGCTCCATCAGAAGCAGGATGATCCTCTCAAAGCCGATGGAAAATCCGCAGGCCGGGACGTTCTGCCCCGTAAATTTTCCGATCATCTCGTCGTACCGACCGCCGCCTCCGCAGCTTCCTCCGAATTCCGGAATCGCGATCTCAAAAATTGTACCGGTGTAGTAGCTCATGCCCCGCACCAGTGTAGGGTCAAATACCAGCGCAAAGTCAGCCTCCTTAGCCGCGTTTACCGCGGCGGCGATCTCCTTCATGCTCTCCGCCACCGCCGGATCCAGGGCCTCCCCAAGGGTCTTACTCAGGCAGAAAACACCCTCTGCCACATCTTTCTTATCCGCCAGCATCTTAAAGAGTCCCAGGTACTTATCGATCTTATCCTGAGCATAGCCTTCCTCTGCCAGCTCCTTCGCCACGCCATCCAGACCGATCTTGTCCATCTTGTCCAGCGTGATGAAAATGCTGTCGTAATCCTCCTCCGCAAATCCGCTCCATGCAGCCATGGCCTTCAATATCCGCCGTTCGTTGATGCGGATCTCGAAATTCTTAAATCCCAGACGTCCCAGGGTTGTGGTGGTGGCCAGAATCAGCTCGATCTCCGCCAGGTTCGTGGGCTCCCCCAGAATGTCAATATCGCACTGGGTAAACTGGCGATACCGTCCTCTCTGGGGCCGGTCCGCCCGCCATACATTCCCGATCTGCAGCGCCTTGAAGGGGCTGGGGAGATCGTTGGCGTTGTTGGAATAAAAGCGGCACAGGGGAACCGTCAGATCATAGCGCATGCCGTAATCCACCACGTCCTTCTCCTCTGTCGCCTCCGCCAGTTTCAGCTTCTCGCCCCTCTTTAAGACTTTGAAAATCAGCTTCTCATTCTCTCCGCCCTGCTTGTTGGAAAGATTCGCGATATTTTCCATGCAGGGGGTCTCAATCGGTGTAAATCCAAAGCTGCGATAGGTATCCTTGATCACGCCGGTCACATAATCCCGGATCTCCATCTCCTTTGGCAGAATATCTTTCATACCGTTGACCGGTTTCTTACTTAAAGCCATCCTATTTCCTCCAGTTTCTTCCGTTTGCGCTCGATCATCTCCGGCAGCC
>CASECT010000142.1 GCA_949286525.1 uncultured Eubacteriales bacterium | reverse complement strand
GTCTTCTCAAGAAGGCCTCCTGGAATGTGATCCGTCTTGGTGTGCGGTAAAGTGTTTGGCAGCGTAGCGGTAGACCTTCTCGAATTTTGCGATGGCCCGTTTGCTGACGGGGAGAAAGGGCAGCAGCATGTCGAAGGCGTGGAAACATCCGGGATACACATCCACCTTCGCCGGAACGCCGGCTTTTTTGAGGTTTTCTATGTAGGTCAGCGTCTCACAGTAGAAGGGCTCGATATCCCCTACGAAAGTGTAGGCGGGCGGCAGTCCCCGATAGTCCTTCTGACGGGCGGGAGCGGCGTAGGCCGGCACGCTGTCATTTCGGGAATGATCCCTGAAAGGGCGCAGATAGAGATTCCAGGCGGCATGGTTGAGCCGCGTATTCCAGACCGGCGCGTGGTTGTCCCGGGAGGAGGGGGTGTCACGGTCGTCGATCATCGGGTACAGGGGCATCTGAAAGGCGATGTTTACCTCGCCCTTATCTCTGGCATACATGCACAGGGCCGCGGTCAGCCCGCCGCCGGCGCTCTCCCCGCCCACCATGATCCGGCTGGGATCTGCGCCCAGCTCCCGGGCGTGGTTCTTCAGGTATTTCAGCGCCTCGTAGCAGTCCAGAAGGGCGGCCGGATAGGGCGCCTGCCAGGAAAGCCGATACTCCGGCGTGATGACCACGGCTCCGTATTTCTTTACCAGGGGCAGCGCTCTGGACATATAGATCATCTTCGCCATGCCGGTCACATAGCCGCCGCCATGGATCCACAGAATGCCCGGGGCTTTCGCTCCGGGCTTTCTGTTTCTGGCAGGTTGAAAAATGTAAAGTTTCAGTGTCCGTCCGTCTCTGTGGAGCACCCGGCACTGAGAAATGTATTTTCCGGCTCTGTTTCCCATGTCCGCAAACCTCCCGAAGATCCCTGATAGTGTTACGATACTACAGTTTGCGGAAAGATGCAACGGAAGGGAGGACACGTCTATTCGACATCTCTGAGAGCGTCCGGATTTTCTTCTCCGGTGCGGACTTTGACAACCTTTTCCACACTGTAAACGAAAATTTTACCATCCCCCACATGACCGGTATACAAGGTCTTTTTGGCGGTCTCGATCACTTTGTCTACGGGGATATTGCCCACAATCACTTCCACTTTGACTTTCGGAAGAACCGTTACGTCCATCTCAACGCCTCGATAACGCTGGCCGGCTTCCTGGTGTTTGCCGTCATGTATGTGCTGATTTATCTGTTGACGGCACGGACCTACTACCGAATGGTCCAAAGATAGACCATGCCAAGATCTACAGCCGCTGGGTAGTGTGATACTCCCGGTGGATGATGTCCGCCATTTCCTCCGGGGATTCCGCGCAGCCGTGGTTCAGCCATACCCGGGTAATCTCTCCCACACCGGCGGTAAAAAAGGCGAGATGGTAGTTGATGCCGCTGGAGGAGTAGAAATCCAGATGCCGACTGGCACGGTCGATGGAGCTGGAGAGGGGTTCCCGGGTCAGAAGATTTAAGGCGCTGAAGGATACATGACCGGCCAGATAGGCACGGTAAAAATCCTGGTGGCGGAGTACGAAGCGGAACAGTTCGCAGAAGATACCGTTGATCTTTTCCCGGCTCTCCAGCCTCCTGCAAAAGATTTCCCATAATTCTGCGGTGAGATCCTCCTCTACTTTTTCCAGAAGATCATATACATCGAGATAATATTTGTAAAAGGTCGTGCGGTTGACGCCGGCCTTTTCGCATATGGAACGGACGGATATTTTTTTCAGATCCTGAGCTTCCAGAAGGGAGAGGAAGGATTTTTTTATCAGCTCCCGCGAGAGCTGTGAACGGCGGTTGTTTTTGGTATTCAAAGTATGTTCTCCTTTTCCTTTCAAATGTTATTATATCGACAATATGCAAAAGGATTGTTGATTGCGCGTGTTCTTTTCTGAAATTATAATAAGTGTATCACGAAGGCAGGAAAATGCCAACAAAAGCCTGCGGATCGGAGGATGCCGGCAGAGAAGTGCCGGCAGAGCGATATCAGGCAAAGCGATATCGACGAAGAGATGCGGGGAGAAGGAGGAGAGGAATGACAGAGCAAACAGAGAGAGAACCCTTGACGGAGGGGGTGTTTCAGGTGGGCGTTATGGTCAGTGACGTGGAGGAATGTCTGAGGCTGTTTTGTGACACGTTGGGGATGAAGGTTGTCTTTGACGCCCGAAATCAGATTCAGCCGGCAAAGGGGCTGTCCGGGGTGGAATATCAGGTTATGAACTGCCTGATGCTTCATGGCGAGGGCGGTGTGGATCTGGAGATCCATCAGTATGTAGATCCGCCCGCAAAACCCCATCCGCCCTTAAACCACAACGATATCGGTTCCATGCATTTCATGCTGCGGGTTCATGATATCTATCAGGTGGTCGAGAAAGTACAGGAGCTGGGATATGAGCTGATGAATCCGATTGTGGAGAGCGAGCACATTCCGGGATTCAAGTTTACCTATTTCCGGGGACCGGACGGCATGATGGTGGAGCTGCATGAGGGAAAAGTCGAGATGCCGGAGGAGATGAAGCAGAAATGAGAGAGATGAGAGCGTTTGATTTAACCGGGCGCACGGCCCTGATTACCGGCGGCGGATCGGGGATCGGTAAGGGATGCGCGAAGATTCTGGCGGATGCCGGCGCCAATGTGTTTGTGATCGGCCGGCGGGAGAGCAAACTTCAGGAAGTGTGTGAGGAAATTCGCAGGCAGGGCGGAACCTGCGATTATTACGCGGCGGATCTCTCCCGGGAGGAGAACTGTGAGGCCATGGTACGGGCCTGTGTGAAGCGGTTCGGCCGCCTGGATATTCTCATCAACAGCGCGGGTTCCAGAGGCGCCCACGGAACGCTGGAGGAAGAGTTTTCCGCGGAAAATCTGAGGGATGTGATGGATGTGGATTTTAATTCCACCTTCTGGGCCATCAAGTACGCTTATCCGGAGTGTCGGAAGAACGGCGTGGGATCCATCATCAATATTGCGTCCCTGGCGGCGCTGTCCGCCAGGGGACCCATCGTCTACACCGCGGCGAAGGGGGCGGTCCGCAGCGTGTCAAAGATTCTCGCGAAGCGGTTCGGCCCGCTGGGAGTAAGGGTTAATACCATTTATCCGGGGTTTATTGTCACGGAGATGACCGAAAAGATCCATGAGATGCCGGAACAGGAGAAGCGGATGAGGGATGAGTCTCCGCTGGGGCTTCTGGGCGAGGTGGAGGATATCGGCTACTGCGCTCTGTATCTGGCCTCCGACGCGGCGAAGTTCGTTACCGGCCAGGACTTTGTGATTGACGGCGGAGCCACCTGCTAAAAGATAAAAGTTTTGTTTTTTGCTGAAAAGGGATATAATGGTGTGGAAACATGCGGGGCGGTGTCATAAAGAGCGCGGCCCCGCAAATCCGTATACAAGTAAGAGGAGAACGGTATATGACACAGCAGGCGGACCGACAGCGGGCGTATCATCTGATCGAACCGGTATATAATAAGGATTCGAAGATTCTGATTCTCGGATCCTTCCCTTCCGTCAAGTCCCGGGAGGCCATGTTCTTTTACCATCATCCTCAGAATCGGTTCTGGAAGGTTCTCTCCGGTCTTTTTTGGGAGGATACGCCTGAGACCATTCCGGAGCGGAAGCAGTTTCTGCTGGAACACAATATCGCCCTGTGGGATGTGATTGCCAGCTGTGAGATTACCGGATCCAGTGACAGCAGCATACGAAATGTAGAGGTAAATAATCTGGAGGGGATTCTGAAAAAGACGGATATCCGCCGCATTTACACTAATGGAGGCCTGGCGGACAAACTCTATCATCGGTATTTTGACGAGAGAATTTCCCTGCCCGTCACGAGACTTCCATCCACATCCCCCGCCAACGCTGCATACTCTCTACAGCGGCTGCTGGAGTGCTGGCGGGTAATCAGGGAAAGCGTATAGGGCAAGCGGAGACGCGCAATGTGATACTTTTCCTTGGCAGGATAAATTTACAATGCTATAATGAGAAATAATAGTAATTGGGGAGCATCCTTTTAAGGAGGTATTCTGCTTATGTATCGAAAAGGGCCAAAGGGATGGCTCAAGCATTTTGATTTTATTCTGCTGGATCTCCTAAGCCTGCAGGCGGCATTCGGGCTTGCTTATATCATACGATTTGTGGAGAAGGATCCCTATGCGGATCCCCGTTTGTATCAGGCTATGGCAGTGTTTTTGCTGTTGGCGGATATCGTGGCGCTGTTTTTCTTCAACACGCTGAAAAACGTGTTAAAACGCGGTTGGCTTCAGGAAGTTTTTGTTACCGTGCGTCAGGCGATTCTGGTGGAGCTTCTGGCTACGCTGTATCTGTTCTCCGTGCAGAGGGGCTATGATTTTTCCCGTATCGTCATGTTTCTGACGGGATTTTTGTACTTTATCCTTTCCTATGCCGTTCGCCTGATCTGGAAAGTGGTGCTGCGGAAAATTCACTCCTCACTTCCGGGCAAGGCGATGCTTCTGGTAACCACAGAGGCGCAGGCTTATGAGGCTCTGGCAAATGTTCAGATCCGTAATTATGAGACGTACCGCATTGTGGGATTTGCCATCACGGACAAGGACCTGGTGGGAGCGTCCATCGGAGGAATACCGGTGGTGGCAACTGTGGATGGTGTGGCGGATTATGTTTGCCGGGAGTGGGTGGACGAGATTTTTCTCGCACCACCGCAATACGCGCCTTATCCGGCAGATTTTGTAGACCGTCTGATTCTGACCGGTGTTACCGTGCATCAGAATCTGGTGGTGGGCGGCAGCCGGAGGGGACGCAAGCAGATCATCGAGAAAGTGGGAAATTACCTTGTCCTGACCACCAGCATGAATTTTTCCACCACGGTGCAGGCTTTCCTCAAGCGCGGCACGGACATTGTCGGCGGCCTTGTGGGTTGTCTGTTGACCGGCATTATCTTTGTGTTTGTGGCGCCCATGATTTACCATGCTTCCCCGGGGCCGATCTTCTTTGTCCAGGAGCGAGTGGGAAGAAACGGCAAGCGTTTTAAAAT
>CASECT010000141.1 GCA_949286525.1 uncultured Eubacteriales bacterium | reverse complement strand
CTGCGGGAACTGCGGCGTCTGATGGAGCGGATCGGGGAGGAAGATTACGCGGAATTTCTGGGGCGGGAGTATGAGACCCTGAAAGCCGCAATCAACGAGAGGGCCTGGGACGGCGGCTGGTATGCGCGGGTTTTGAGCCGGAAGGGAAACATCGGAGCAAAGGACAGCTCCGGCAGTACAATTTACCTGAATGCCCAGACCTGGGCAGTGTTGGCGGACGTGGCGGAGGGAGAGCGCCTCTCCGCAGTGCTTGTGGCGGTGGATGCCATGGAGCAGGATTTCGGTTTCCCGCTGAATATGCCGCCCTATCCCGTCTACGATCCCCATGTGGGGAGAATGTCCGGCATGCTGCCCGGACTTTTTGAAAACGGCGGGGTATATTGCCATGCCACGGGCTTCAAGATCCTGATGGACTGCAAGTGCGGACGGGGAACCAAAGCGCTGGAGACCCTGAAAAAGATCATGCCCGACAGCGAAAAGAACCCATCCTCCCGATCCGGGGCGGAGCCCTATGTCTTTACCAACTGCTATTCCACAAACCCTGGATATTACGGGAAATCCTATCAGTCCTGGACCACCGGAACCTCCGCCTGGTGTATGATGGGGCTTTATGAGGGGATGATGGGCATAAAAAGAGATTACGATGGCTTGAGGATCGAGCCCTGTTTTCCGGCGGCATGGGAGGAGGCCGAGGCGACCCGGCGTTTCCGGGGAGCGGATTACCATATTGTGATTAGAAATCCGAAACACCTGGAAAAGGGCAAACCGGTCGTCACGGTGGATGGCAGTCTGTACGCCGACGGTCTGGTCCCGGCCTTCGGGGACGGGAAAACCCATGAAGTGGAGGTCCTGCTGACAGAGTGAGGCAGGCAGAAGCGTAAGACAGAAACATAAACAAAAGTATAGACAGGAGAAAAACGTTGCAAGGTTGAAACGGCGCGTTTATAATATCCGCAGAGGCAAGTGACATATCGGAGATCTGAAAATGTTCAATGAAGCGGATGCGGAAGTAGATTTCTGTAAATGGACGGAGGAACTGTGGCGGCTTTATTTTTCCATGGATGACAAGAGCCTGAGGAAGATAATGGAATATGTGGACGAGGACTGCTGGGTTATCGGTACGGGAGCCCATGAATTTTACGGCAGTCTGAGGGAATTTTTGGCGGATTATTCCGCGGATGTCCGGGAACACAGGGACGTTGTGTTCCGGTGGCGTAATTTTCGGTGCGAGCAAAAGCGGCTGTCCCCGGAGACCTGTCTGGTCTACGGCAAGATCCATATTTTCTGGGAGGGCCCGGACCATGTGGTAACGATTGATATGGACAGCCGTTTCTCCGTTGTTTTCTGTCGGAAGGATGGGAGATGGAAAATTGTGCATGTGCATCAGTCCATTCCCTACAGGGATCAGATGGAGGGAGAGTATTATCCGAAAATTCTGTCAGAGCAGGTAAAGGAAGCACAGAGACGGGCGGAAGAGATGGCCAGGTTGGCGGAGATGGACGAGCTTACCGGGCTTATTAATCTGCGGACATTCAGACAACTGTGGAACGTGAAGGAAAAGGAATGCCCATGGTTTTTTCTGGTAGATATAGATAATTTCAAGGAGGTCAACGATACCTGCGGCCATATTGCCGGCAATCGGGTATTGAAAAATATGGCGGACATTCTCCGTGCGTCTGTGCGCGCCCAGGATGTGGCCTGCCGCATGGGAGGCGATGAATTTATCCTGCTTTGCAGTGATCTCAGCGGGGAGAGAGAGGTGCGCGGTCTGGCGGAAAGGCTGCTGCGGAATATGTCGGAAGGCCAGGGGGGGGGTAGAATGCTGGCCGACGATTTCCATAGGGATCACAAGAATCCGGGAGGGGGAGGAGATGGAGAAGGCTTTGGAGCGGGCGGACCGGGCGCTCTACCAGGGGAAAAAGGAAGGGAAGAACACTTACAACATTCTTCTGTAAACTGGCTTCGGTTTCCGGTGTACCGGGTTTTTACAGATTGATTTCTTAGAAGGTGTGCCTATGTCGGGAAAGCTATCGTTAAACGCAAATGAAATAAAGGTCATCGCCATTTTTGCGATGACTATAGACCATATCGCTTGGGCGGCTTTCCCGGGATATCCGAGGGAAGCCCTGCCGATTATCATGCATATCATCGGAAGGATAACCTGTCCTGTCATGTGTTATTTTGTAGCGGAAGGATACCACTATACGAGAGACATCAACAAATATACCGCAAGGCTATTCGGTTTTGCAGTCATTTCTCACTTTGCCTACATTTTCGCGTCCATGGATTTTGCGGACTGGAAATCTTTCCTGCCTTTCTATTATGGCAATCCGCTGAATCAGACCAGTGTGATGTGGTCCCTCGCATGGGGACTTGTCATGCTGCGGGTCGCAATGAGTGAGAAGATCCGAAGCCAGGCAGCGCAGAGTCTGCTGATTATCCTGATTTGCATCATAAGTTTTCCGAGTGACTGGAGCTGCATAGCGGCGCTCTGCATTATGGCTTTCGGAACGAACAGAGGAAAATTCAAAACCCAGATGCTGTGGATGATCTTTTATGTGGCGATATATGCGGCGGTATATTTCTTCGCTATTGATAAGGTATACGGACTGATGCAGATGGCAGTCGTTCTCTCCATCCCGGTTCTGAAACTGTACAATGGCAAGCTCGGAAGAAACCCGCTGGTAAACAGATGTATGAAATGGTTTTTCTACATCTATTATCCGCTGCACCTCTTTATTATCGGGTTAATTTCCTGAAGAAAGCAGCGCCGGGAGAAGGCGAAAAGTCATCAGGCACATGGATGACTTCCTGAAGATGATGAAGGCGGCATACAGCGAGGCATAGAACGGGATCGCCGTGCGCTGAATGATCTTCGGCTTGAGGATGGACGGATCGAAGATCTGAAGCTTCATTTTATCGGAATAAATGCAGACTCAATAGGGAACAAATGTTCGAAAAAAATTCTTGCATTTGTTCTCTTGAGCGCATATAATAAAAGAATATCACAGCGTAAAAACGACGAAAAGAAGGAGGACGGCCGATGGCTGAGACGAAGAGACGCAGACCGGTGGAGGTGTATGAGCAGTACTGGAAATTTACCGCCGCGCACCTGGACATTACCGGGACCAAGTTTAATAACTGCCTGAATGTCATTGTGATGTTCATTGACCGTCATCTGCCGGAATTGCAGGAGAATGCCCGGAACCGGGATGATTTTGCCGATTCGGATCTCTACCGGAATCTCCAGGAGCAGATTGTGCTGATTTCTGATTTCAAGGGAAAGGATGCGACCCTGTCTGCCCGCAAGGTCATCAATCAGTTTGTGAAGATCGGTTTTGTCTATCCCTTCCTGATCGGATACCATCCGCTGGTCAAGGAGTTCCTTCGTGCGGGGAAGCAGAAGAAGACGCTGCTGTTTTCCCGGATTTTCTATGAGGCATCCTCCCTGGCTTCGGATGTGACGCTGGACAACCGGGACTTAAAGCATGTGAATTTTCTCCTGAAGACGCTGGATCACAACGGCTCTCTGGACAAGAAGGATATTATGGCGCTGATGGTTACCGATATTACCAATTATCCCAGAGGGTACCTTACCAGGGAAGAGTTGGACCAGCAGTACCGTTATGCCATGGCCATCGGTTTCGATGACCGCAAATATAATCAGATCGCCCATCTCAAGGGATATCTGAAGCGCTTTACAGATCTGCGTTACGACAAAAATGAGGAGAGGTTCTGGTTTGCCGATGATCCGGCTATCGCGGACCGGGACTTCGACGAGACCTTCAAGCGGGACGGTGTGAAGCACAGGATCTACAAGGAGGAGCTGAAGGAGGAGTCCACCGCCGTCTACGGCGCGCCGGTCTGCTATCTGGACAAGAAGCCCTACCGCCAGCTGGTGGCCTCCCATATCAAGCCCTGCGTCGACTGCCTGCGGGAGCGGCGGGAGGATCAGGCCTACGATGTGAACAACGGTCTCCTTCTGAGTCCCACAGCGGATTCTTATTTCGATAAGAAGGACATTACCTTTGCCGACGACGGCACGATCCTGTTCGGAAAAAATGTGGCGGAGGAGATCCGGGAGGATTTCGCCAGATACCGTCTGGATGAGCAGATTTTAACGCCGGAGCGGAAGGCCTATCTGAAGTATCACAGACAGCTCTTCGCTGCGAAGAACGGAGGAATATGATGGCTTATACTTATATTGATCTGTTCTGCGGGGCGGGAGGACTGTCCCTGGGATTCGATGAGGCGGGTTTTGAGAATCTTCTGGCGGTGGAGCTGCAGCCGGCCTTCGCGAAGACCTATCGGAGAAATTTCCCGTCGCATCCCCTTCTGGTGGAGGACATCCGGGAGATTTCCAATGAGCGGCTCCTGGAGCTGAAAGCGGGGAAGACCGTGGACGTGATTGTGGGCGGGCCGCCCTGTCAGGGGTTTTCCATCGCGGGAAACATCGGACGGACCTTTCTGGACGACGAGAGAAATCGTCTGTTTAAGGAATTTGTGCGTTTTGTGGCGTATCTGAAACCGAAGATGTTTGTGATGGAGAATGTGGCGGCCATGGCGACCCATTTGAAGGGAAAGACCATCGCCGCGGCGGAGGATGCTTTTGAGACGGCGGGCCTGGGCTACCGGGTGCAGTGGCAGGTTTTAAACAGCGTGCATTTCGGTGTGCCTCAGGAGCGGCGGCGCCTGGTCATGGTGGGGGTTCGAGGAGATCTCAAGACAACCTTCGACTACCCGAAGGAGCAGGAGCGCGTCTATACCGTGAAGGATGCCATCGGGGATCTTCCGCCCTTAAAGAACGGGGAGGAGAGCGATATCCCCAACCACAAGGCGATGAAGCACAGCCCCCAGATGCTGAAGAAGATGAGTTATGTGAAGGATGGGGGCGACCGCATGGACATTCCGGAGGAGCTGCGTCCCACATCCGGCGATATCCGCAAATACATCCGTTACGACAGCACAAAGCCCTCGGTCTGCGTAACCGGGGATATGCGCAAGATTTTTCACTACGAGCAGAACCGGGCCCTGACGCCCAGGGAACTGGCGCGGATCCAGACCTTCCCGGATACCTTTGTGTTTGAGGGCACGTCGATTCAGATTCAGCAGCAGATCGGCAACGCGGTGCCGCCCAAATTGGCGTATCAGATTGCAATACAGGTGGAGGAGGCCCTGGACCATGGCAAAGTATCCGAAGGTAAATTACATAGGCAACAAGGAGAAGCTGTCTGACTGGATTCTCTCGGAGATGCCGGTAAAGGAGGGAACCGTGCTGGATCTCTTCGCCGGAGGCTGCTCGGTTTCCTATGCCCTGAAGGCCGGAGGCTACCGGGTTATTTCCAATGATATTCTCTACGCGGACTATGTGATTGCCAGGGCGCTGGTGGAAAATCAGGATCAGCGGCTGGAGGAGGACATTTTTACAAGGCAGGTAAGCGATGCGCGGGTGGCGGAGCTTTGGGTTCGCTTTGCCTTTCTTGAAGAGCGGCTCTACTATCCGGCGGAGGTGCGGGAGCTTGCCCGTCTGGCAGCTATCGCAGAGACTCTGGAGGGGGACCGGCGGTATCTTTTTCTGGCGCTGCTGCGGCGGGCCATGATCCGCAAGCTGCCATACTCCCGGATGAACGTGCCCTGGAACCAGATTCAGAGGCTTCGGGACGAGGATTACAGCTATGCGAAATACGGTCGGAAGCGGGCCTATCACAACCAGACCTTTGAGAGTCATATGAGGGAGAATATCGATGCCTACAATCAGGCGGTTTTTGCCGGCGCGCCCTGTCAGGCCTGCCGGTTGGACGCGCTGGAGCTGATCCGTCAAATGGAGCAGGTGGATGTGGTGTACATGGATCCGCCCTACCCGTCCACCATGAACAACTACGATTCTTTCTACGGACTCTACGACGAGATGTTTGACAAGAAGAAGGAGCATATGGACTTTACTCAGCGCGCCCTTTTCCTGGACAATATGGCGCAGATTTTGGAGGCATTGAGAGGAAAAACCGCCTATGTCCTCCTGAGCCAGAATACCAGAAGCCGGCCGGGACCGGAGGAGATCTTGGGACTTCTGGGCCGCTACGGCAGTGTGACCATGCGCCAGAAGCAGCACAATTATCAGGTTACCGGCAAAGAAAACAAGAATGCCAGCAAGGAACTCCTGTTTCTTCTGCACATGGAGGCATAGGCGATGGATACAGTTTTTCATGATATCTTTCGGGCAGTTCACGAGGGAAAATGGCTGAGCATTGCGTACCGCAATCAGGAGGAGGAAGTGACCAGATACTGGATCGGCATCCGGGATCTGGACACATCCCGCCGTACCCTGTCGGTGGAGGGCTTCCACCTGACCCGGTACACCGTCATGCCTTTTGACGCGATCTATCTGGATTCCATTCTCTCCTCCCAGGTCGTCGAGGGTTCCTATTATCCGGTTCCACAGAAGCTGGTAACCGATATCCGGGAGAATCCCCATAAATACCAATCTGTTTTTTCCAACACAGCAAATTTAAAAATTCTCAGCTATCTGGAGATGTGCAGCCGGATGGATACAGTGCCCTACTACACGGACTACGCCCTGGTGCGTTATCTGGACCGGGAGCGGCTGGGGAGCGACGGCTATGCCTTAAACCAGGAGCAGTTTCAGACGATCGTGCAGAATTTTCAGTATCAGACAAAGGAGCGCCGGCGTCCTGAGGGCGGTCTGCATCTGCGGCGGCTGGCCATGAATGTGGTCAGTATCCACACGCCCAGGGGGCTCTATCCGCTGGCTTATCGGAATCTGAATCTGGATGTGAAGCGCCGGATGCTGGTTCCGGACGCGGAGCTTACGATCTGTACCGAATTTACCCTGGAAGGGGTCAGGCAGAACGTCCGCCGTTTCCTGGACGGGGACGAGTATGAGCTGTTGGCGGATTTTGAGGAGCACCAGGAGGAGATCAAGGATTGCATCACGGGCCGGGGCGGCCAGGTGGATGACATGCCCTACCTGATCGGCCTGGGGATGGACGTGCCGCTGGATCTGCACCGGGAGTATGCCTCCATCATGAAACTCTATCAGGAACATCAGGCTCCGGTGCCAATCCGGGCCTTTTTCGGGGATCTTCTGGAGCGGCCGAGAAGGCGCGGAGCGTATCCCATCGCTCTGATCAACCACAATATCAACCTGGATCAGCT
>CASECT010000140.1 GCA_949286525.1 uncultured Eubacteriales bacterium | reverse complement strand
GGCATGAATACCGCGTCGGAGACCGGTTTGCCGTCGATCCATCCCCGGTAGAGCCCGCAGGCGCTCATATAGAGAACCGCCCGCTTTACCGCTTTCCCGGCCGTGAAGGTCTTTCGGAAACAATCCACCGGATAGCGGGTGTTCTTTTTCGGCCTGTAGTTGCCGCTGATCCATTTTGCCTTCCAGTCCCCCGCCAGAAGCAGCCCCATCTCAAAGAAAGATCCGCTCCACTCTCCCGGTTCATCCTTTTCATCCCAGAGGCGCACCTTCCAGTCGATCCTCTCCCTGCTTCCGGGATAAGGTCCGCCGTAGGAGATGTGGGTGCTGGAGGAGGAACTTACCTTCCCGCTGTCCCATACCTGCTCGCCGTCCTTTTCAGCGATGACCTGATAGGCGCTCTGGGTCACGCCGCCCTCACATTTCCAGTAGAGCCTGGGGGTGGGGTTTCCAAGCCCGATCGGCTCCTTCAGATAATCTGTCCGCAAATGTACTGCCCGCATATTCTGTTCTTCCTTTCTCTCTCATCCACATTTCGCTCATTCGCGTCAAACCGGCGGCTGCGCTTTCACAGCCGCCGACCCGCTGCCATCCGCCAATCGGCTTTAGCCTTCCACTTCAAGTTCCGCTGCCAGGCTCTCGCCGCTGACCTTTACCGTGGCCTTTTTGCCTTTCGCCACAAGCACTGCTGCAAGGGCTTTTCCGTAGTAGGTGGCAAAGATACCCTCGGGATACCGCTGCTCTGTTCTGGGATTTGCGCTGCCAAATCCAAGCAGCAGGCCTCCCTCTACCTGGCACTTCAAGTTCCGGTCGTCGTTCATCTGCCGCTGTCCGTTCTCGCCCGTCAGTTCCACATCCACATAGATCACGGAAGCGTTCTCTCCCGTCTCGGGATCTCTCAGCTCTGTCGGGCAGGCAAAAGCCGGATCAATCACAGATGTCTCCCGGGTCAGACGAAGCTGTGTCGCACCGGAAGCCGAAGTCAGTGCGCTCTCTCCCATTATCCTTCCGGAGGCGTCATAGGCCACCGCCTTCAGCTCTCCCGGCGCGTATTTTACCTTGAAGGACGCCTTGCACTCCTTTACCCTTTTCCGTCCCAGTTTCCTGCCGTTTAAGAACAGTTCCACAGCAGCGCCGCCGGTGTAGACCTCCACCACCGTCTTGTTGCCGTCGCAGTCCTTCCAGCTCCAGGAGGGAAGCGCGTTAGTGCCCCTCCACACAGCCTTGGCAGGCTTCACGCCGGGATGGTTTGCCGGCTGCACGGCGATCTTCGGCTGTTCCGAAAGATCCCAGGCCGCCTGGGCCAAAAACAGTTCCCCGTTGGGATCGCCGAGAATATCCATAGCGCCCACATCCGCCAGCAGCCAGGGGTAGGGTTTGTCAAATCCCTTTCCGTCAGGGGTGTAAGCCCAGGCGCCGATGCCGGTCTCTCCCAGATAATCCCAGGCCGTCCACATAAAATCGCCCACCAGGTAGGGATATTCCTTTACCATCTTCCAGTTTTTCGCGATGTCCTGGGGGAAGGTCTCGGAACCGAAGATCACACGGTTGGGATGGGCCTTGCCCTCCAGCGGATATCTGCCGGAAGCGTAGTTGTAGCCCGCGATATCCAGCGCGTCCAGTACCGGCGTGGTTACCTCGTCGGCCTTCTTTCCGTTGGCCCCCTTGTTCATGCCGGTTCCCACCATGGAGGTCATCATGTTAAAGAGGGTGGAGTTCATTCCCTGGGTCTTGGCGCCGCCGTCATCGCTTCTGCCTCCCTCTTCCTTGTAAATATCATTTCCCTTGGCGCTGCGGCTGATGATCATCAGGTTCATGCCGCCGGTTACTGGCCGGGAAGCGTCCAGTTCATGGAGAAATTCCACCATCTCCTTCGCCAGATCCACACCCTTCTTCTCCGCAGGCTCGGACACCTCGTTACCAATGGAGTAGAGAATAACCGAGGGATGGTTGTAATCCCGCTCCACCATGGCCTGAAGATCCTTTTTGTAGCAGTCCATGAACTCCGCTGCGTAGTCCTTGGCGCTCTTGTGGCGGTACCACATATCCCAGCTCTCATCCATCACGTACATGCCCAGGGCGTCGCAGGCCTCAAGCATCGCCGCAGAAGCCGGGTTGTGGGAGGAACGGATGGCATTGTAACCGGCGTCCTTCAGCATCTTTACCCGCCGCCATTCACTCTCGGCATAGCTGGCCGATCCCACAATACCGTTGTCGTGATGCACGCAGCCTCCCCGTAGCAGCGTCTCCTTCCCATTGACAAAAAGTCCCCTTGGACTGCAGGTTATCTGGCGGATGCCAAAGAAGGTCTCCGCCGTATCCACCAGTTCCTCTCCCCGCTTTACCCGCGCAACACAGCGGTAGAGCTCCGGCGTCTCAGCGCTCCAGAGTTTTGCCCCGGGAACAGCAATCCGAGCGTGGAAACCTTCGCCCCGGGCTACCGTCTGTCCCTGACAGGAAATCTCCAGTTCCACCGTAAAGTCATCCTTCTCCTCTCCCAGGAGCTCCACATCCACCGCCACTTCCGGCTCATCCACCGAAACCGTACTTACCTTCAACCCTTCCGGCGCGACAGACTCGGGCGCTCCGACCCACAGCCACATACTGCGGTAAATGCCGCCTCCGGTATACCAGCGGCTGTTGGGCTGTTCGCTGTTATCCGCCACCACACGGATCACATTTTCCCGGCCCGGCTTCAGATACGCATCCAGAGATACAAAAAACGGCACATAACCGTACACGCATCCTCCGGCCTCCACATCGTTCACATAGACTTTGCTCTTCTGATAGACACCCTCAAACTGCAGAAGCACGCGCTTTCCCTCCCAGTCCTCTGGCACATCCAATGTCTTCTCATACTCGTAGACAGCCCCGGGGAAATAGGCGCAGGCGCTCTCTCCCTTCGCGTCGGCGCTGCGCTGCTCCAGCTGCATGGCGTCGTGGGGCAGAAACACGTTCCGTTTCTCCTCCCCCTGTTTTCCGAATCTCCATCCGTCGTTAAAACTTTCCCGTCTCATCTCTCATCCTCCCATTTGTCCTTTGGCTTTTGCCCTGCGGAATTTCGTTTTGTCCCATTATATCCGCTTTTTCCTGTCAGCTTATAACAAAAAAGCACCACTTTTATCAAAAATCTCTGATGTTCTGATACCTGACAGGGATATCGTAGGAAAGAAATGTTAAAGTTTGATAAACGGGATAAAAAATCCCCAACATGGTTCGCATCGTTGAGAGGCGTGTTGAGGATTTGCAACCCGGAAAGAGTAAAAGATCATACAGAAATCCATTTGCAATAGTTAAAGACGCAAAAGCTTTATACCCTCACGGAAAGCTTCCGGTCGGCGGCAGGTACTGTTTACCACAGTCCTTCTGCCCTTTTCGGAGCTCCTCTCCATGGCGCAAAAGACGTCCAGCACATGGATGGCCATGGCCTTATCCGTCCGGCTCTCACGGCCGGAGAGAATCGCCGCCGCCATTTCAGCCGGTCCGACGCCCCGGCTGTCCTTCTCATAGGGCAGCCCGTAGTCCAGCGGAATCTCCTCCGGATGAAAATAATCCGACGTGTTTTTTATAAGCGTAACCTGACCGCCAAACTGATTGGCATCCGTCAATCTCAGAACGCCCTTCGTCCCATAAAGGCAGAATAGGGCCAGGTCTGAGAGTATACTCTCTCCATTCAGGAAAAATGCGCCGATGACACCGTTTCCCATCCGCAGGGAGGCCGCAATCTGACTTTCATTGGGCGATGCGTATTCCTTTCCGAAATCCGGATGTCCCGGCAGACGGTTTATTCTTACCGGTTTCGGGTTACGCACTAAGGCGGAAACTTCCTCCACCGGTCCCAGGAGGCTGATAAGGGCCGTCATGTAGTAAATACCGTAATTGAGACCAACACCCCCTCCCGGCAGATTGTTGTTGGGGAGAATTACCGTCATCAGATCCTGGCATCGGTTGGCATTGACCGTAAAACCGGTTATCTCGCCGATTTCTCCCTCATCCACGGCTCTGCGGGCTGTCTGAAGGGCCGACCCCAGAAAGGTATCCGGCGCCGCGCACAGATACTTGCCGCTCTCCTCCGCCAGTGCCGAAAGTTCTGCCGCCTCCTCCACTGTGAGCGCTATCGGCTTCTCCGTATACACATGTTTTCCCGCCGCAAGCGCCTGCCGGATCAGGGAGGCATGGGTGGGCGCCGGTGTCAGTATAACCACCATATCGATCTGCGGGTCCGCCAGCATTTCCTCGTAGGTGCAGGCGGCAATCTTGTACTGCTGCGCCTTCTTTCGGGCGTGTTCCGGATGGACTGCGCAGCAGGATTTTACCTTCAACACCGGAAATTTCTCCGTCATGTTCTTCAGATAAATATCACTGATCTTTCCACAGCCCACAACGCCGACAATCAGACATTCCCTTTTACCCATGCTCTCATCCTCCGCTCTCCTCAGTTTCCAAACACCGTCTTGGTCTGCTCCATGCGCTCCACAACCGGAACGCCGAAGGGGCAGCGGGTCTCACAGCCGCCGCAGGCAATACAGTCAGATGCGTGCTTTTCCAGTACCTGGTAATGGGACCGGACGGAATCCGGCACCTCAGGCTGCATAACCGCCAAATCGTACAGCTTGTTGACCATGGCGATGTCAATCCCCGACGGACAGGGTTTACAGTGCCCGCAGTAAGTGCACTGGCCGTGATAGGCATGGCGGGGAGCCTTTGCCAGCACGCTGGCGTAATCCAGTTCCTCCTCGGAGGCCTCCTCGTAGGAAACCGCCTCCAGCACCTGTTCCGGCGCGTCAAAACCCGCCATAATGCTGGCCACCGCCGGCCGGGTCAGAGCATAGTGGATGCACTGCACCGGCGTCAGCGCCACACCGAAGGGAGACCGGGCTGCGTCAAAGAGGCGCCCGCCGGCGAATCCCTTCATGACCGTCAGGCCGATGTCACGCTGCTCGCAGAGCCGGTAAAGCTCCGCCCGCTCCCGGTCAATGCCGCCCAGGGAAGCATCGTACTCTTCCGCGAAATAATCCTCAATATTGTCCGTCGGCGGCATCAGATCAAAGGCCGGATTCACGGAAAACAGCATCATCTCCACCTCGCCGCTCTCCGCCGCCAGTTTCGCGACCTTGGGATTGTGAGTACTCAGGCCCACGTGGCGGATGACACCTTTCTCCTTCAGCTCATGAACATAGGAAAGGAAAGGGCCGGCACAGATTTCGGCAAACTCTTTCTCGCTGTCCACATAGTGGATCATGCCCAGATCAATGTAATCCGTTCCCAGCCTGGTCAGCAGATCCTCAAAAGCCCCCTTTACCTTTGGAAGATCCCGGGTACGCACATACTGCCCATCCTGCCAGGTAGAACCGATATGTCCCTGAATATACCATTTCTCCCGCTTTCCCTGAATGGCTTTTCCGATGTTCGTCCGCACCGTGGGCTCCGACATCCAGCAATCCAGAATGTTGATTCCGCGGCTCTCGCACAGATCAATGATCTCCCTGCAGGCCGCCTCGTCCTTCCGCTCCAGCCACTCCGCGCCCAGACCGATCTCGCTGACCGTCAGGCCGGTTTTTCCCAATCTTCGATATCTCATGCTACTCCTCCTCTTCCAGTACCGGTTTGATAGCGTTCAATGCATTCAGAAATCTCGGGAATCCCATATAGGGCATACCGTGGAGCAGCGCGCAGAGTACCTCCTCCTTCGCGTTTCCAGCCCTGATTGCCCCGATCGCGTGACTGTACACCTGAAGATCCGCGCCGCCCAGCGCCGCCAGCAGCACTAGAATCAGAAGTTCCCGGGTTTTATTATCCAGACCGCTTCGGGACATAAAGTCCCCGAAACCCAATTCCGTCAACAAGCGCGGAACCGCCTCGGCGTACTCTTTGGGAAGATAGGCGTATTTGTCCGCGATCTCGGTGCCGTAAATGGGCTCCTGAAGCTTTCTTCCCTCCTCCAGCCGCGTCTCCTCTGTCACAGTCTCCTGGCTTTCCAGCGGAAGGGATATCCCCTGCTGCTCAAAAACCTGATCTATGGTAGCGATGGCGTTCAATGTCTTTGGAAATCCGATAAAAGGCGCGCACTGATAAATGACTTCCCGGATCTCTATCGGCGTCGCCCCCACATGGAGACAGGCTGCCGTGTGGGAAGCCAGCTGTGGCAGTGTCTGGTTTACCGCCAGAACCGTGATCGTAATCAGCTCCCGCATCTTATTGTCCAGGCTCCCCAAATAGCAGACCTCTCCGAAGATAAATCTCTGAAGAATACGCATAAACTCCGGGTCATTCCCCTCTGTGGTTACCGGCTTCCCTCCGAAGAGTTCCTCCATTTTTTCCCTGCATAGTTCTACTCTGTCCATCCTCTTCTCTCCCATCTCTCAACAAAATACTTCCGCCGCCTTTACCAGCTCATCACGGATCTTGATATGCTGCGGGCAGGCCTCCTCGCAGGCGCCGCACTTGACACACTCAGAGGCGCGTTTCTTTCCGTGACCGCTTACCAGCCACTCTTCCTGATGGGCCGCGGCCGCCTTGTCCCCGTAAAAGGTCAGCATGTTCATAGCCGTAAAGGTTCCGGAGATACCGATATTCATCGGGCAGACTTTCGCGCAGTAATTACAGGTCGTACAGGGAATCAGCGGGATCTTCTTCAGCTCCTCCTGCGCTCTGTTCAGGGTATCGCGCTCCTTCTCGGTCAGACCGGAGAAACCCTTCATGTAGGAGAGATTGTCCTCCATCTGTTCCACGCTGCTCATACCGGAGAGAACGGTAATAATACCCTCCAGATCCGCCGCGAAACGGATTGCCCAGGAAGCCGCCGAAGATTCCGGCTCCGCTTCTTCGAGAATCTTCGCCACAGGCTCCGGCGGATTTGCCAGCATACCTCCCTTGACCGGCTCCATGATAATGACAGGCTTGCCGTGGGCTCTCGCCACCTCGTAACATTTTCCGGACTGGATCGCGGGATTATCCCAGTCCGCATAGTTAATCTGCAGCTGTACGAACTCCGCCTCGGGATGGGCGTTTAAAATCTCCTCCAGCTCCTCGGGGGTAGAGTGGAAAGAAAATCCCACATGCCGGATCAGCCCTTCCGCTTTCTTCTCCAAAACAAAACTCCACATGTCAAAATCATCAAAATAATGGGTGCGTCCCTCGCCGAGATTATGAAGCAAGTAAAAATCGAAGTATCCCGCCCCGGTCTGTTTCAGGGACGTCTCAAACTGCGCAATGGCCTCCTCACGGCTCTTGCAGTTGATCCAAGCCGCATTCTTGGTAGCCAGCTGAAAGCTCTCTCTGGGGTAGCGTTCCACCAGCGCCTGACGGATCGCATCCTCACTGCCCGCGTAAGCCCAGGCCGTGTCAAAGTAGGTAAATCCCGCTGCCAGGAATTTATCCACCATCTCTTTCGTCTGTTCCACATCGATGACGCCCTCCTCCTTCTGGGGCAGACGCATCAGACCGAAGCCCAGTTTCCGAATGTCTTCTCCCAAATATGCCATGTTGTTTCCTCCTTTACATTTCACATTTTCGTGCTATGATTAGTTTAACAAACTCGTGCTACACGAAGTCAAGACGCTTTTTCGGTTTTTTGCAAAATTTTGTTACAGTTCACACACCGAAAAAGCGGGAAAGGAAGTTATGTACTATACGCTCAAGGAAATCTGCAAAATGTCCGGCATGACGGAGCACACAATCCGCTATTACACGGACAGAGGCCTGCTGCCCTGCCGCCGGGACGGAGCCAACCGCCGGGTTTTCGACGACGATTCCCTCAACTGGCTTACGACCATCCGCTGCCTGAAGGGCTGCGGCATGTCCATTGAATCCATCCGCCACTACTGCGACCTGTGCCGTCTGGAGGACTCAGAGGAAAATCTGAAGGCCCGCTATGAGATTCTGCTGCAGTACCGGGATCTGGCCTATGAAAAACTGAAGGAGGCAAAGGAGCGGGTTGCCTACATGGAAAAGAAAACCCGCCACTACGAAGATATTCTGGCCGGGCGGATACCGGACGATATGAATCCGAAGGAACGCTCCGGGAAACAGAAGTCTGCGAATTGAGAAGGAGGTTTTATCGTGAAAGGACAACTGATACTGGCTTCCGCCTCTCCCAGGAGACGGGAACTGCTGCAGCAGATCGGACTGGAATTTGAAGTGCTGACCAGCGACGCCCCGGAGATCACTTCCGAAACAGAGCCAGCGGAAATCGTAAAAGATCTCTCCCGCCAGAAAGCGATGGCAGTCAGAATGCAGTGGGAGGAAACGAAATTTCCCTCCGATGCGGTCAGAAAAAACACCCTCATCCTCGGAGCGGACACCGTGGTCTGCCACAACGGGCGGATCCTGGGCAAACCGAAGGATGAGGAGGAGGCCTTTTTCATGCTGCGGGATCTGGCGGACGCCACCCACAAAGTCTACACCGGTGTGACATTGCTGGGCGAATCCCTCTGCCACTCCTTTGCCGCCTGCACCAAGGTGGACGTATATCCCATGACTGACACGGAGATTCTCTCCTACATAGCCACAGGCGATCCCATGGACAAGGCCGGATCCTACGGCATCCAGGGACCCTTCGCCGCCTTTGTCAAAGGCATCCGGGGCGACTACAACAACGTGGTGGGACTCCCGGTCTCCCTGGTCTATCAGGAGCTGAAAAGCCTGGGTCAGCTGTGAATCACATCCGCGAACTCGGCCCCGGCTGCCCGGCGCAGATCCTCCGGGGCCAGGGTAATCTGCAGGCCGATCCGCCCGCCGCTGACCGTCATCTGATCCAGCTTGCGGGCGGAGGACTGAATAAAGGTGGGATACTGTTTCTTCATGCCGATGGAGGTACAGCCGCCCCGCACATAACCGGTCACCTTCGTCAGGTCTTTTAACGGCAGCATCTCCAGGGATTTCTCCCCGGCGGCTTTCGCCGCCTTCTTGAAATCAATCTCCTCATCGATAGGCAGCACAAACACATAGTATCCGCCGGATTTTCCCACTGTGGTAATGGTCTTGTAAACCCTGCTGTGGTCCAACCCCAGCTGGTCGGCAATGTGACTGCCGTCCACAAACTCCTTGCACTCGTAGGTCATTGTCTCATAGGGAATTTTCATTGTCTCAAGAATTCGGATGGCGTTGGTCTTGGCCTCTTTCTTTCCCATCTTTACTTTCCTCTCTTCCAGTATGTATAGGACTGCTTTCCGCCGTTTAAGAAGACCTCCACCGACTTTGTGTCCTCCAGGATATCCACCGAGCATATATCTTTGGAGCGGACTGTCAGCCATCTGCGCAGGCCATCTCGAAGATCCAGCGTATCCCCCTTCCAGACCACATAGTCGCTGCACTTATCCATCAGATGCTGCGCCTCTGTGACCGGGTAATTCAACACCCTGCCGTTTTCCAACGTCAGTTCTCTCGGAATGGACAGAGCGCCCGCAAAGGCTGCCCCGCACTGCGGCATTTTGCCCCAGTGATACATCCATCCGATCATAATGCGCCGGCCATCCGCCTCGAAGGTCTGGGGCGCGTAGAAATCATAACCCCGCTCCGGATTCTGAATAGTGTAGTTGACCAGTTTATTTTCCACAAAATCTCCCACCACAAAATAGGTGGCTTTGAACTTCTCCTTGATCTTCGAGAACATCAGCACATACTTATCGCCCAGCTGGAAAAAGTCCGGACACTCGATGCAGTCGGCGTACTCTTTTCCTCCGAAGAGCACCGTCTCATACTCCCAGTGCAGAAGATCGCTGCTGGAGAAGAGCAGCACCTGGCCCCACTCCCTGTCGCCGCTTCCCACCACCATATAGTAGGTATCTCCGATCTTCGTTACCTTGGGATCCCGGAAATTATCGTGGCCCAGCGGATTCTTGCGAATGATGGGATTGCCCTTATACTTCACAAAATTGACCCCATCCTCGCTGATGGCCACCGACTGGGTCTGGCCGTACTCCTTCGACACTGACGTGTAAAACAGATATAATTTCCCATCCTTCTCCACCGCAGAGCCGGAAAAACATCCGCCCGCGTCCTCGTATGGCTCGTCGGGATAAAGAGCGATGGGATACTCCTCCCAATGAATCAGATCCTTACTTACCGCATGCCCCCAGTGCATCTGGCCCCAATGGGCGGCATATGGATTGTGCTGAAAGAACGCGTGGTACTCCCCCTTATAAAATATCAGACCGTTGGGATCGTTCATCCAGCCCCGCTTCGGTTCGAAATGATATTGAAATCTTTCTGTCTGCATAAAAACACCTCCGTATTTATCCCTTTGCCAATCACTGCCGACACAGGAAAGTATAACACAGTTTTGTCGGAAAACACAAGACGGGCAGCCGCCGGAAAACCGGGACTGCCCGCATAACATAAGGGGGAATGTATATCTGGTAAGAGTAGCGTCGGTGTACTTATCTCTGCACGCGTCCGGATCCGTCTCCGCCTGCCAGTGTCTCCACTTCCTTGCGGCTTACCAGGTTGAAATCTCCCGGAATCGTGTGCTTCAGCGCGGATGCCGCCACACCAAACTCCAGGGCATCCTTGAAGTTCTTGCCATCCAGGAAACCGCAGATGGTTCCGCCGGCGAAAGAGTCGCCGCCGCCAACGCGGTCAACGATGGGATGGATGGAGTACTCTCTGGAATGATAGAACTCCTTGTCGTCTCTGGAATAGATGCATGCGGACCATCCGTTGTCAGATGCGGAATGGCTGACACGCAGGGAGGAGATGCAGTACTCAAAATTGTAGTCTGCCACCATCTGCTCGAAGATGGATTTGTATCCTGCCAGTTCCAGCTCGCCGCTGGTCACGTCTGTATTGCCCGGCTTGTAACCCAGCACCAGCTCTGCGTCCTCCTCGTTTCCGATGCAGACGTCAACGTACTGCATCAGATTCTTCATTACCTTCTGCGCCTTCTCGGAAGACCAGAGTTTCTTGCGGAAGTTCAGGTCAACGGAAACCTTCACGCCGTGTCTCTTGGCGGCCTTTAAGGCCTCCTCGGTCAGCACTGCCGCGGAGTCGGAAACAGCCGGTGTGATCCCTGTAAAGTGGAACCAGTCAGCGCCCTCGAAGATCTTGTCGAAGTCAAAATCCGCCGCGGTAGCCGTGGAAATGGAGGAATGTGCCCGGTCATAAAGAACCTTGGAGGGTCTCATGGAAGAACCGCTCTCCAGATAGTAGATGCCAAGTCTTTCGCCGCATCTTGCGATGTTTTCGGTCTTCACATTGTACTTGCGCAGAGCCGCCACCGCGCACTCGCCGATCTCATTGTCGGGAACCGCGGTCACAAACTCAGCCTCATGGCCGTAATTTGCAAGGGAAACCGCCACGTTCGCCTCGCCGCCGCCGTAGTTGATGTCAAACTCGTCTGCCTGGATAAATTTCTCGTTATTCGGGGTGGAAAGTCTCAGCATGATCTCACCCATTGTCACAACTTTCGCCATTTGTCTAATCTCCTTTTCTCTGTATGCTTAAGAAAGTTTAAAATATCTCTTCGCGTTGCGGTAGGAAATGCCCTCCACAATTCTTCTCAGCGACTTCTCGTTATTCGGGTACTCGCCGTTTTCCACCCATCCGCCGATCAGCTCGCAGGCGATCCTGCGGAAATACTCATGACGGGCATAGGACAGAAAACTTCTGGAATCCGTCAGCATGCCGACGAAGTTGCCGAGAAGTCCCAGATTTGCTAAAGAGGTCATCTGCTCTGTCATTCCGGTCTTGTGGTCGTTGAACCACCATGCGCTCCCCTGCTGGATCTTGCCAACCGCGTCAGCGTTCTGGAAACAGCCGATGATGGTTCCGATCGCCGCGTTATCGATGGGATTCAGGGAGTAGAGGATCGTCCTGGGAAGCTCGTCGGTGTATGCCAGCTCGTTGAGGAAATCCGCCAGCTGTCCCGCCGGAGCGCTGGTGGAGATGCTGTCAAATCCCGTATCCGGACCCAGCAGCTCAAACCGCCTCTTATCGTTGTCTCTCTTCACACCGTAATGGAGCTGCATAACCCAGTCCAGACGATGGTACTCTCTGCCGAGAAATACCAGCAGATTCATCTTGTACTGGTCAGTCTCGTGAACTGTCAGAACTCCTCCTGCCATCTTCTTCGCGAAAATGGCTTCCACCTCCTCCTCGGAGGCCGGCGCGTACATCACATACTCCAGACCGTGGTCGCTGATGCAGCAGCCCATCTCATTGAAGAACGCCATGCGTTTCTTCAGGGCTTCCTTCACATCCGCCATGGAATCGATCTTCATCCCGGCGGCGTCGCCCAGCTTTACCATATAGTCCGCGAAATCCGCCTTCTCGATGGCAACCGCCTTATCCGGCCGCCATGCGGGAAGCACTTTGACCGGGAAACTCTCATCCTCAGCGATCTGCTTATGCCAGTGGAGATCGTCGATGGGATCGTCTGTGGTAGCCAGCATCTCCACATTGGAATCCAGAATCAGCTTCCGCGCAGACATGCCCTTTAACTTCTCATTGCAGAGGTTCCATACCTCCTCCGCTGTGTCGCCGTTTAATGCTCCCTCGTAGCCGAAGTAGCGCTGCAACTCCAGATGACTCCAGTGGTACAGCGGATTGCCGATAGCCATCTCCAGAGTCTCGGCCCACTTCTGAAATTTCTCCCGATCCGGGGCGTCCCCGGTAATGTATTTCTCCTCCACGCCGTTGGAGCGCATCTGACGCCACTTGTAATGGTCGCCTCCCAGCCATACCTGGGTAATATTTTCAAACTTCGCATCCTCGGCAATCTCCTGAGGGCTCAGATGACAGTGATAGTCGATGATCGGAAGTTTCTCGGCATAATCATGAAACAGATGTCTCGCCGTCTCTGTGGACAGCAGAAAATCCTTATCCATAAACTTTTTCATAGGCCGCTCCTTACGCGTTTACCAAAGCCACCGCGCGTCTGGTCAGCTCCTCGATCTCATCGAACTTGCCTGCCTTAACCAGATCGCCCTTTACCATCCAGCTTCCGCCTGCCGCGATGATCTTCGGCTCAGCCAGATACTCCTGCACATTTCCCTCGTTGACGCCGCCGGTGGGCATGAAGCGCATCTTCGGGAAGGGACCTGCCAGCGCCTTGATGGTCTTCAGTCCGCCGTAGTTGGAAGCCGGGAAGAACTTCGCCACGGGAAGTCCGTGATTGAC